>CAUWMI010000075.1:0-11007 GCA_963559755.1 uncultured Slackia sp. | reverse complement strand
CAACGTTGCGCCGGCCTTCGGGCTGGCGCAACTACTTTAGGGGCTCTTTTACGTGGGGTCTCTACGTGCTTTGTTCCTTCAACGCAAATTCCATAGGGGGAGGGGGCGGAATAGGGTATCATTGTCCGCGTTGGAAAACGGCGTACACTGCCGGTGAAATGGGGCGATGCCCCGTATGACATTGGAGGTAAGAATGGCTATCGAGGCGTATTGCGTGAAGTGCAAGGCGAAGAAGGTCATGCAGGACCCCGTCGAGAGCGTCACGAAGAACGGCAAGCCCATCACAAAGGGCAAGTGCCCTGACTGCGGAACCACCATGTGCCGCATCGGCTCCACCAAGTAGCAACGGCTCCAAGCCATCCCGAAAGCCCGCCACCGAGCGGGCTTTCTTTTTCTTTGGGGCGATTTCACGAATGGCGCACCGCGCTGTTTTCTTTACGTGATTCCACCTCATCGGTTCGAGCCCCTATGCTTTGTTGCAATAAAAAAGCCCACGCGCGACGTATGGGCTCTAAAACTCCTATGGAGCGGGTGACGGGACTCGAACCCGCGAATGAAAGCTTGGGAAGCTTTTGCCTTACCACTTGGCCACACCCGCATTCGCTTGCCGATTAACGGCGAGGAAAGATTATAGCGCATTGGACGGGCAATCGGCGTAAATCCTTAGCGATTCAACAGCTGCCCCATTACCACCTGATCGTTCTCGTCCAATTGAGTGACAAGAGGCTTGCCATCCGCGTTCAGCATAACCGACACGCCGCAGCCGCTTGTCATGCTGGAGGACACGAGCAGGTAGTTCACGCCGGTCTGGGTGTCTACGACCACCTTGCGCACGTTGGTGACGCCCTGAGAGTACACTTCAACAAAACGATCGCTCATCATTTTCTCCTTCTATGAGAGTTTGCATTGTGGTTCTATCGCGGCCGGTCCGCGCGCTGACCGGCTGGGCGACGATGGGGTTGCATGGGCTTTCTTTGTTGGGCCCATGTGAATGGGTTGCTTGAAAGAAACGGGCATGCGTTCAGTTTGACCGACTTAGTAAGCCGGGAGAGTAAACGTGTTCGTCCGCTTGTACGAATCTACCCCACTAGCTTCTGAATGATGCTGATGAGACCCCAGCCGCAGCAGAATCCGATGACGATTCCCGCGACGGTCTTCGCTATGAGCTTGCCCCACCAGGCTCTTCCGGCCCTTTGGTTCTCGACCCTCATCACCTCGGGGTCCTCGCCGCGCATGAACGCCTCGATGGATTTATAAGTGAACAGCTGATTGTCGTGCTTGATCTTTTCCGCCATGCCGGCCGCTACCGCAGCGGGGATGAATATCACGATGGCGGGCGCCAGAATCACCGGCCAACTCAGATCCATCAGTGCGGTTACGACGGCCCAGATGACCGCGGCGGCTCCGCATGTGACCATGACCATGGCGAGCTTGTTCATGCGCTTGGCTTCTTCAGTGATAACCGACTTCATTTCCTCAACATCTCCTTTGATCAGCGAATCGACGCTTACCTCAAAGAGATTGCTCAGGAGCAGCAGGCTTTGCACATCGGGATAGGTGCGGTCGGTCTCCCAATTGGAGATCGTCTGGCGCGAGACGAAGATCGCCTCCGCCAGCTGCTCCTGGGACATGCCCAGCCGAGCGCGGTGATCCTTGATGTGCCGTGCGATTTCCACGTGCAATCCCTTCTGGTCGGAAATGTGCCGGATTGCGGAGAACTTTACCACCAAATGGCTTTGACATAGCGGCTCGCGGGGCGAAATCGCCTTGCCAAAAGTCTTTTACAGGGTGTATGAACTGGGGTTTTATAGGATCATACCCACTATTGCGATAAACGCGATAGTGAACACGGGCACGGCAAGGATGATTACCCAGGCGGCGGGGCGTGCGAAGTTCATCGTCCATCCGATGCCGAACCGCTCGGGCACGATGATGCTTGCGTCGTTCGGATTGAAGTAGAAGATGCCGAGCTTCCAATGCTCGTCCTCGTCGGCGAGCAAGGTGGCGCTTTCACGCATCCGCGTAAACATGCGCGAGCCTGCCTGGCCGTACACCACCGAAAGCGCGATGGCTCCGATGACCACGGGGATGCAGAGAATCATGATGGCAACGCCCGCCTGCCCCAGGCTCACGATTCCGGCGGAGGAAAGCATGAACAGAATGCCGATGCCGCCGCTCACAAGCACGCCCATCACGAGCAAGTATACGCTCTGCGCGCGGGCGAACATGCCATACGCGAGAGCCGAGGTTGCTGGCGCTCCGGGGTCGCTCGGCCGTTTCGACCGCAGAATCATCCAGTGGCTCAGCATGAAACACGCCGCCATGAACATCTCGAGGGCAATCGGAAACCCGAAGACGGTGCTGATAGTTTTGGGCTCCCACCTGTTCACGTTGCCCGCGAAATCGGCATGCATGGGAATCATGTCGGGCATCGAGGGGTAAAGCACCAGCCCCAGGGCGAGCGTCCCGAGAATGACGGGAACGTAGAGCAAGTTCCAGGCGAAGGGCACCGCGCTCGGCAGATCGGTTTCGCCAATGGCCGCAGCGGATTGCTGCGTTTGCGCCATCCATCCCTCTTCGCGCTTGATTCGCATGACTTTGCGGCGGTTGGCCAGCATGAGTGCGAAAGAAATGATGACGGGGATAAGGATGGCGGCGCATACCAAGACGAGGCCGATAGCCGCGGGCCCGCCGTTCGCTTGGTCGGATCCTTGGACCATAAGAATGCCGGCTATGAACGAGGCGACGGTTGCGACGCCGGTCACGACGATCATGGCTATCGCGTAGCGCTTTTTGAGCACGATGAGGCGCGGATCACTCTGCGCTGCCGCGGGGACGGTGACGGCAAAGCACTCGTTGCGACGCATGAGGTAGGGCGTGAACGCAAGGAGCAAGCCCGTAGCGAGCGTGAGCGACGCGAGCACGCCGATGGTTGCGGAGGCGATCATGCTCTCACGCTCCTTGCGGCGCGGTGCCATTGGCGGCGGATGCATCACGCGTCTCATGGGCACCCGCTTCTCCGAGAGGATTTCCCTCGGCATAGAGGCCCAGCACGCGCATATCGCGACGGGTGCCCGCCACGCCGGGGTCGGCGAATGCTCGGTCTGCCTGCAGTTTCGCTTCTTTCAGGAAATCCGCTTCGGTGCCGCCCTGGGCGCAATGCTCAAGAGCGAGTTGGTAAAGGCTGGCGGCGAGCTTCTCGGCGCTGGCGGCTTTCTTCTCGGGGCTCGCCGCTTGTTGGAAATCGGCAACAACAGCGCCCGCGCGGCCGCGCATGAGAAGATACCCCTCGTCGCGCAGCACGGCGTACGCTTTGTTCACCGTGTGCAGGTTGATTCCCAAGTCGCTCGCGAGTGCGCGCACGCTGGGCAGCCTGTCGGCCGGCAGCAGCTCGCCGCGCGCGATGGCGGCGACGATCTGGTCGCGAATCTGGAGGTACACGGGGTCGGGCGACATCTGGTCTATGCGAAGGATCATGGCGGCTCCTTCTCGAGATGAAACGTTAAATGTTATATATGATATATAACATTTAACGAAGGCGGGTACAAGTCCACACCCATGAAGGGAATGTTTGTCGCAAGGTGCCGTCTTTCATGGAGGCGCTTGTTGTGGTACACCTGGGGTGATGGGTTTTCCGTTATCGCAGGATCCCGTCTTGCGCCGCACGCCCCACGCTGCGCCTTGACGCATGCGTGCTGGCCACGGCTGATATCTCGCATGCTGCGAGCCTTAAGGTGCAGAGGAGATGACTGTCATGTCTGTTGTTGCTGCTTTCGCCGTTCCTCATCCGCCTCTGATCGTGCCTGGTGTGGGCCATGGCCGCGAGGCGGGGATCGCTGCCACCGTCGAGGCATATCGCGAGGTTGGTCGACGCATTGCCGCGCTTGCGCCTGAAACCATCGTCATTTCAAGCCCGCATTCCACGGCCTATCTTGATTACCTGCATATTTCGGGCGGTCCGGGTGCTTCGGGAACGTTTGCCCAGTTTGGTGACGCGCACGATGGCAGCACGGTAACGTACGACGTCGAATTCGTGCGCGCGTTGTGCAATGCTGCCGATGCCGAGGGCGTGTCGGCGGGAACCGCGGGCGAACGCACCCCTGATCTCGACTGGGGCGTGTTGGTGCCGCTTCATTTCGTGCAGGATGCATATGAGCGTGCGCAGGCCGCGGGTGCGAAGCCTCCCGCATATCGCGTGGTGCGCATCGGGCTTTCGGGCCTTTCCCCGCTCGAGCACTATCGTCTGGGGATGCTCGTGCAGAAGGTGTCCGAGGGGCTCAACCGCCGCGTGGTGTATATCGCGTCGGGCGACCTTTCGCACAAGCTGACCGAGGATGGGCCTTACGGTTTTGCCTCTGACGGACCCATGTTCGACGACTATGCCTGCCGGGCGTTCGAGGCCGGCGATTTCCTCGCTCTGCTTACCGCCGACCCCGGTATGTGCGAGCGCGCCGCCGAATGTGGATTGTGCTCGTTCCAGATTATGGCCGGTGCGCTTGACTGCACGCCCATCACTGCGGAATTACTTTCGTACGAAGGGCCGTTTGGCGTGGGCTACGGTGTGGCAGCATTCACACCAACCGGGCCGGCGGGGTCCGACCCCACGCGGGCGTTCGGCGACGCGTACGAAGCGTGGTGCCTCGACGATATGACGCGCCGCCGTGCGGGTGAAAGCCCTTGGGTGAGGCTTGCGCGATTCTCGCTTGAACGGTTCGTGCGTGATGGGAAGCGGGTCGACCCCGCGCGCGATCTGCCGAGCAATCTGGCTGCGGCCTTGCCTTCTGAACTTTTCAGCACGCGCTCCGGTGCGTTCGTTTCGCTCAAGAAGGACGGCCATTTGCGCGGGTGCATCGGGACCATTGTGCCCACGTGCGATTCCTTGGCGGAGGAGATTTGCGCCAACGCGATTTCGGCTGGATGCCGCGACCCGCGCTTCAATCCCGTTGAGGCGGCCGAACTTGATGAATTGGTGTATGACGTGGACGTTCTGTCTGAGCCGGAGGATATTGCGGGGCCGGAAGAACTCGACCCCAAGCGTTACGGCGTGATTGTGAGCTGCGGCGGGCGGCGCGGTCTGTTGCTGCCCGACCTCGATGGAGTGGATACGGTCGAGGAGCAGGTGCGCATTGCCGCGCAAAAGGGCGGCATCGACCCGACCGAGCCAGACGTGACCTATCAGCGGTTCACGGTAACGCGACATGTGTGAAGCTGGGGGTCGTGGCTCTGCTTCGGCTCCCGGGAGGCTGTTGATTTGTATGCGCTGATTGACGTGGGTCGCTTCAGCCATCGTAATCGGTCGCTCGTCACGGCGCGCGTGTATAAGGGGTTCTCATGGTGGAGGAACAAAACCGCATCGTTTGCGATACGTGCCCGCATCACTGCCGCCTTGCGGAGGGTGCGCGTGGCATGTGTCGTGCGCGCATCAACGAGGGCGGGTGCATCGTGCCCGAAAACTATGGCCGCCTGACGTCGCTTGCGCTTGACCCAATTGAGAAGAAGCCGCTAGCGCGTTTCATGCCTGGTACCTATGTGGTGTCGGTGGGCAGCTATGGGTGCAATTTGCGGTGCCCGTTTTGTCAGAACGCCGAGATCTCGCAAGCCGGGTCGGATGACATTCCGTGGCGCTTCGTTGCGCCCGAGGAGCTCGTGTCGGTTACGTGCGAAGCGCGGTCGCGCGATTCTCATGTGGCAGGCATCGCCTATACCTATAACGAGCCGCTTGTGAGCTGGGAATACGTTCGCGATTGCGCGCAGCTCGCCCATGAGAGGGGCCTGGTGAATGTACTCGTGTCGAATGGATGCGCCACTGCGCACGTGCTCGATGAGCTCAAGGGCCTTATCGATGCGGCAAACATTGACCTCAAAGGGTTCACGGATGCGTTCTACGACGCATGCGGGGCGGGCCCTGGAGCGCTCGGATGTGTGAAAGGTACCATCGAGCGCCTCGCCGCCGATCCGTCTTGCCATCTTGAGGTGACCACGCTCATCGTGCCGGGTATGAACGATTCCGATGCGGAGATAGATGCGGCGGCCAGCTGGCTTGCCAGTCTCGATAGCGGCCGCGCCCAGGAGGCGCTGACCTATCACGTTACGCGGTTCTTTCCCCAATGGCGCATGACTGATCGCGCCGCCACGCCGGTGCAAACCGTTCATCATTTGGCGGATGTAGCGCGTCGGCATCTCGCCCATGTGTATGTGGGGAATTGCTGACGCGAGTATGGCGCGCGGCGCGCGGCGGCGCGGTTGATGACCGCGAATTACCGCGCGCGACAGTTGACCCCAGATGCCGCGCTAAGCACGCCTCTTCTTGACCTGGCCTTTCGCGATAACCACAAGGTAGAACACCATCGCCACGCCCATGAGTCCTGCCATCGCGAGGTACACGCCGCCGTATCCGACCATCGGCACGAATGCGCCTAGCAGCACCGGACCCAGGCCCACGCCGCCGTCCATCAGCACGTAGTAGGTGGAATTCGCCAGGCTGATGCGTCGCACTGATGCCTTCTGCAGCGCGATGGTCAGGCCGCACGACTGCAGCGTGCCAATGCCCGCGCCCAGCAGCGCCGCGCCCAGCAGCAGAATCGCGCCGTTGAAGGCGAGCCCCACCGCGGCCATGCCCGCAATCGCCAGCACGAAGGCCGGAATCATGACCACATTGGCCCCGCGTCGGTCGAAAATCTTCCCCGTGAACAGGCGCGATACGAACATCGTAATCGCGTATGCCACAAAGAAGAAGCTCGCCGCCGTCTGGATGCCCGCCTGCTCGGCGTACGACGAGAGAAACGTCAGAATGCTTGCGTATCCGAAGAACACGAGGCACGCCACGATGCCGATGGGGACGGCCGTGGGCTCGATGAAATCACGCAGGTGTGCCGCGCCGCCCGTGAACGGCTTGCGCTCCTCGCGCGGAGGCCTGAACCAAAGGAGGCTCACCAGGCAGATGAGCGCGATAATCAGGCATACCGCGAACAACCCGTGCATGCCCACAGCCTGCGAAATGGCCATGCCCATGAACGGCCCGATGGCGGTGCCCAGTGTGTTGCTGAGCATGAAGTAGCCCACGCCCTCGCCCTTGCATTCCTCGGGAATGATGGAGGTCACGATGGTGCTTACGGCGATGGATGCCGCGCCGTACGATATGCCGTGCAGGATGCGGATGACAAACAGGAACGCAACTCCCAGCTCAAGGAAGTACAGTGCCGACATCGCAACCTCGGCCACCACGGCAACAATCAGCATCCGCCGGCGGCCGATGGAATCCAGAATGCCGCCGCCCACCAGGCGCGCGATGAGAGCGCCCACGATGAAGATGCTCGCCACCAGGCCTGCGAACGAGGCCGGCGCGCCGTATTCCTCCATCGCGTAGTCGGCTGTGATTACCATGAGCGCGAAGTAATTCGCCATGATGAGGAAATTGATGCCCGCGCCGATGATGAAGTCGCGCGTCCAGAGCTTAGGCTTGGGTTTCGTATGTGCGTCGTCTTGTGCCATGATCTATGCGTGCATCCCTTCTTTGGCGATGAGGACCGCGCATTTCTCCGAGCGCTGCACCACGGCGTAGCTCACGCTGCCCAGGTAGCCCTTGGTGCCTCCCACGCCGCGGCTGCCCATGACAATCAGGTCGCATTCGTTGTCGCGCGCGCAGGAAAGGAGCAGGTCGGCGGGTGAATCGCCGCGCAAAAGCTCCACGCGGGTGGGATTGGATACCTGTGCCAGCTGCTTCTCGAGGTCGTCGGCCAGCGCCTCGGCCTGGCGGATGATGCTGTCCTGTGCCGCGCCCGCGCCGTACACCTTGAGAATGTGCGCCGCGAGGATTTCGATATTCTGATCCTGTTTGGCCACGTCGACCGCCAATTTGAGCGCGTTCTTCGAAGCCGCCGATCCGTCATACGCCAAAAGAATCCTCTTGCACCACATGATTACGCCTCCTCAAAGCTAGGCACCCATGCACGCGGGTGCCCCATTCATCATGCGGCAGATGATACTCCTTTGTTACGCGACGTGATACCGGTCTTATTGAATGGGTGCCGGTTCTAGAGCGGCTTGACTGGAGCTTCGTCTTTCACGCATACCAGCGGGATGCGGCTGCGCAGGAGGGCAATCCACCCTACGAGACTCACGAGCATGAATCCCGCCATGAGCGCACCTACGCCGAACACGTAGGTGGGCCACGGCAAAGCTGCCAGCACCATGCCGAAGCTGCCGATGCAGGTGCGGATGCAATTCATGAGTGCCGATGCGCTGCCGGCATCGTGCGCATTCTGCTCCAGCAGGATGTTCATGCTATACGGGCGCGTGCATGACTCCGCCAGCGCGAACACGATGAAGATGATGCAGAACGCATAGGGGCTCGTACCGCCGATGAGCATCTCGGCCACACCCGTGAGCACCGCAAGCGCGATCATGATGGTGGTGAATCGCCGCACCGAAACGCGGCGTGACACGGCAATCCAGATGAGCGGGCCGGCAGCGGTTACGATGGCGGCCACCGCGAAGAACGCGCTGTACCCCGCTTCCCCCACGGCGAAGAAATCCACGTAGATGTAAGAGCCTACCGCGATATAGCCCATGAATCCGACTTCGAACAGGCTCGTTATCAGGAGAAACGCTATGAATCCCGGATTTTTGCCCACTACGGCAAGCTGCCCGATAGTTTGTGCGATGCCGCCGGTGTAGCGGTCGTTCGCGTCAAGCGTCTCCTGGAAGAGAAACGCCAGCACCAAGCACACCGCACCCACCACGGTGAGGATCCAGAACGTCATGCGCCAGTCGGCAATCGCCAGCACGCCGGCTCCGATGACGGGCGCTGCGGCGGGCCCCACCACAAACAGTACCTGGATAATGGAGAGGATGCGCTCGCGCTGCTTCACCTCGAACGAATCCTTAACCGCGGCAGTGCATACGGCGCTGATGGATCCCGCGCCCAGTGCCTCGATGATGCGTGCGGCAATCAGAAACTCGATGCTCATGGACGCTGCGCACGCCGCCGACCCCACGACGTATAGCACGATGCCCAGCAGCAGCACGGGACGGCGCCCAAACTTGTCGCTCATCGGGCCAAACACGAGCATGCCGAGCGCGAAGAAGAAGTAATACCCCACAAGCGTCATGTTCACCATGCCGGCATCGGTGCCGAAATATTCCGCCATGTGCGGCACCGCTGGCGTATATATGTCCAGCGAAAGCGGCGTGATGACCGAGGAGATAACCAGCAGAATGATGAGGCCCGCCGCCCCAAGGCGAGGCTGCGGTTTCACGAGCCATGTTGAGATGGTGCCGGTCATGGGATCCTTCCTTCGGGTGGCGTTTGTGCGCCTTGCTTTGTTTTGCGTTTCCCGCGCTGTGACCCGCGAATCAACCTGCGGAGCGGGAGGCGCGCCTTGGGTTGCGTGCGCTATTGATGGCGCCCGCCGCTCATTCGATCGAGCAGTCAACGTCACAATCGTTGGGCGGTGGTCTATCGTTTTGTTTCACGCGCAACGTTCGCCATTCTAACGCAGGCGTGCAACAAGCGGGGCGGAATAAACGGTGCTCTCGCTTTGCGCAAAACACCCCGGAGCTGGGCGGAAGCGGAAAAACCCTTATCATGGCAACCATCAAAAAAGCGCGACGCGCAGGGAAAACACAGGCGCTAAGGGTTGGCGATACGCGCTGGGGCGCAGTGCGGGCACCAGAAAACCGAGCGCATGCCAAAGGAAGAGAACGGCGCTCGGGGCAAGAACGAGGTAAGAGTCAGAAGGGGGCCTCCATGGGTTTATTCAGTAGGATGCTTGAAGACGTCCGAGAAAGAAATGCTGAGGTAGAACGAAACCGCAAGCTCTTGGTGGACGATATTGTGGACACCATCCGCAAGAATCTGATTAACGTAGAATGTCTTTTTGTCTACGCCTATCTTATGTCGGAGGAGATGAAAATTGTCGAGCCCGGAATGAGCAGCTTTGACTGTATACGCTATCGGTTCGCTGACCACGGCTTCGCCTCTCCGTCGAATCCTGAACGGCTCGCTTACGATCTTGCGCAGCGTCTGAATTGCGACGTGGTCGAAGTGTACAATGAGAAGCCCGACGGCGGTCGTGACACTCTCCGGGGCTATAGGCTGGATTCGCGCGCGGCCGTGCAAAAGCGCAGAGAAGAAGAGGAACGCCGCAAGCGCGCGCGGGGTCAATTGAGGAGGTGCTAGATGATGAACGTACTGTGCATGTATAAGGACCCCAATAAAGGCAACCTGGTTGAGTCGAGGGATCACGGTATCGTTGTTGATCTTGATACCGGGGTCAATTACTTTGCAAAGGCTAATTACTGCATCACCGAGGTGATTTGCCCGCGGTTCAACCCTGATGGCTCGCTGTTTGTTACCCCGAAGGCGGAGCTCGAGCGCCTGCGTGCTCAGGCGAGTGGCCAGATTCGCGGCCCGCGGTACATCTAAGGGCATCGCATATCCGATGGAGTGACCGCTCCTGCCTTTTCGTGTTCCAGGGTTCAAATCAGGGTTCAAAACTTCCTTGTTTTGAAGTCGGATTTGCAAATAGGGCGAGTTTTGAACCCTTGTCTGGCGATTCTGAGCATCTTCGCTATCGAGCGCCAGCGTTTTCCCAGGTCAGGATTGCTCAACATGTAAGAGATTGTGGTTCTTCAAAGGCGAAGGGTTCAAAACTCGTCCTATTTGCAACTCAGCTGCAATTTTATTGAGTTTTGAACCCTGGCAGGCTATTGAGGTGACCTGGGGCCAAGGTGGGACATGCGGGTGATTTGGAGTCGAGGTGGAGTGCGCGGGTGATCAGGATCCGAGGTAGGGCGTGCGGACGATTCGGGGCAGAACGAATGGGGCACGTAGAAGCGGGTGCCCGCAAGCAGGCGGAAACGGGGCCCGCAAAAAACTTTTCGGAAACTTGAAAAAAGTTCTTGCATCGCCACGCGGGCGGCGTTATTATAACCGAGCTGCATTTGAGAGCTGCGCCGTTACCTCAGCTGGATAGAGGGACTGACTACGAATCAGTACGTCGGGGG
>CAUWMI010000074.1:0-11012 GCA_963559755.1 uncultured Slackia sp. | reverse complement strand
GCGCAGAGCCCGCGATCGACCGATCGTTACAACACCGCGCCACCACCAATTCATGACGGTTTCATTGTGGAATACCAGCGTGTTGGCGATGCGAGTCATGCTCCGGCGCTCCTTTCTGAAAACTCGAAAACGAATGCGCATACTTTAGCGCAGCAAAGCAATAAAGCGTGTCACAAGTATGTAAATTGAAGCGAACCCAAAATAGCCCGCGCGGCACATGCAAAGGCGCGCCCGCCATAAGCGAACGCGCACCGCAACAAAGCTAGCCCATAGCGCAACAAGACCGGCCCCTTTGGAACGCCACCACTCCTTGATCCGGGGAGTAGGGCGTTCGCCTGGGGCCAGCCATCGTATTGTCTGCGCTAATCTTTGGGCGTTATACGGTTTTAGAATCTGCGAAGCTTGCGCCAGGCGATCACCAATCCGGTCGCTGCCGCCGCCAATACTCCGCACAAGGCAACGACTACCTGCAACATCCCGTCATTCGTCTTGGCGAATACCCCGCCGTTGTCCTGGCCGGAAGACGTCTGGCCGTTGTCGGAGGGGTCGCTTCCGTTTCCGGTATCGCTGCCGCTGCCATTGCCTGAGCCGTTTCCGTCACCCTGACCGGCGCCGTCGCCGGGATTCTGACCACCCTGGTCACCATCGCCCTGGTCACCGCTGCCGGGATTATCACCACCCTGGTCGCCATCGCCCTGGTTGTCGCCACCCTGGTTGCCACCACCGGGATTGTCGCCGCCCTGGTCGCTGATCTTGGCGAACGACACATGCACCTGCACGGGGCCCGTGACGTTGTGAACGATCAGCTGGGCACCGGAAACCTCGTACTCGAGCCCAGCCGTCACGCTGATGTCGGAGCCTTCGATCTGGTAGCCCTCGTTCGGGGCGAGCGCGAACACCGCGTCGGAACCCTCTTCAACCGTAGCAGATGCCGCCGCAACAACGCCGTTTTCCCCGGTGGATTCAACCGCGTACACAACCGGCTGCGATTCCACCGCCACAACGGCGGTCTTCAACGCATCGAACGCCTCCCGAATCGCATCGTCGGCCACGTCCTGCGCGCCATTGATTGCGGCATCAAGGGCAGCGGTCAGCTCGTCATCGTACACGCGACCGCTCTCTTCGCCAACTTCGATCTGAGCCTTCAGATCCATCGCGTACTTCAGCGCATCATCCAGCGCCTCGCGCTGAGCGGCCGTCGCATCGGCGCTTGCGAACAGCGACGAAACCTCTTCGTCAGACAAGGGACGGTCCCACATATCAAGGTCGTCCATGGCAAACGTCGTGTTGCCGTAAGCGCGGCCCGCATCGACGCCCAAATACATGTTCAGATTGCTGGTCATGTCGCCGATGCTGCTTATGTCGGTAGTCTGCTTCAGCTCGCCGTCGAAATACGTACGAGCAAGCTGGTTTTCGCGGTCAACCGAGACGGTCATCATGTGCCACGCGCCCACATAGTTGGGCACGTCGCCCGTGCAGTATGCTCCGCCGCCGCTCACATCGTCGCCCAACGTGAACTCGACCTTGGTGGTATCGCTGCTCTGCGGGCCCACATTGATACCTTTGCGCCACCAGTTGCTCCAATCCTTGTTGCTGATGAACGCCGAGTATCCGCCGCACGATTCCACGTTGATCCAGAAGTTGATCGTAATGTCTTTGTCGGTGCCCAGGTTCCACTCATCCCTGTTGCCCAGGTCGACGTAGTTGCTGGCGCCCGAAGCAATACGAACCGCCTGACCGGCCTGCTCGCTGTAGCTGTCCACAAACTCAACCGAACCGTTTGCCGTGCCCGTAGCCCCTGAAATCGCATCGGACAAGTCGCCCTCGAACGACATGTCAAAGTACTGGCCCTCTTCGATGCCCTCCACGGGGGTGCTTTCCTCGGGGAACTCCGGGAAGGTGAGCTCGCCCGCCGTGCGGAACGTGCCCACCAGCGGCTCGGCGCTCTCGTTTTGGAAGTCGTCATAGGCGCGCACCGTAACGGTGTAGGTGGTGGCGGGCTCAAGGCCGGTCAGGTCGAAGCCCATCGTATTGGGTTCCATGTACCAGCGCGAATACGCCTTGAACGAACCCGTGAACGATTCCGTGTCGTTGCCGCCCCAGTCGGGCACCTGGTTCACCGTGAACTGCACCGGATTACCCAGCGCATCAGCGATGCTGATTTCGTAGTAGTTCACCAGTTGGTCGTCCGCCGCCTGATCAAAGCCGATGGTCGCCGAGGTTTCGGTCACGTTTGCCGCGGTGAGCATCGCGCCTTCCTCCCACCAGGGGGCAACGGTCGAGCGCTGGTCGTCGGTGTAGTTGAACCCTGCGGTGCCCTGCGTGGTGTCAATGACCCACGGCATGCCAATCCAGCGCTCGTGCGTCACGTCGAAGCGGCGAATCACCGTAGAGCCGTCCTCCAGGATGGAGACGAAGTTGCAGGTCTTCTCGTTTTCGCCCTGGGAGCCCTGGTCGCCGTCGAAGTAGCCGCCGCCCAAGAAGTCGCCCGGCACATCCTGGTAGATGTAGTTCATCGAGCCGTTCTCGTAGAACGTGAAATCCTTCTGGTAGATGCTCGTCTCGGGCTCCACGGAGAAGTGCGTGTGAGCCGAGCCGACCAGCACCTGCGGGTAATCTGCCAGAATGTTTTGCAGGTCGGGGCCGACGGTGTCATAAGTGCCGTGGAACGGCCCGCCCAGGGAGGTGCCGGCGTATCCGCTGTGGACGTTCACAAAGATAGGCTTGCCGGGATCGTAATCGGGCGCCGACGAGATTTCCTCGAGCGTGGCGCGCAGGAAGTCCTGGTAGCCGCTCTGCTGGCCGCCGTATCCGAACGTGGTTGACCCGTTGTAGTCAAGGCCGATGAAGTCGTAGCCGTTGATGTTCACATGCCAGTTACCGACGTTGTCGGTGTCGTCGTTGGGGTATACCCACTTTTCGTCGTTGGCGTGCTTTTCATCGAACACGTCGCCCATGAGATCGGCGATATCGTGGTTGCCCTGCGTGAACATCATGTACGCGTCGCCGAAGTTCTCAGAAAATGTCTGCTCAACCGCACGATACCAGTCGGCAGGCTTGGTGCTGTCGCCATCGAGGTGCGCATAGTACTCGGCCTCGTTTGCGCCAATGACGTCTCCGTTGTCCACCACGGCCTGAATGTCAAAGCCCTTGGCGCTTGCCCATTCGGCGATGGTGCGGTAGTCCCCCACTTTTGCCTCGTAGGCAACCTCCTGAGCGGTCTTGTCATCGGTTGCGTTGCCGCCGAATTCGGTATCCGACATGGTGATGAACGTGAGGTTCGTCGCGGCGTTGTTGTAGGCGTTGTTGGCCTCGTCGATGCGCTCCTGCGTCATGGCCTGCGCGGACTGAGACGCGCTTGCGGCATTCTCGGCAGCCTGCGCCTGCGGGGCAAGCCCGGCAGCGGGCATAAGGCTTACCGTCAAAAGCGTCGAAACCAGCAGGCATGCGGCTTTGCGGCCGACTGCCGCCGCACGCGTGCCCGAAAGGCCCGCCACACCGCCGCGCCCGCACAAAGGCCAAGCCTGCGATGGCTGCGCCTCTCCCTGGGGTTTCTCCATCGGTTCCATCCCTTCTGCATCTCCCAATATTTCGGGCACGCAAGCCGCAAGGCTCAATGCCCAAGCGGATGAAAGGATAGAAACGCGATGTAAAGCATTCGCACAAGATGGAACAAAGACGGGTAAGCCTCTGGCGAAATCGGTGCGCCGCTTAGGTGAAGCTCACGTAAAACCGCAGCAAACAGCCGGATGTCGCGGCAAGAACTGTTTTGGACGGCTATCGTACTGAAAACTTCCCGGGTTTACGCGGAGCGGTGCGAGCATAGGCAACCGCAGGGTAGCCCGCCAGCATGCAGCACGCCGGCGACGCGTCGCCTAATCCCAGCCAATTCGACAGCTCGTAGCTCGTGCTTATGATGCGCTTCAGATAGCCACTGTGCAGCACGCCTGCGCCACTCGCAACGGCAACCATTTCCATGTTGGCCGCCGCAAGACCCGCATCCCACATGTTATCGGTCGCAACAAGAACGAACGCAGGCGCATTGAACAGCAGAGGGTCTTTGCCCTCCTGTTCGTACGCCCGAATAAACCCCTCGAACTTTCGTGCGTAAGCGGGCGCGTCCTCTTCGATTGCCTGTACCACGCGGGGCATCTCGCGCCACAGAAGCGAGCGAAATTCCGACATTTCCCGCTGAATCACGACAAAGCTCGTACCCTGGGCATTGCGCGCCGTAGGCGTGTAGCGCCCCGCTTCGAGCATGGTATGCAGCACCTCATTGGAAAGGGGACGATCTTGGAAATCACGAATGCTCCGACGCGCCTTGATTGCATGCAGGACCCGCGCGGGATCGAGCGCAACGCCATCGCACGGCTCGACCTCGGCCATATCAAGCCCCTTGATGCGCACCGCGTTCTGCGGGCAAATCGCCACGCAATGGCCGCATTCCAAACACGGGACCAGGCATTCCGCTACCCCATCCGTATTCAGATGCATCGTGCCCGGAAAGCAATCCTCCACGCATTCGCCGCACCCGATGCACGCCTGCTCGTCTATGATAATCGTCGCGCCCGCCATGCAATCCCCCTTCAACCAAACGACCCGCCGCTTTTGCGACGGGTCGATTCTAACGCATGCAAATAACAGAGCGATGTCTTATCCAATGCCGCCGAAGAAGATGCCCAGCACGATGACCGCGGCGGTAATGCCCACAAACAGGTACTTGGTCATGGGCTCGAACCACGCGCCGATCTTCTTCTCGCGCCCAAGCTGGGCCTGCGCCTTGGCGAAGCCCTTCGGGCACACCCAGAAGAACATGATGGCGGCCATCAGCGCACCCACCGGCATTGCGTAGATGGAAACGGCATCCATCCAGTTGCTCACCGCGTCGCCGCTCTCGATGAACACGCCCACGGCAAGCGCCACCACGGCGGTGATCAGCACGGCGGCCCAACGCGGCAGATGAGCCTGCTCTTGCAGCGCCTCGATTGGCGGCTCGAACAGGTTCACCAGGCTGGTGATGGCAGCGCACACCACGGCCAGGAAGAACAGGAAGCAGAACACGCCGCCCATGGGCATCTGCTGGAACACCTGCGGCAGCGCGATGAACAGCAGCGGCGGGCCGGACTGCGTGTCGATGCCGAAAGCGAACACGGCGGGCACCACCACGAGCGCCGAGAGCAGCGCCGCGATGGTGGAGAACACCACCACGTTCTTGGCGGCGGACACCACATCCACGTCCTTCTTCAGGTAGCTGCCGTACACGAGCGTGCCGCCGCCCGCGAGCGAAAGTCCGAAGAACGCCTGGCCAAGCGCGTACACCCAGGTCTTGGGGTCGGCCAGCGCCTCCCAGCGTGGCACCAGCAGGTACTCGTAGCCCGCGAACGCGCCCGGCAGCGTGGCCACGCGGATGCCGATGATCACGATGAGCACGAAGAACAGCGGCATCATGACCTTGTTCAGACGCTCAATGCCCTTGGAGATGCCGGCAAGCATGACCGCCAGCGTGAGCGCGAGCGCCGCCACATGCCACCCGATGCTACCGAAGTCGGTGGCGAGCTCGCCGAAGTAGACGCCCACATCGGGCACGTTCAGCAGCGAGCCCGTAAGAGCGGCAACGGTATACTTTAGAAACCATCCCAGGACAACCGTGTATCCGATGGCGATACCCAGCGCCGCAACCGTGGGCACGAAACCGAGCACCTTGCCGATGGTGGAGCCGTGTTTCACGCCGCGCATCTCCAGCGCCTTGGCGAACGCTCCCATGGGGCCGGTGCCCATCGCGCGCCCGAACGCCATCTCGCCGATGACGCCGGTAAGCCCCAGCAGCACCACGAAAATCAGATACGGAATCAGATACGCCGCGCCGCCCATCTCGGACACGCGGTACGGGAACAGCCAGATGCCGCTCAGGCCTACGGCCGATCCGATGCACGATATGATGAAGGCGGTCTTGCCGGTAAACGTGTCACGGGCTTTTCCGCCCTGCCCGGCACCGCCCGAAGCGTTTTCTGCCATTGCTTCTCTCTTTCTATCTCAAAGCGCCCCAAAATCGCAGCGCTTTTCATTCAGCATGCCGCCCGCAAGCTGCGGGCTGGGCGCCCACGGAGGAGTCGGATTTGCGCATCTGCCACTTCCCATGCAGCCTCGCGCACCCGCTGCCTCGCGAGGGTCGGCTACCTCATTGGCACCCCACGTCGCTTAGGCTCGCACGCGGTTGCGACTGGCAACAAAAAGGCCCTCGGTCGAAACCGAGAGCCATGTCAGCCTTGATTCAGGTGCGTGACGAAGCTCACGATCGACCGACCGCGTGCGAGCAACGCCACCACCAACCCCTAGCGGGGTTCGCGGAGATGCGTGTGAGGTTGATGCCCATCGCGATCGCCCTTTCGTCTTGCCCTCTTTGGCACCTTGCTTCTGCCCGACGCTTTTGTTTCAACCTTGCGTCGCACTTCAGTGCCCTGCCCCGAAGCCTCGCCGGCCCCAGGTTTCACGTGCGGAACACTTTACCATAGCGAAGTGCCCTCTGGATTCAGAAATTGCAGGACGAATCACGTTTCTCTTCGATTTTGATTTAGTCGGACAGTTCGCCCTTTCTTGACAGCCTTCACACCGAAACGCCCACCATCAGCATCAATCGCGGCCAGCATGTGCCAAAAGTTACAGAACGGTACTGAATTAGCACTCTCGCTTGCAGAGTGCTAAAAAGCTCCTATACTGCAAATCGTAAGCAAAAGAGATGCGGAGGTTCAAGACAGAGGCCAAAGCAGAAAGCCCGAAGCGCTCCCCTTCCGCCAAGGGCAATGCCAAGCCTCCTCGAGAGCCCCGCAAGACAGGAGATGACAATGATGCTGGTACCTGCTCGCCGTAGCAACGATTTCTTTAGTGACTTTTTGAGCGATCCGTTTGACCTGGGCTTCTTTGGTGGTCGCCCGCAGAAGCAGCCTGTTCCCACGATGATGAAGACCGACATCAAGGAAACCGACAAGGCCTACGAGCTTGAGATTGACCTGCCGGGCTTCAAGAAGGAAAACGTCCACGCCGAGCTCAAGGATGGCTACCTGACCGTGAACGCCTCCACCGAAAGCTCGACCGAGGACAAGTCCGAGGACGGCACCTACCTGCGCAAGGAGCGCTTCACCGGCAGCTGCAGCCGTAGCTTCTATGTGGGCGATGAGATTTCCGAGGACGACATCCGCGCGAAGTTCGAGGACGGCATCCTGAAGATCACCGTTCCCAAGAAGGAGCTGCCCGCCCCGGAAGAGACCAAGAAGCTCATTTCCATCGAAGGGTAATCAATCCCGCAACTGGAACACTCATTCCCCTCATTCATATCTCCAAAAGGAAAAGGCCCTGCGGGGCCTTTTCCTTTATATGCCCGCCGCTCTTGTGCGACGGGTTTCTGTATTGTGGGTATCGTCGGATTCTGCCATCCATACGATGAGCCCTGCTTCTATCGCGTGACGGGCTTTTTGGCCGCGGGAGCCTTCTTTGCCACAGACTTTTTCGCCGCCTCAGCCGTCGCAGGCTTTTTGGCCGCCGACCGGCCCGCAACCCTTGCCGAGCCGCCACCCAGCATGCGCTCGATCAGGAAACCTTCGCGCACACCGTTCTCGCACACGTGGAGGGTCTGCGCATCGAAGCGCTCGAAAATCTCCAGCAGCACGGCAAGGCCGCACGAGATGGTGTGCAGACGCTCAGGCGAGGTGTGCAGCACGGCATCGATGAACGCGCGACGATTCTCGGTCACATCCACCGCCAGCGCCTCGGCATCGGCGCGCGAGATGTCGCTGTACGACGCCTCGGGGCGCAGCAGCGCATTCGTCTCCGCGATGGCGCGAATGCTGCCGCCCACGCCGAAGAGCTTCTTCACGCGATGCTCCACGATGCCACTGGGCTCGGCATCCAGCAGCGCAGCGGTATCGCGCTTGATAGCCTCCGCCTCCTGCGGCGTAGGCAGAATGTCAGCCACATGCTTCTTGTACGAAGAAAGCGATCCGATGGGCAGGCTCGCACGCATCACGTCATTGCCCGCCGCCACCAGCGTGACCTCGGCCGATCCGCCGCCGATATCCACCAGCACACCGTTGTCCAGCACATCCTCGTGGCACGCGCCCACAAATCCCAGATGCGCCTCATCCTCGTCGGAGAGCAGCGCGATGCTGCAGCCGGCGCCCTTCTCCACCGCGGACACCGCCTCGGCGCTGTTGGAGATGTTGCGCAACACGGCGGTAGCGAACACGTCAACGCGCGCCACGTCGAGCAACGCCGCGCGCTTGAGGCAGCGACGCACGCTTTCGATGGCAACTTCGATGCCCTTATCCGAAAGCGCTCCGCCTTCGACGTACGATGCCAAACCTGCCGTGATCTTGCGGTTCACGATGGTCTTGAACTTTTTGCCGTCAGCCGACACGTCGTACACGCACAGGCGCACCGTGTTCGATCCAACGTCGATGACTCCATATTTCATAGATGCAATCCGTCCGGTCCCCTGGGATATATTATGCGCCATCAGCCCAGCGGCACAACGTGCTCCAGCAGCTCGCTCGGATAATCCCAAGCAGAGCCGCCAGCAGGCTGCGCGCCCCAGGTGAAGGCATACGTCAAGCAGTATAGCGCCGCCGGAAAACCCGTTTGTAAAGCCGGTGTCAAATTAGCCGGTAAGGCCACGCAGCAGCTCGATTTCAGCGCCGACGCGCTACGTCCCCGTACTACCGCTCTGCCAGACCGCGCAGCAGCTCGATCTCGGCCGCATAACCGGGCAGCTCGTTGGGCGTTTCCAGGATGAACGGCAAGTCGCGCAGCTGCGGATGGCGCACAATGCGACCGAACGCCTCCAGCCCAATGAACCCGCTGCCGATGGTCTCGTGGCGATCTTTATGCGCGCCGCACGGATTCCTGCTGTCGTTGATATGGATGGCACGCAGGCGCTCGATGCCGATCACGCGGTCGAACTCCTCCAGCACGCCATCCAGATTGTTCACGATGTCGTAGCCCGCGTCGTGCACGTGGCAGGTGTCCAGGCACACGCCCACATGATCGGAAAGCTCCACGCGCTCGACGATGGCGGCCAACTCCTCGAAACGCCCGCCCACCTCAGTGCCTTTGCCGGCCATAGTCTCCAGCAGCACGGTGGTCGACTGCTTCGGCGCCAACACCTCGTTGAGCAGGCCGGCAATCATCTCGATGCCCACGTCTGCGCCCTGCTTCACATGGCTACCGGGGTGAAAGTTGTAATAGTTGCCGGGCAGATACTCCATGCGCACCAGGTCATCCGCCATGGCCTCGCGCGCAAATTGGCGCGCGTGCTCCTTGTCCGAACAGGGGTTGAGCGTGTACGGCGCGTGCGCCACCAGTTTGCCGAAGCCCTCGACCTGCAAAAACGAACGCAGCTCGGCCGCATCCTCGGGGTCGATAGCCTTGGCCGATCCGCCGCGCGGGTTACGCGTGAAGAACGCGAAGGTTGTGGCGCCGATAGACTGAGCGGTTTTGCCCATAGCAAGAAAGCCCTTGGACGAGGAAAGATGGCAGCCAATAGTAAGCATAAATGTGCCTTTCGTGCGTGTGCTCCGATGCATTATCCCAATTCACATTGGTGAAGCAGTATACGCCACCGCTCCGTCGTGAGCGTCAGATGCAAAAAACGCCCCTACATCACGGTTTTGCGCGGAGGTTCCGAATAGACCATGGGGGCAAGCTCGCGTTTTGCCAGTTCGCAGGTATGCGATGCGAACGTCTGCTCTGCGGGCGCCCGCAAAACCGTAATGTAGAGGCATTTTTTCGCGGAGCCCGCCTGTGACCCACTAGTAACGCCCCTATGTGCGACGCTTTCTTTGCTTCCGAGCGACAACTTTCCTGCGGGATTCGACCTCTTCAGCGGTATACACGCCCTCATCGATGCAACGCTGCACGAGCAGACCGCCATCGTGCGCTAACTCGTCCTCTACCTTATGACGCAGCTCAACCCATTGGCGCAGCGACCGAAGAACCTTCTCCCGTGCAACGCCACCTGCATCTTTCGGATAGCATGCACGCGCGACGTCCTCCACCGACTCACCTTCCAGGAACCGCCTGCGCAGGCGCTCGTTGGCCGACCGCTGCCGTTCGTTTTTCGCCTTAGTCTTGCACGCCTCGCTGCAGAACCTCTTCGGAATGCCGCGATGCCCCGAAAGGGAAAACGGCCGACCGCATTGCTGGCAATACCCCACGCGAACCTGACCGAGCTTGCGGGCGAAGTCGTACCACAGAAACGCAAGTGCCGAATTGAACGCCAAAAAGCCCGTCGTCTCGTCCGATCGAAACAGGTCGACCGTCGCCCCCTGAACATGCAGCGACACGATGCCCTGAACGAGGCGCGCCAGTTTCGGCCTATCGCCTTCGTCAATCTCCTCTTCGCGCACAAAAAGCTCGCCGCCGTTCGCAAGCAGGCCGAGCACATCGCCCGCATCCAGGAACGCCCCTGAAAGCGCACTCCCGTCGCGCAAGCTGCCCAAAACCGAGCGGGCCGCTTCCTCGCCATCGCAGTAACAGAGAAGCATGGCGGCAAAATCCTCAGGTGCTATCTCCCGGGTGAACGACAGCAGCACAACCGACAGAAACGCTCTTCCGCCCTCGTGGTCAATATTGACGAAAAGATAGTCGAAGCAGCCTGAGCCGGAGAATTTCTTGAACCACGGAAGCCTGGGCAGCATGGCCACGTATCCGCCCGCCCGCTCCGCATCAACGGCGAACGAGACGGCATACATGAGAAACTCCTCACCCGTCAAAGCACTCTGTACGCTCGTTTTTCCCACCAGGCATGCGCCGGACTCATCGGGCCCGATTCCGGCCTTCAAGACGAGGGGCGGCTTTGAGCCGTTCGCCACTTCCTGCATCATGATTGCCGCCCTTGCGATATTCGCGGCGCTCTGCCAGTCGAGCACCGATTCACGGGCGGACGCGCCAAACAACGGCCCCGTGGTTTTGGCAACCGAAAGCAGGGTGTCGCGACCCACAAACGCAACATCCTCGAGAAC
>CAUWMI010000073.1:0-11265 GCA_963559755.1 uncultured Slackia sp. | reverse complement strand
CAACCAGATATGCGCCTTCTCAGACGGCTCGCTCCGCGTGCATAGGCTCGGGGACGACCCGTCCTCATGGACCCAGATACCCGTGAGGGACCCGGACGGGTCCAAGACGGGCAAGGTGTGGACGGAGGTCGGGTACTACGCCTCCAAGCTCATCTGCTTCTCCGATGAGAGCGAGTGCTTCGTGGGCAACCTGGCGACCATGACGGACCAGGGCGTGAGGAGCTACCGCCTCGTCCCGGAGCCAACGGCCGCCCCGACGCTCGCGAACAAGGGCTCGCTCACGGACGGCACGGTGTCCCGCATCCAGGTCTGCTACGTGTACACGAACATCTTCGGGTCGACGATGGGCTCCCCGATCGCCGTCAAGACGGTGTCCGCGTCACCGGTGGAATGGTCCGCCGCGCAGTACATGGAGGTCTCCGGCACGGCCCCGTCCGGCTACGACATCACGGGCGTCGACATCTACTTCACCATGGACGACAACACCGAGTTCGCCTTCGCCGGCCATGTGAACCTGACCGATGGCGGCGCGTGGCGCTACGCGTGGCTGGGCGCGCTGGCCGACACGAGCCAGTGGACCAACGTCAGCCTGGAGATCCCGACGGAGAACACGACCAAGGGCGTCAACGCGAAATACATGACGCACATCGACGGCCGCCTGTACTTCTGGGGCGGCGACCTGGAGTACCGCCTGTACATCGGCGGCAACCCGGGCAACGAGCTGTCGGTGGCCCGAGGCGTCGGCGGCGCGTTCGTCGACATCGAGCCCGGCACCGGCATCACGATCTCCAACGTCCTGAAGCACAAGACCTACTCCGCGTCCTCGATCGTCACGATCATGTGCGGCAACCCGAACACCGGGCAGGTCAAGCGCTTCAACCTCCTGGAGACCAACGTGAGTGTCACGAACGAGATGACCTCGAAGGGCTACATGACCGAGGAGGTCAGCAACGTCGTGGGCTGCAACTCCCGCTGGGGCTGCGGCGTGTTCGACGACGGCCTGTACGCGGTGAGCCGCTACGGCCTGGCGCTGACCACGCACGCCATGGAGTACAACAACCAGCTCCGCGTCGGCTACGTGTCAGACCAGCTCAAGCCGATCTTCACCGACCGCCTGGGCAACAGGCTGAACAACGCCCGCCTGGTGTACATCGACGGCATCATCTACCTGGTGCTGGCCGAGCCCGACGGCAACGAGCTGGACAACGTCATCCTGTGCTACGACATCTCCGCCAAGGCGTGGTGGACGTACACCTACGACACCGCCGCCCGCATCCTGCACGTCATGTCGATCGACTCCCAGGACCACTGGGAGGGCCTCGGCGTCATCACGCCGGACAAGATCGCCATGATCCCGTGCACCATGCCGAAGGAGGACACCAAGCCGAACTTCGGCGACGTGCTCCTCATGACGGGAGAGCTGTCCGCCAGGCAGCCGCCGAACGAGTCGGTTTGGCTTGAGCAGCTGGAGTTCGATTTCGATTACTTCATCGGGGACCTGGAGATCGACGTGACCGGCACGGATTACTACGGCCGGGAGTTCCATGTGAAACGGGACATGAGGCACGACAAGCTCCAGGAGAACCATCAGGAATGGGTGCGCGTCGGCATGATCGTCCGCACCTACCGCATCCAGATGTCCGGCCCCGCCCGCTTCAGGATGTTCCAGATCCTCCAGAAGACCTACTCGCAGTCCGCCAAGATCGGCCTCGTGTACGGCCTGGACACCTGGGCGCAGGTCAAGGGTCCCCACGGGACCGGTCTCGATAGGCACCAGATCAGGGACTACAACAACCTCAAGGACGCCATAATCCCGTAAAAGGGAGGGAGGCACCAAGCCGGAGCTCGATGCCTCCCACAGTTGTCAGCCTGCCATCCCGGTGGAACCGGGCGTCCCCCGCTCACCGTCTTGCCGTGGCTCAGGTTTATTGCGTACCCGCCGGCCCAGGGTTGCGGTCCCTGTCTCCCGTAAACCGGCGTATGACCATGACTGACATCATACATGAAAAACCCGCCTGCCGAACGGAGAAAGAAGGGCAGGCGGGTTTCTCATGGGAGTGTCGTTGGGAACAACTCGCTCGAATAGATTCTACGCTATACCGGACTCCTTGTGAAGCACGCAGGTCGGGAACCGCGGAACCTCCGAGTGCGTGGCGGCGACGTACATGTTCATGAAGTCGTCGAGGTCCATGGTGACCTTCCACTTCTCGCGGTTCCTCCGGTGCATGACGACGGGGATGTCATCGGTCCCCTCGGCGTCGGTGCGGCTCTGGATCATGGCGTCTTCGATGACGAGGCGCTCCACGCGCTTGCATTCGATATGCACGCCCGGGAGGCCGATGACGTCCGGGGAGTCCCCTCCGCCCTTGAACTGCTGGCCGCGACGGGCGTCGAACCCCCAGCCGCGCAGTATGCGCGCGAGCTCGCGTTCTCCGTCTGCTCCGCGCCTACGGCTTCTCTTACCGATTTTCGAATGATCTACCGCCATGGCGATTTCACCTTTCCTTTCTTCCATTTACCTTGATACTCGGGTATCATCCCGTTTTCATAATCATCAAGGTAGGCGAAATGTCGACCTCTGTAATGTGATCTTTTGCCCTGGCATACTAAGGTGATCTTTCCAGTTCCGGTGATCTTTCCAGTGGATCTCGCAGCATCGGTGACGGAGTCGTATATTTCTCCGCCATCAAGATCGACAACCTTTTTCGTGCGCTTCTTCTCAAGTCCGGATTCATAAGCATGAAGCATATTTTCCGACTTGGTGCACCATTCAAGATTCTCAATACTGTTTACGCTCTGCTTTAGTATGCCGCCTTTGGTGGTTGTACGAGGAAGGCTTCTGATCCTGCCCAGATCAGAAGCCTCATAAAATCCCTCGCTACCCTACATGCGCCCCCTCGCCCTGTTGCGCTCGGCGCACTTGCGCATCTCGTCGCGCATGTCGGACACGCCGAGCGCGGCGAGCATGTTCGAGCACGCCTGCATGACGTCGGCGATCTCCTCGACCATGTCCATGCGCCCCCCCTCCATCTCGATGAAGTTGGCGGAATCGTCGGCGATGCGGTATCTCTCGAAGGCGGAATGCACCTCGCACGCCTCCTCGACGATCTTCATCGCCTGCTCCTTATCGACGTTGACGTCCTTGAACGTCACTACCGCCGGCCACGTGACCGCGCCGATGCCGCTGTGTCCCATAGATCCTCGCTTCCCTTCGCGATCTTCTTCTCAGTCTCTATAAGCTCGTCCAGGTAATCACGGCACTTCTCAAGATCGAGCACGCCGTTCTTCCTCTTGTACCTCAGGATGTACTTGATGATGTTCCCCTGGCAGAACCCGGCGTACCTCTCGGGCGGCATGAACGCCTTCATCACGTCCATGGCCTGGATGCCGCCGTTCCCCATGTAATGGCCCGGCCTCATCGAGGATTCCCCCTATCGCTCGTGCAGATCGCGAGCATCAGGAGGGCACTCACGAGGAGCAGTATGTATATCCTGTCCATCATGGCCTCCATCACCTGGGCTTCCTCTGCCTGCAATTGCCGCCGAGCGTCTGCCCCTGGCACCATGTGCGGAACTGCTCGGACGCGGCGGTTCCGTAGACCATGACCTTCTTGATCATGCAGTCGCTCTTCCTGCCGGGTTTGTTGAACTTGCAGCTGTCGCAGCACATGCGCAGCATGTTATCCATCATGCCCATCAGCTGAACTCCTCATCCGTGTACTCTCGGCCGTCGATCCCGCAATATGCGCCGAGGCCGATTCCCATGTGCGACTTGCGCTCGGTCTCCACGTCGTAATCGGTGTCCATATGGTCGATGAACTGCTCGTACGTGACGACCTCGTCGTACTCGTCGATGATCTCCCACTCGCCGGACTCGACCAGCGCCTTGATGTCGGAGACCCTGTCGATGTAGGGCCTGCCCACATCGATGCGGCAGGTATACGGCATATCGGAGTGGTACGTCTCGAACAGCGGCTTCCAGCCGCAGCTCCTCTTGCCTATGTGGAACTCGGGCCTGACCTCGATCGGGTCGACCTTCCTGATGTAGTAGTTGACGCTCAAGGCCATCTACCTCCAGATAATCTCGTTCACCTTGTCGACCGCCCAGATGACGGCCATGCATATCGTGCCGGCGATGATGTACGGGATCGCCAGCAGGAGCAGCAGGACCAGGATGACCGTCGCGCAGATCGCCTTCACCATGCGATCGCCTGCCCGCACTTGGGGCAGTAGCTCCAGGACGGGTCCGCCTGGAATCCGCAGACCGGGCAGGCGGCGTAGCTCGTGCCTTCGAGCAGACCCTTCCCGCTCTCGATCCTCACGGGTATCGGGGTCTCCTTGGCGACGACCTCCTGGACGCGGCGCATGGCCACGTCAATCCTCAACTTCTCCTTCATTTTTCTCTCCGTTCGGCAGGGACATCCAGTCCGGCTCCTTGTACTCGATCGCCACGGTCGGCTTCGCCGGCTCGTTGCGGCGGCCCTCGGTGCGGTCGAGTATCATCTGCACCGCCTTCTGCCTGTCCTTCCTCGCCTGCATATTCATTCCGGGATCGCTGTTCGCTATGCATACGGTGGCCTTCGCGAGAGCTATGATCGCCGGGTCGTCGGGGAAGATCTTCAGGCGTCTGGCGTCCTCATAGCTTAGCACATCGTTGAGCGCATCCGAGAAGATGGAGCTGCATCCATCTGTACCCCCCTTCTCGGGGGCGGTCCCGTCGATGCGCTTCACGATCTCCGAGATCAGGGAGATGTCCATGTCGAACACGGCGGTGAAGAACAGGTTCATGACGAAGAAGGTCCTCGTCGTTCCGGCGGTGTCGCGACCGGCCACGACCTGCCCGATCGTCCGGAACAGCGAGACGTTGGCTATGTAGTCGTCCATGGAGTCGGACGTGGGCATCGGCTTCGCCTTGACGACCTCAGTGCTTGCGGTCTTTGTATCGCTCATTGTAGCGACGCCTCGCCTCCTCGCTCCTGCGCCTCATGTTGGCGTCCGTGTTCGGGTTCCTGGCGTGCCCTGGTAGGAGCACGTCGGTCTCATGGCAGTGCATGGTCCTCTCGTCGGGCCTCATGCCGTGCTCGGCCATCCAGGGTATCCTCAGCCTTACGGAGTAGGGAGGGCGCTTGAGCCTCTTGGGCGAGATCACGTAGATGGTCTTGCCGTAGGTCTTGCCGTTGATCGAGCCGCCCTTCTGCACGCGGGAGGAGTAGTAGCGGAACAGGTTCGTCCACATGCGTATCTCCTTGGCGTGCTTCTTCTGCTCGTAGGTCTCGCCCGTGACCATGTTGAACAGCATGGAGAACGTGTACTTACGGCGCTTGATCGTCCGCTTCCAGCCGGGGATCTTGGACATCTCGGCTATCCAGTCCCTCAGCATGGTCTCGGCCCTCGCGAGCGCCTCGTCCTCATAGTTCTCCCAGATACCGGGCTCCGCCAGGAACGACTCCGCCTGGCCGACCAGCATCTTCTTCGGGTCGTGGTCGAGGACCTGCCTCTCCCTTTTTTCCAGGAGGTCAAAACCATCCGTAGGTATCTGCTCCATTTCCATGGAGGAACTCCCTTCTCTCCTTCTCGGTCATGTAGGTTATCGGCTTCGACGGGACCCTGTCCGTCGAGTCGCCGAAGAACTCGTAGTTGGTCGGCACCTCTATCGGGCGCCCCGTCGAGTTGATGTTCAGGTAGTCCATCTCGCGTATGCCCATCGCGGCGTACCTCAGGGCGTCCATGCCGTGGCTCGCCCAGTTGTGGATGGGCAGCGCGGACCAGTCGTCCTGCTTCTCCAGGCGCTTGTACTCGTAGGCGTCGAAGGCGTCGTTGAGCCTCGCGCACCTGTCGGAGTTGATCCACATGTTCGGCATGAGCTCGCGCACCAGGTTGATACCCCGGTCGACGCGCTCCTTGTCCAGGGCGTGCCAGGTGACGGATGGGAACATGCGGGTCACCTCCTCGATCGGGGTCTCCGAAGACGCGGATCTCTCGGAGTCCCAGGGCAGGAAGCCGACCCTGACGTACTTCCACCACTCGGCGTGGGCCAGCGTGGCGACCACCTGGGCTAGGGACTGCCCGCGCTCCTCGACGTAGTCGCAGACCATCATGCGCCCGCCGATGAACTGGAACACGATGCCGGCCGTGGCGTCGGTCATCTTGCCCTTCGAGGAGATGTCGAAAGCGACGTAGACCGGCTCGCGGTCGTTGATGTTGAACCGGCAGTAGCGCCCCTCGTCGCGCAGCTTCTCGATCCCCCTGTACACCAGGCCGGAGTTGACGGTCGAGAACTTGCAGTAGAACTCCTGCCAGAACAGCTCCTCCAGGCCCTGCCTGATGTACTTGTCGTGTATGGCGTCGATGTCGTCCTGCGTGTACAGGCGGACCCATTCGTGCCTGTCCTCGTCCCATCGCATGGCGTCCTCGATGGTGACGACGTCCACGAAGGACCGGTAGCGCCCGCGCACATCATGGGGACCCGGGAACTCCAGCGGGTCCATGACGCCGGTGTAGTTCTGGATCATCTTCGTGTACACGTTGTTCACGCCTCGCGGCGTGCCGTTCATGTAGACGGCCAGGTCCTCGCCGTTGGCGAGCTTGTTCTCCCAGATCGGCTCGATGAACTGGAAGGCGTTCGGGCCGTAGAGGCTGGCCTCCGAGATCACGAAGCGGTCGTAGGACGATCCGATGAGCGCGGCGTCGTTCTGGAACCCGATGAACTTGATGCGCGCCTCGGCCTTGTTCTCCGGGTTGTTGACGAACGTGACCTCCTTCGCGGTGTCCCTCACCATGATGTGCTCGGCGGGGAAGTCGTCCCAGAACCTGCGGCCGTCGATGTACTTGTTGAAGATGTTCTCGTTCACCCATTTGTTATCCAGGCCGATATAGGCGGTCCTGGTGCCCGGGTGGCGCCACGAGTAATCGAGCGCGTTCTCGATGTCGTCGGTGTCCTTGCCGAGCTGCCGGGCCCAGACCTTGAAGTAGAAGTTGTACCGCCCGCTCCTCCTGCGCATCCAGCAGACCTGCTGGTACGGCCTCGGCCTGTAGTATTTCGGGACGGTCACCAGCTCCGCCATCTACTCCACCTTGGCCTTCGGCAGCGACTCGGCGTTGTCGGCGAGCCAGCCCGTGAGGTCGTCGACGCTGTCGAATATCGGCGTGCACTCGCCGTCGTATGCGAACCCGTCGCCGATCGGCACGCACTCCTGCGTGTACCACCCGTCTCTCACCTGGCCGTCCTCGACGATCAGGACCTTCATCGGTTTGTAGAACACCCTGGGCTTTCCCATGACGCCTCCTAAGAAAAAGGGGGGCCGGGGCTTTCGCCTCGACCCCGCCGAATCTACCGGATCCCTTTAGCCTATTCGACCGGGAAGAGGTCTTTGGCCTCCTTCTCCGTCTCGGAGATGAGGCGGGCGCGGATCTGCTCGATGCCGCTGCCTGCCAGGGAGGCGGTATGGTGCATCAGGGCCTGCTCGAACACGTCGACCCAGGACTCGGGGTCGGCGAACTCGACGATCTCGTTGATCGGGTTCTCGAAGGAATCGCCGGAGGGGAGCAGGTCCTCGAAGGTCAGGCCGTTCACGACGCCGAGGGTGCGCTCGTACATGGAGCGGACCTTGTCGGCCGCGTCGAGGACCTTGTCGAAGTCATCGAGGTCCTCGCCCGTGATGTCATGGTACATGCCCTTGATGTTGAGCAGCACCTTCCAGGAACGCGCGCCGTTCACGGCGATCTCCAGTTCGGCGACGAGGCCGGCCTTCTGGTTATTGAAGATGTCCTTCAACTTGTTCATCGTGTTCTCCTTTACTTGTTCTGCTGGCGAAGCCGCAGCATGGCCTCCTCAAGGGTTTGAGGTTCGCGCTTCATCTTACCATTACCCCCGCTGCCATGGGACCTCATGTCGACGGAAGGCTGGCGGGACCCGCCATCGGTGGTCTTCGTCGCACGCTTGGCGCTGCGCTTGGCGGGCCTGTTCTGGGAGAAGCGGGACGCCATGCGCTCGGCCTTCGCGGCCATCTTGTCGAGGTCGCAGCTGTAGCCGATGACCTTGCCGTCCGAGTCGAGGACCTCGTAACCCTCGATCAGGTCGTCGAACATCTCGCGCACGGAGTCGTCCATGGCGTCGTAGGACGGGGCGAAGTCCATGAGCCTGAGCGACGGCAGGACGGAGCCCGCGTCCTCGTTCCTGATCTCCAGGGCCCTGCGCTTCAGCTCGGCCTTGACCTGGCCGTTGAACGAGTCGATCCAGGATTGCGCCTCCATGCGGGAGGAGAACGGGCGATTCGGGTCGTCGGGGTTGTGGTAGATCACCCGGCCGTCGGGCGTGCGCTCGTACACGTCCTTCATCTGGAACTCGCGGATGCCCGCGTCCCTGAACTCCTTAGCCGCCTTGGCGACCGCGGACTTGTTGAGCTGGGAGATCAGCTCCTGCTTGACAGAGCCGTAATCAACTCCGCCGTCAGCAGCTGCATATCCTCGATCAGGGTCTGGGTCCTCGTATCCATCATCTTCTTCGAGTCCCTCCGGCTCACCGTCCCCGTCCTCTTCGTCCTCTCCTGGATCTCCCACTGCCTTTTCAGGATCATCCTCGTCCATGCCCTGCACACGCTTAAAAGCAGCAGCGAGATCCTCAGGCTCATCGGATTCCTCCTCTTCATCCTCGGCCTCTTCGTTCCCGGCCTCGCCCTCGTCGTCGATCTCGGCGTCCTCCTCGTCGATCTCGATGTCCTCGGTGCCGATGTCGTCGAGGTTCTCCTCGTCGTCTTTTTTCGGGATGTACATCAGTAACCTCCGTTTATCTCTTCCATTAGCATGTCGATCGTTCCCATGACCTGGCGCAGCCAGTCGACCTTCAGGCTGTTGTAGACCATGTCGACCCTGTTCGACGGGTATATGTCGGACTTGGCCAACTGGTCCTCGAACCATGCGCGCAGGCTGTCGAGGCTGTCGCGCCTGTCCATGACCATGGCCTTCTTGGAACCGACGAACTTCCTGAACTGCTGGTAGACCTTCGCGTACTCGGACATCCTCTCGGTGTCCGTGAGCTCGTCGGAGAACTCGAACGACTTGTACTTCATCGCGATCGTGGAGTAGAAGTCGAAATAGGGCGGCGTGTCGAACGCCACGGCCAGTGTCTTCTCGACATCCGGCCTGCCGCCCTCGATGTAATTAGCCATCTTCCGTCCTCCAATCGGTCGCGAACAGGTCGGCCTGCTGCACGGAGTAGGGCCATGTGGCTATGTCGTCGTGGTACAGGAGGCACTGCTTCTTTCCGTGCATGCCGATCGAGAGCCACTCGTTCTCGGACCATGACTTCCTGTACGCTATCTCGCCCGGATAGTTCATTATCCGGTTGAGCATGCTAGAGAACCTCATCCTCGCCCGCCTTGGCGCGGCGGCGCAGCTCGCTGGCGATCCGCTGCATGGTCTCGTCGGTGAAGCTGATGTCCACGCAGATGAGTCCGCCGAGGTAGAACTTCGCGCCGTGCCTCTTGTCCCACAGCTCGTGGAACTCCTCGTACACACCCATCTGCTGGAGCAGGGACTTGACGTTCGGGAGTCGCTGGTGGGTCCACAGGTAGCCCCTGTGGCCCTGGAACTCGGCGACCGCGCAGAGGTCCCTGGTCGGCCTGTAGGTCAGCAGGCAGCTGTACTTCGGCATGGTGGACTCGGCGTTCACCGGACGGCCAGTGTCCTTCACGTCGTAATCGACGACCTTGGTGCCGCTCTCGTTCGGGCCGAACGGGCTGAGCTTGCCGACATCGAGGCTGCGCTCGGTCGTGATCTTCTGGGTCCCGACCTCCTCGTAGTACTTGCCGGGCTGCTGCGGGGTCGGCCTCTGCTCCGGGGAGGCGATGAGCACAACCCGGTCGTAATCCTCGATGGTCGGCTCGACGACGTTCTTGCCGAGCTCGCACACCACGGGGACCTGCGGCACGGCCTTGGCCTGCTCCCTCGCTTCGGCCAGCTCGCGCCTCAGCCTGGCGATCTCCTCCTCGCGGCCGTCGTCGGCGATGGGGGACTCGCGCTCGGGTTCGGGCTGCGGCTCGGGTTCGGCCGCCGCCGCCATCTTCTCCCTCTCGGCGCGCCTGGCCTCGGCTATCGCCTTCTGCTGCTCGGGCCACGACAGCCCGTCGAGCGACACCCCCAACCTGTCGGCCTCCAGGCCTATGTTCTCCTTGCTGAGAAAGCCCGCCATCCGGTTCTCCTTTCCATGACGGTATGCCTACAATGAGACCATAGCAAGATGACGCCGCCACCACAAGAAAAAAAGGGCCACACCACCCGAAGGTGGCATGGCCCTGGCAGAGGTGCTAGTCCTCGATGAGCTCCCCGATCGCCTCCATGAGGCGGGAGAAGCGGTTGACGATCTTGTGCGGCATGCAGCTGTCGTCCATGAAGTCGACGGCGGTGAGCATGATGACGACGGCGGCCTTCATGTTGAACTGGGCCTTGTCGTCCGGGTCGACCCCGTAGCTGATGAGGACCGCCTTGGTGATGTTGGACAGCAGGTCCACGAGGTCGGACGGATCGATCTGCCCGACCATCCCGATGCCTTTGTCGGATGCGAAGACGAGGTGCTCCTTGAACGGGAACGCGAGGTCGTCGACATCCTCGGTGGAGATGTGGGCGACGCTGGCGTCATGCTCCTCGGCGTTCTTGATGATGTCCTCGTTGCGATTCGCGATCGTCTCCTTGATCTCGCTCGAATGACCGCACACGACGTTCGTGACTTTGCTGCCTCCGAACATCTTGTTGACGTTCTCCTTGATCTTCTCGTCGAGGTTCTTCTCGGTGTCGTTCTCCGGCATGTCAGTTCCTTTCTATCTCGACTTTCACGTTTGAAAGCCATCGTTCGAATGTGTCGTTCAGCTTCTCCGACGCATCGGCCAGGTCGTCGATCTCAAGCTCGGCCCCGTCCTCGGGATCGTTCATCATCAGATGGAGCATGGACTCAAGCCCGCATTCCCATGTCGACGGGTACCTGTCGCATGAGACGAACTCCGACTTGACGGTCTTCCCGTTCTTCGGGTTCACCTTTGAGATCGGCGACTTCTCGATGAGGAGGCAGAGGCCGTTGGTGTACGGCCTCAGCCTCCATCGCCTGCCGTTGTTCGGATTGGTGATGGTGATTTTCACCGATCCTCCTATAGTTCAGATGACAGCTTGCGCATCTTGTTGCGTACCTTCTTGCTCTTGGCCATGTAGGAGTAGTGCCTCTCCTGCACCACGTCCAATGCGAAGTCCAGGTCATCGAGCGCGTCGTTCGACTTCT
>CAUWMI010000072.1:0-11345 GCA_963559755.1 uncultured Slackia sp. | reverse complement strand
GCTGTATATGCCGAACGATACTGCGAGCATGGACGTGCGGGGCCAGGAGTGCACATTTGCAACGGAAGCACGCTTTGACCTTGGGCAGTCCGACATAGACTTCCGCGGCTTCTCCATCGATGGTGGTGTGATGGTGCGCACATCGGGCATGGGTGCGTGGAAGGAACGTATCGCGGAGTGGCATAATGGTGAGCTCGTTGAGCTCTGCTGCGAAGTTGCTCTTTCCGCAGGTGAAGCGGCGGCGATGCGTGCGGGCGAATCGAACGGGGATGAAGTCCACAAGATGCGCTTTCAGCTTTGGCAGAAATTGATCGGAGGCACCATCGCATTCACTGACAATCAGGGTGTGGTGCGCACGTACCGCATAGAACCCAAAACCAGCATCGAATCCTGGAAAGATCTGCGTGCCATCTCAAGCGGATCGGGGCTTATTTCGATAGCGCTTGTGCCCGAGGCGCTGTCCATCTCCGATGCGGCGGCCGACGGTGGACGATGATGGACGAGAGGGCATTGAGTCTGGCCATGGAAAAATACGGGGGTCAGGTCTATCGTGTTGCCTGGTCGTATGCGCTTTCACGCCCGACGGCGGACGACGTATACCAGGAAACGTTTCTGGAGCTGTGGAAGACGCAAAAGGTTTTCACGGATGCCGACCATATGAAGTATTGGCTCCTGCGCGTTGCGGCGAATAAATCCAAAGACATCCTGAGACGCACCAAGCGAAAGGCAGAGCTTCTAACCGACCCGCATGATATGGAGTCACGCGGACCTGATGTTTCGCGCGACGCCGACGACACTGGTGTGTGGGAGGTGGTGGCGCTGCTTCCGCGGGACATGCGCGTGGCGATAATCCTTCATTACGGGGAGGGATATTCGACGGATGAGATTGCTCGCATTTGCCGATGTTCCCCAACCACGGTACGCACACGGTTACATAGGGCGCGCAAACGTCTTGAAAAGATGCTGGAAGGGGGATCGCATGCAGCAGTTTCTCGAGCAATTAACGCGGGCTTATAAATCTATTGAGCCTGATGCAACGCTTGAGCGCACGGTGCTTGAGCGTGCAAAGAACATGGCGGCAGATGCGTCCTCTGAACGCTCGGGCTTTCAATCGTGGTGCGTTTCAAGAAGGTTTTTCATTGCGGGCGCCGCAGCATGTCTGGTGGCGGTTAGCGTGGGGTTTGCAACGCTTCGGCCGCGAGGGGCTTTGGCTTCAACCAGGCTTGAGAACGCTTCCGTAACCCTCACGGGGCAATTCTGGACATGCGCCACCATTGAAGACGGTGCAGTGGTGATGCGGCTTGACGCCGACTTTTCCTGCGTGGATGAATCGGATGAGTGCGTTACGGTGGGAGCGCATGGCCCCATAGGTCTTGCTCGGGGGCAAGACGAAGCCGTTCAAGTGCTTGTTCTTGAGGCGGGGGAGTCTAAGCGCGGGAGCATTGTTATCCGGACGAATCAAAACGAACAACTAATCAGGGAGTTTTGGAAGGGCGAGGAAGACGCTCAGTACCGCATCCTGTATGATTGTCTGGCGAATCTCGAAAAAAACGCATTGCTTACCGTGGAATCGCAGGGCAAGAGCGCGACTACGTATGGGTTTGGTCTCAGCTCCGTCGATGGGTGGCAGGATGTCCAGCAGCGGGCGGAATCGGGTTTGCCGCTCGTGATACGGTTGATAGCACAATAGGGGCTCAGGGCTTTCAATCACGCTTGCGCTCTGGCTTGTAGTTGCGACTGATGCGCGTTGAGGTGCATGCTCAGAAAGCCTTCACATCCCTCAATCTTTCTCTTGCATTACCAGCGGATTCTGGTATCATGCATCAAGTTGCGCCCAAAGGGGGCGTAAGAAGAGTGCGATGATACACGCGCGCTGTGCATTCGAACCCAGTAGGGACTTGCTACGGCGGCGTCAAAAGTTATCGCCTTGCGAGTAAACAAGGAGCATTCATGTACGCAATCGTGAAAACTGGTGGCAAGCAGTATAAGGTTGCCCCGGGCGACAAGCTCAACATCGAGAAGCTTGACGCCGAAGTCGGTTCCCAGGTCGAGCTTCAGGCCATCTGCGTCGTTGACAACGGCAAGGTTGACGTGAAGGACGCCGCCAACACCAAGGTCGTCGCTACCGTTCTCGAGCAGTTCAAGGGCGAGAAGCAGCTGGTCTTCAAGTTCAAGAAGCGCAAGAACTACAAGCGTCTGCGCGGTCATCGTCAGAACCTGACCCGCGTTCAGATTCAGAGCGTCGGTTCCGCCAAGATGGCTGAATAACTCAGAAGGTAGGTACAGAAAATGGCTCATAAAAAAGGTCTTGGTTCTACCCGCAACGGTCGCGATTCCCGCGGTCAGCGCCTGGGCGTTAAGAAGTACGGCGGCGAGCATGTGATCGCTGGCAACATCATCGTGCGTCAGCGCGGCACCCACTTCCACCCCGGTGAGAACGTGGGTCGCGGCAAGGACGACACGCTGTTCGCACTGTGCGAGGGCAAGGTCGAATTCACCAAGGGCATGAAGCGCAAGGTGCACGTTCGTCCGCTCGAGGCTGAATAGTCTCGCACAATTGGAGGGGTTGAAAGGGCTCGCCCATGTGGCGGGCCCTTTCGCATATATGCCGTATAATGCGGCGCAACCGATGCGCTGTGCTCCGGCTGCTCGTGGGCAAGCCAACAGGCCTGATGCCTTGCGCGGGCACGCATGCCGAGAAGCGCATCTCGCATTTTGTAGTGAAGGCAACCCTAAAAGATTGGACGGGTATGTTCACCGATAAAGTACGTATCTATGTGAAGGGCGGCGATGGCGGCGCGGGCTGCATGAGCTTCCGCCGCGAGGCCCACGTGCCTAAGGGCGGCCCCGACGGCGGCGACGGCGGGCACGGCGGCAACGTGATTCTGGAGGCCGATGCCTCGGTGTCGTCGCTGATTGACTACCGCTACAAGCACCACTTCAAGGCCACGCGCGGCACGCACGGCAAGGGCAGCCGCATGCACGGCGCCAATGGCGAAGACCTGATTCTGAAGGTTCCCATGGGCACCGTGGTGCGCGAATACAACGAGGAGACCCAGGAGACCGGCGAGCTGATCGCCGATCTGACGCGCGACGGTGAACGCGTGGTGGTGGCTCGCGGTGGCGTGGGCGGTCGCGGCAACATCCACTTCGTCACGTCCACGCGTCGTGCGCCCGCATTCGCCGAGCTGGGCGAGCCGGCGCAGGAATGCTGGATCGAGCTTGAGATGAAGCTCATGGCCGATGCTGCGCTCGTGGGCGTGCCCTCGGCGGGCAAAAGCTCCATGATCGCGCGCATGAGCGCCGCCCGTCCCAAGATTGCCGATTATCCATTCACCACGCTCGTGCCTAACCTGGGTGTGGTCAAGGGTGATGAATATAACTTTGTCGTGGCTGACGTACCGGGCCTCATCGAGGGCGCGCACGAGGGTCGAGGTCTGGGGCATGAGTTCCTGCGCCATATCGAGCGCACCGCCCTCATCATCCACGTGGTGGATATGACCGGCGGCTACGAGGGGCGCGATCCGGTGGAGGACTACCGCATCATCAATCGCGAGCTGGCGCTCTACGCCCATGAGCTGGCCGTGCGCCCGCGTATCGTGGTGGCCAACAAGTGCGATGTGCCCGGCACCGAGGACGCCATCCGCCGCCTCGAGGAAGAGGTGCGTCGCGATGCTATCGCGGCTGCGGGCGGCAACGAGTTCGACGACAGCGTGGAGGAAAACTCCCGCGTGTTCAAGGTGAGCGCGCTCACCGGCATGGGCGTGGATTCGCTCATCCATGCCGTGGCCGACAAGGTGCACGAGCTGCGCGAAGCCGCGCGCGACCGCCAGGCCGCCGAGGTCCAGTACGACCAGGTGTGGGAGCACAAGCGCGAGGCGCGTGACAAGGAGTTCCATGTGCGCAAGCTCTCCGACGGCATCTTCCGCGTGGAGGGCGGCCTGATCGAGCGCATGGTGGTGCAGACCGATTGGGAGAACGAGGAGGCCATGGCCTTTCTGCAGCACCGCTTCAACCGCATGGGCCTGGAGAAAGCCCTCATCAAGGCGGGTGCCGTGGATGGCGACGAGGTTCGCATCGTGGGCCGCGCGTTCGATTTCGAATCGTCTGCCGGGCATGATGACATCTATAAGGAGCTGGATATCTGATGAGCGAAGCCGCAACGCGCGACGGACGCCGCCTCGCCGTGGTCAAGCTGGGTTCGTCCACGCTGACCGATGGCGAGGGCCGCGTCGACCGCGCCTACCTGGCCGATTTGGCCTATCAGGTGAACCGCGCCCGCAAGGCGGGATGGGACGTGATCATCGTGAGCTCGGGATCCATCCCGTGCGGCCTGGAGGCGCTGGGCATGCCGCTTGAGCGCCCCAAGCACATGCCCACGGTGCAGGCTGCGGCATCCGTGGGGATGCGCGCGCTGCTTGCGGCTTACGACCAGGTGTTTTCTCCCTATGGCATCCTGACCTCGCTTGTGCTGCTCACCCGCCGCGATACCGCCGACCGCACGGCGTATCTGCATGCGCGCGACACGTTCCACCGCCTGGTGGAGCTGGGCGTGGTACCCATCGTGAACGAGAACGACACCGTGTCGGTTGAGCAGATTAAGTTCGGCGACAACGACACGCTTGCGGCGCTGGTGGCATGCCTCGCCGACGCCGACCGCGTGGTTATCCTGAGCGATATCGAGGGGCTGTACACCGCCAATCCGCAGACGCATCCCGATGCGACGCTCATCAAGCGCGTCGACCGCATCACGCCCGCCATCATGGAGGGCGCGACCGGCGCGGGCAGCGCGGTGGGAAGCGGCGGCATGATCACCAAGCTCACAAGCGCTCGCGTGCTGGGGGCGGCGGGCATTCCGCTCGTCATCTGCCACGGGCGCGCCGAAAGCGCCGTGCTGCACGCGCTCGACAACGAGCCCATCGGCACGCTGTTCACCGCCAAGGAACGCCGCCACAAGATTACGCCGCGTAAGCTGTGGATAGCACTGGGTGACGCGGTGCGCGGGCGCATCACGGTGGACGACGGAGCCGTCGAGGCCATCACGCAGCGCGGCAAATCGCTCCTGTTCGTGGGCATCACGCGCATCGAGGGCGAGTTTGTCGCGGGCGGCGTGGTGGATGTGCTGGATGAGTCGGGCTACGTGGTTGCGCGCGGCCTGGCGCGCTGCGATGCGAAGGATGTGCGCACCGACGAGGACATCGCCATCCACCGCGACGAGCTCATCGTGTTCGAGTAGCCGCAACAGGCTTGGCGGGCGGCAGGCGGCGGGGCTTTAGGGCCGTGGAGCACCTGCGCTTGGGATTGCTAGGCGGCAAAGGTGTTGCTTCGCCGATATATCCCGTCATTTTGACGTAGAAATGAGTCTTTCGGGCCGAAATTACCGTCAAAATGACGGGATACGATATATGAGGACCATCGAGGGCCGGCTTCATGGCGCGCGTACGCTCGTGGCGGGCGCCAGCACTCGGTGACTTATCCGTGAGAGATGGGGGCTGGTATGGGCATGCAGGAAGACGTTCGCAATCTAGCGTTGAGGGCCAAAAAGGCCTCCCGTAGGCTGACGGGCGTGAGCGAAGACGGTCTGCGCGAAGCGGTTCGTACGATGGCGTCTGCGCTGGAGAAGCGAAGCGATGAGATCCTGGCGGCGAACGCTTTGGACATGAAGGCGGGAGAGGCGTCTGGGATGTCGGCCGGTCTGCTCGACCGTCTGCGCCTGGACGAGGGTCGTGTGAAGGGCATGGCTGACGGCTTGAGGGCCCAGGCTGCCACACCGGACATCTTCGGGCCTGATCAGACTGAGGTTCGCACCATCGACCAGGCGACCATCCCCGGCCTTGAGGGGGTGCTGCGCATCGCGCATGTGCCCGTGCCGCTTGGCGTGGTGGCCATGGTATACGAAGCGCGCCCCAATGTGACGGCAGACGCCGCAGGTGCGTGCCTGCGCGCGGGCAACGCGTGCGTGCTGCGCGGGGGTTCGCAGGCCATCAACTCCAATCGCGCCATCGCCGCCATCCTGCGCGATGCGCTTGAAGAGGCAGGGCTTCCCGCCGATTGCGTATGCCTGCTCGATTCCACCGACCGCGCTGCGACTGACGAGCTCATGCGCCTGCGCGGCATCGTCGACGTGCTCGTGCCGCGCGGCGGTGCGGGGCTCATCCGCCATTGCGTAGAAACCTCACTTGTGCCGGTCATCGAGACGGGCACGGGCAACTGCCATATCTATGTGAACGAATCCGCTGAGTTCTATATGGCTCGTCGCATCGTGATAAACGCCAAGACGCAGCGCGTAGGCGTGTGCAACGCGGCAGAGACGCTGCTGGTGGATGAGGCAATCGCGCACGACTTCCTGCCGCGCATGCTCGCGGAGCTCGCGGCGGCCGGCGTGACCATCCATGGCGATGCGGTGGCACGCACATGCGCCGAGGCGGCCGACGCCGCGGGCATCGCGGGCGAGGAGTCCGTGCTTGCGCACTTCGTGGATGCGACCGAGGACGATTGGGCGACGGAATACCTGTCCATGGACATCGCGGTGCATGTGGTAAGTGGCGTGGACGAAGCCATCGAACACGTCAACACCTACGGCACCGGGCATTCCGAGTGCATCGTGTGCTCGCCCGATTACGCCGAGGGTGCGCCCGCCGGCACTCCCGCTGCGCGCTTCCTGGACGAAGTGGACGCTGCGGCGGTCTACGTCAATGCCTCCACGCGCTTCACCGACGGCGGCTGCTTTGGCCTGGGTGCCGAAATTGGCATCTCCACGCAGAAGCTGCACGTGCGCGGGCCCTTTGCGGCAGAGAGTCTCATCACGCATAAATACCAGGTCATAGGCCAAGGGCAGGTGCGTCCGTAGCGTGGGCAGCTTGCAGAAGAAGGATGCATGCGTTGCGTCGGGGGCAGGCGAGCGGCAGCCAATCGAGCAGTCGGTGCCCGTGATATGCGAGCGCTTCGACAGCCTGGGGTTTGACGACCCCTCGCGCGCGTACCGTCTGGGTATTATGGGCGGCACCTTCGATCCCATCCATATAGGGCACCTCGCCTGCGCCGAGCAGGTGCGCGAGGCGTGCGGCCTCGATGCCGTGGTGTTCATGCCGGCGGGCGACCCGTGGATGAAGCGCGGGCGCAGGCTCGCTTCGGCCGAAGATCGCTTCGCCATGGTGCGCCTTGCCGTGCAGGACAATCCGCACTTTGACGTGAGCCGTTTGGAGATCGACCGAGCGGGCGAAACCTACACGGTAGACACGCTCCGCGCGCTCAGGGCGCATTACCCCGAAAACGTCGAGCTCTTCTTCATTTCGGGCGCCGACGCGGTGTTTCGCATCCTCGAATGGCGTGATGCCCAGGAGGTGGCGAGCCTCGCGCGTTTGGTGGCGGTCACACGCCCCGGCTACGAGATTTCCGATGCGCGCAGCAAATACATGCGCACGCACGCCTCCATCATGCACATCAGCCAGCTGGAGGTGACGGCGCTTTCGATTTCTTCCACTGATTTAAGGGAGAAAGTGCGTGCGGGCAAATCCATTCGCTACCTGGTGCCCCAGGTTGTGGCAGACTATATCCAAGAACACGGGCTGTACCGTTAGGTGCGGCATAGGCGTGCGGGTCGCATGGGGCGAGGGCGCGCGCGAATGATGCGGCGCAGATGCCGCCTGATAAGGAGTTGATCGCGTTGATAGACGCAGATAGGTTCGAAGAGATGAGGCAGCGCCTGCAGGCGCGTGTGAAGCCCTCGCGCTATGCGCACTCGATGGGCGTGTCGCAGGCGGCCGAGCAGCTGGCGCGCATCTACGGCGTGAACGAGAACGACGCCGCAGTGGCGGGTCTTCTGCACGATTGGGATAAGGCGCTCTCGTTCAAGGAGCTGCGCAAGCTCGCTAAGAAACACACGAAGGTGCCCAAGGCGGTGCGCAAGAACATTCCTGGCGTGCTGCACGCCTATACCGCGCCGTATTCGCTCAAGCGCGAGTTCCCCGAGCTCACGGGCGAGGTGCTTCAGGCTATCGAGCGCCACACCTGCGCCGCCCCCGAGATGACCGATCTGGACATGATTATCTTCACCGCAGACATCATCGAGCCCGGGCGTACGTTCGGCGATGTGGCGCCTTTGCGCGAGGCCGTGGGCAAGGTGAGCCTGGAAGAGCTCTTCTACATGACGTACAAGGCCACGATGATTTACCTGCTTGAGGATGACAAGGCCATCCACCCTGATTCGCTTTCCACCTGGAACGCGTGGGTCGCCAAGCGCGAGTCCTCCGAGGGCGGCTGCTTCGGCAGCGCGCCGGCCGATGAGAGCGGGGAAGCGGCTGAGGAAGTAGCTGAGGAAGAGGCCGGGGAAGAGCCCGTGCCTGATGGAAGCGTTGAACTTGGCGATTCCTCTACGGGCGCGAACGAGGCCGGTGAATCGGCCGAGTCTGCCCCCGCGCCGAAGGCTCGCCCGAACGGCGCCCGCATCATCACCATCGAATAGCGCGGTATTTCTGCGTTTGCGATAAAAACCCGCCGCCCGCTAAGGCCGGAGACCAAGGACAGGGCGGCGTATGACGCCCGCATGGCGCAACACCGCGCGGGCGATCTGAACCAAAAGAAAGGATTTTCAACCACATGGCAAAAGACAAGGGTCTTTCCTCCTCCGAGAAGGCGCTCATCGCGGCGCGTGCGGCCGATTCCAAGAAGGCCGTGGACATCGTCATTCAGGACGTGCGCGAGCTGGTAAGCGTCACCGATTTCTTCGTTATCGTGACGGCGCAGAACAACCGCCAGATTGAGGCCGTGATCGACGAGATCGAGGAGCAGGAAATCAAGCAGGCGGGTGTCAAGCCCATTGGCATCGAGGGCGCGCAGGAGGGCTTCTGGGCGCTTCTGGACTACGGCGATTTTGTGGTGCACGTGTTCCAGCCTGAGGGCCGCGACTACTACCGCCTCGAAGAGGTGTGGAACGACGCGCCCACGCTGCCGTTCGAGCCTGAGGGCGCGCAGGCAGAAGAGAACTAGACTGCTAGAAAGGGGCGGGCGCGGCTCGCCCCTTCTTCACGGGCGGCTTTGCCGAGACGCAATCCGCCCATTTCTTTGTTGCGAGATGCAGGAGGAGGAACGGTAGATGATGGCCGTAGAAACTGCGACAGGAGTGGTCGAGGTCGTAAACGAGGGCGCGGTGGAGGCCGTTACAGATGGACGCGCCCATGCGTATGCGAAGAGCACGCACGGGTCTGCGTTGTCTCTCTCTGATATGAGCCAGGCCATCGCGGACGGGCGCCCCTTTGGCATCCTGTGTGCCACCTGGGGCGAGACGGTTCCGTTCATCCGTCGCATGGAGGTGCGTCGCGAAGTGCGCCGCGGGCCGCGTTCGTTTTTCGAGGGCACGCTCGGCGGGCTTAATGTGGTAGTGGCCTGCGCGGGCGTGGGCAAGGTGAACGCCGCCATGGGCGCGCAGCAGCTTCTTGATGCGTACCCCGTGTGGGGCGTGGCCAATGCGGGCGCGGCGGGCGCTGCAACCGACGAGCTTGAGCTGTTCGACATCGTGGTGAGCGCCGAATGCGTGCATCACGACGTGCCGGGCTTCGTGCTGCCCGATTCCTACCCGTATTACGACGGCGAGGTGTTCTCGGCCGATGCGACGCTCCTCGAAGGCGCACGCAAGGCGCTGGATGCGTGGCGCAAGCCGTTCGCGTTCGGCCGCACGGCGACGGGGGAGTGCTTCGTGGACGATTCCAACCGCGATGCGATCGTGGAGGCGTGCAACCCGCTTGCCGTTGATATGGAGACGGCCGCTATGGCCCAGACGTGCGCAGCCAACGGCGTTCCCTTCATCGCGCTGCGCTGCATCACCGACACGCCGGCGCTTTCGGGCTTCGACTCCTACGCCCAGAATGCCGACGAGGCATCCGAATACGCCTGCCAGGCCACCGAGCTCATGCTCCATACGATGGCGAGCGGGGAGTAGGCATCGTGCCGTCGATGGATGAGATTCTGCTGTGCGGCGACGATTGCGTGCGCTGCGGAGCATGTTTCGGCGAGGCGGGTGGCTCCTGCTCGTTCGAGGGCGCATCGGTGTCTGGCGGGCACCTCGATGCAGCCATGGAGGAGGAGTACGCAAAGCGCTGTAACTCAGAGCCTGGGCGCGATGCCGTCATGGGTTGGGAGCGCTCGTCTCGTGCGGCGGTCGATGGCTCTATGCTTGATGAGGAAAGCCTCGAGATGGAGATTGTCGACGTGCTTGAACGCCGCGGGTTTCCCACATATGCGGCGCGTTCCGCCGCCGAAGCGGCTGTGGCGGCTGCGCTCGAGCTATGGCAACCCTGCCGAGCCGACGGCGCGCTCAGCGACTAGCGTTCGGTGTGCATGGTGAGCGCTGGGACTTGACGGATGTCGCCCGGCGCGCCGCCCCGTATCTAGGTGGCTTGATCCGGGTTATCCTATGCGGCGCGCCTTCGGTTTGAGAAGGCCTCAACGAGGCTCGATTTGGGCTTCGAGAGGGCCTTTGCTCGACATATATCGCGTAGGCGTGAAGGGCGAGAATGTTGCTAGTTTAAGCACAAGCGCGGCTAATCCGAGCTCGAGCTCAGCTAATCCGAGCACGAGCGTCGCCATTCCGTCAGTTTTCGTTATAATACGTACGCATTTCTTACGCCCCCGTGGCTCAATGGATAGAGCACCGGACTTCTAATCCGATGGTTGTGGGTTCGAATCCCGCCGGGGGCGCCATCTTTCTTGATACGGAGACTTTTGCCAGCGGGGCTCGAATCCCGCGAAGGCACCACCTTTCTTGATACCCCCCTGCCTAGCGTGTCGATTGCCCGAAACACCGCTTAGCTGTCCGACATGTCTTTTGGTGCGGTCAAATTTGCTTGCTTGTCGTTTCTTGTACGCGAATACGCTCAATCTTGGTCAAGATTTCCAGAATGTCGTCTCATTGCAGGGGGTATTGTGCGTTGCGAAGATTGGTGTCGTGATTATTCTAAGGAATAGATGATTTTGATCAGGGAAAACAAATATGAACAGGAGGGCTTTCTCTGAAGAGTGATGCAGCGCGCCTGCGTAGCCTCATTTTTCCTGAAAATCGAACGACAAGTCGGAACTATTGACCAACGAACGCCAATTTCGTGTTCGCTGGGCGACAAGCCGGCGAATTTGACCAGCGGACTCCATCTGCGTGTGGCAGCACCCGTGTCGTTCTGTTTCACGCAGTGGCGCTGTGAGTTTGACCAGCAAGCCTCGTTTGCGCACACGCTGCCGAAGGGCGGTTCCAAAAATTTCAAAAATTACCCCTTGCGCTTGCAGGTGAAGCCCTCTATACTATCCGCTTGCGCGTCATGGTGGGTGTGGCCTAGTTGGTTAGGGCGCCAGATTGT
>CAUWMI010000071.1:0-11421 GCA_963559755.1 uncultured Slackia sp. | reverse complement strand
AAAGACGACACGTATTCTCGATACACGGCAAAGCTGGGCGTCATCCTCGCCTCCGGCGACTACAGCTTCAACGACGAGATGCTCCAGCAGTATGTGCCGTGGGTCTACGCCCACAAGGATCACTATCTGTTCTCCCATGAAGCTGTTGATATGAACGGCAACCATGCAAGCATGGGAGACGGGCAGCGCCTCGGCATCAGCGCCGGCGGCCACCTCGATATCGCGCCCCATGCCGTCATGGCCCACATCTTGACATTCGGCTCGGAGCAGTTCATCGAAATCAACGAGCATGGTCAGCGGTTCTGCAACGAAGACCTCAGCATGACCAACGTTGCGAAAATCATGTTGAATCAGCCCGGAAGCAAGATCTTCCAGATCGTCGATTCGCACGCAGAGGAGTATTACCCCGGACTGGAGATGACGCTGACCTTCATCCGCGGCGAGGACGGCGAGCATTTCTCCGCCGAAGCCGACACCCTCGAAGATCTCGCGGCGCAGCTTGGCTTTGAAGGCGAGTACGCCGAGGCGTTCGTCGATAGCATCAACCGATACAACGAGCTCTGCGAAAAGGGCCACGACGACGACTTCGGAAAGGCGAAGGAGAAGATGCATCCCATCGCCAATCCGCCGTTCCGCGCCATCACGTACGATACGCTCAAGCACACCTCCGTGCTCGACGTGAGCTGCATGCGACTTCTCGTCACCATGGGCGGCCTGGTGACAGACGACAACGCCCGAGTCCTCGACGACAACCTCGACCCCATCCAGGGATTGTTCGCCGTCGGCAACACGCAAGGCGGACGCTTTGTCGATGACTATCCGTTCTCGCTTTCGGGTGCAAGCCACGGCGCCGCCCTCACGTATGGGTATCTGGCCGGAAAATATATCGTCGAAGAGCAGGGCTAATCGGTTTCTTGCCGAAGCTCCCCACCCCTCCTACTGCCCGGGAAACCGGGCAGTTTTTTCTTGGGGGCTTGTAGCGCACCTTCCGCGGGGACTCTATGCAACGCTGCGCACGCACCTCAGGCAGGCCAAAGCCGCCGACAAATCAAAACGGGCCCCCGGAATCATAATCCGGGGACCCCGCGCGCATCCGATCGCGAGAACGTTTTGACATCCCGCAATCGGTGAGATTGTTCAGCTAGCTTTTAGCCCTTGATCTGCGCCAGGTCGGACACCTTGCCGCCGTAGAGCGCCATGGACTCGAAGTGAATCTGGGCGACACCTACGAGCGTGGTACCGTTCTCGGCGTTGTAGTTGTCCAGATAGGGCTGATGCTGGAAGTAGTTGGCATCCAGATCGCCCTCGGCAAGCGCTACGTTGGGCTGCACGTAGTCGGAGTACTCGACCACGTTGAGCGTCCAGCCGGCGGCCTCGAGCAGCGGCTTGGCCGCGTTCAGGATCTCAGCATGCGGGGTCGGGGACGCGCCCACGGTGATGGTTGTGTCGTCGCCGGTGGCCTGCGGAACCTCGGACTGCACCTCAAACAGCGGAACCACGGTGCCGCTGTAGGTGTCCTCGATGAATTGCTGCACGTCGGCGCTCTCAACAGCGGCGACCAGCGCCTGAATCTTGGGCGAATCCTGGTTGTCTTCGCGCGTGGCGATCACGTTGGGATATTCCTGCGCAGCCTCGGAATCAACGCCCTCGGAGGCAAGTGCGGTGGAGGGGTCAAGGCCGGCACCAAGCGCATAATTGCCGTTGATCACCGCAAGATCGACGTCCTGCAGCATACGCGGCACGCTGGCGGCTTCGGTCTCAACGATCTCGATGTTATAGGGGTTGTCGACGATGTCGTTCTTGGTGGCGGTGAGGCCGGCGCCCTCGGAGAGGGTAATCAGACCCTGGTCCTGCAGAAGCAGCAGGGCACGCGCCTCGTTGGTGGCGTCGGAGGGCACAGCAACCTGGTAGCCGGAGGAACCGGAACCGCCGCACGCGGTAAGCGCGACGGCCAGGCCGCACGTAGCCACCACAGTAGCAGCGATGCGAGCAAGCTTGGTGAATTTCATAGCAATACCTTTCTAGAAGCTGATGACGCACGACGCGATGCGCGTGCGATTCGGAGGGTGCGCCGCACTATAACGCAAGCGGACACGCCTTCTGTTAGGGATGAGTTAAGAATTCGCGCACACATGCCCAAAAGCATGCGAGCGGCGGTTGGTGCCAAGCACCGCAGAAAACGCCGGTGACGGATGGCCAACGGCACGCGAGCAGCAGATAAATCTACGGCTCGCCCCGCGAAACCGAAAACCAACCCGGCAGCGCCTCAAAGCGGCCGAGAGGCAAGTGTCTCAACCGTGCTTATTTGACGCGATGGTCGATCTTTCGGGCGATCAGATTCGCCACGCTCTGCGCAATCTGCACGATGACCACGCACAGCACGATAGCGACGATCATCACATCGTCCTGGTAGCGCTGGTAGCCGTAGCGGATGGCGATGTCGCCGATGCCGCCCGCGCCCACCGTGCCGGCCATGGCCACGAAGCCGAACAGCGTGATGAACGTGATGGACGCGCCGCGAATGAGAGACGGCAGGCTCTCCACCAAAAACACCTTGGTGATGATCTGCCACGTACCGGCGCCAAAGCTCTGCGCCGCCTCAACCAGGCCGCCGTCGATCTCAGCCAGGCTCTGCTCCACCATGCGGGCCACGAACGGCGCGGCCGCCACCGTGAGGGGCACAATCGCACCTCCCACGCCCAGCGACGTGCCAACAATGGCGCGCGTGAACGGAATCATGAACACGATCAAGATAATGAACGGGATAGAGCGTCCGATATTGACGAGCCAGCCCAGTACGCTGTTGAACACGCGGTGCGGGTGCAGCCCGCCGGGAGCCGTCAGGATGAGCAGCACGCCCAAGGGGATGCCGATCACGTAGGCGAAGAGCGTGGAGAGCACCGTCATCACGATGGTATCCCAGGTGCCCTGCGCCATGAGCAGACCGTACTGATCGACGAACGCGGTGATTGCCTCCATTAGTTATCCCCTCCCTTAGCCTCGCGCACCGGGTCGAGGATAGCGGCGGTACCGGCGGGATTGCCCGCCTGGATGGAATCGGTGGCATTGATAGCACCCGCCACCAGCGCGGCGGCCGGGGTTTCAGGGACCTCCATATACGGTTTGTGCTGCGCGGCATCATACTCATCGAGCGAAAGCCCCTTGTCCGCCGCGATAAGGCGGCGCGTGGCCTCGCTTTGCGGATGGGCGAACACCTCGCTTGTGGCGCCCTGCTCCACGATTACGCCCTCGTCGAGCACGGCGACCTTGTTGCACACCTGCTGTGCCACGGAAAGCGAGTGGGTGATCACCACCATGGTGACGCCCAGCTCGCAGTTGATGTCGCGCAGCAGGTTGAGGATGGCGTGCGTGGTCATGGTGTCGAGCGCGCTCGTGGCCTCGTCGCACAGCATGATCTTGGGGTTGTTGGCCAGCGCGCGTGCAATGGCCACGCGCTGCTGCTGGCCGCCGGAGAGCTGGACCGGATAACGATCGCCCTTATCCGCCAGACCCACAAGCTTCAGAAGCTCGGCCGCACGGGCCTCCGCCTCACGCTTGTTGGCATGGCGCAGCTCCAGCGGAAACATCACGTTGCGCAGCACCGTGCGCTGCTGGAACAGGCTGAAATTCTGAAAGATCATACCGATGGACTCGCGCAGCTTGGCAAGCTCCTTGCCGCGATACGCGGTGACGTCTTTGCCGTCGATGAGCACGCGCCCCTCGGTGGGACGCTCGAGCAGGTTGATGCAGCGCACGAGCGTAGATTTGCCCGCGCCCGACTGCCCGATGATGCCGAACACATCGCCGGCCTCGATATGAAGGTCGATGCCGCGCAGCGCCTGATGCGTGCCCGTGCGACCGGAATAGGTTTTAGAAAGATGTTCGAGACGAATCATGGATGGTTTCCCTGTACATTACCGACATAGATAAAGTGCGGCATAGCGCCGCCCGGAAGCTCAAGCCTGAGCGTCGACGCACACGCCGACAAACCCAGGCTTGGGCATGTGCATCATCATGTTGAGCATGGTATGTACGAATTCGAAACTCATAGCGCTTTACTATAGTGGATTGGAGCGACCTGTCAAGCAAAAATCGGCCGCGTTCACTACTCCTCCTGCGGCTTGGCCGTGGGATACAGTTCGTCGTAGCGCGTGAGATATTTATTCGTACCGCCCTCGTTGTTGCGCGCGAGCACTTCGAGAATCTCGTCCTCGTGCTGGGAGGGCACGTCGTATTTTACGCTGGCCTCCCATGCGTCGGCCAGCGACTGCACGCGGCCCACCTGGCAGCCGTACAGCTCGATCACGCCAGCCGCATCGTCCGCGTAGGGCGAGGAGGCCTCGATGCGCAAATCCTCCAGGTCAGCCAGCTCTTGCTCGAGGTCGGTCAGGAGGGTATCGGCACGTTTCTTGGCCGCGGTGCGGTCGTCCATCGAGCGCGCGAGGAACAGGTTGTTGAAATCGTTCACGCAATCGCCAATGCGCTCGTTGTAGCCGCTCAGTCGGCCGTAGGCGCCATCGAGCGCCGCGAAAATCTCCTCGTCGGTGAGCTCCTCAGCCTCAGGCTCCTGCGCGGCGGACTGAGGCGCATCGGACGCGTCATCCTGAGAGGCCGCCTGATCGGACCCCTGGTCAGAATCCTGCTCAGACGCATCCCCCTGGGGCTGCGCGACCTGAACGGGAGCTGCGTTTTGCGCCTGCCCCGCACCGCTCATCTGCATCCACGCGAGCACGGCTATCACCGCCAAAAGCACCACGATGAGCGCGATGCATATGGCGAGGGCCGTACGACTCTTCTTGGGCGTACCCTCCAGCGTGAAGCGCTTCTGGGCGTTATCGGTGGGAAGCACCAGCGTATCGGTGTCGGCAGGGTCGTGCTCGCGGTCGAGCTTGGCCGTCTTATCGGCAGGAATCGCCTCCCCATCCACGATGTCGAAGCCGCGCATGGGGTCGACCGCATCGGCCGAACCGTCGACCTTCACGCTCTCCAGCACGCGCGCGCCGCACTCGGGGCAATACCGCGCGCCGGGCTCGAGCGGAGAGCCGCACCAGGAACAGAAATTAGCCATGGCTAGATGCCCTCCCCGTACCCGAAGCGGCGAATCTGGTTCAGATCGCGACGCCAGTTCTTCTTGACCTTGACCTGCAGGTCCAAAAACACCTTGCAACCCAGCAGCTGCTCAAGATCGGTGCGCGCCTCAACGCCCACCTGCTTGATGGCGCTGCCGCCCTTGCCGATGATGATGCCCTTCTGGCTGTCGCGCTCCACGTACACCGTCGCGTAGATGCGGTAGAGGTCGCGCTTGCGGTCGTACTCGATCTGCTCGGCATCCACGCCGATGGAATGGGGCACCTCGTCGCGGTAGCTGCGCAGGATCTTCTCGCGGATGAATTCGGCCACGATGACCTCGAAGGGCTGATCGGTATCCATGTCGTCGGGGAACCACTTGGGGCCCTCGGGCAGCCAACGGCCCACCGCGTCCACGAAGCCATCGACGTTGAAGCCAGTCTCGGCGGAAAGCACGATCTCGTCGTCCCAGCGGCCGAGCACGCGCGCCGCCTCGAGCTGCTCCATGGCAGTTGCTCGGTCGACCAGATCGGCCTTGGAGATGACCAGGATCTTCTTCGCGCCGCGCACCGCGCGCACCTGGGCGGCCACCCACTCGTCGCCCGTGCCCACCGGCTTGCTCGCGTCGATAAGGAACGCAATCACGTCCACGTCTTCGAGCGCCTTGATGGCAGAGGTGTTGAGCTCCTCGCCCAAGGCGTCATGCGGCTTGTGCAGGCCCGGGGTGTCCACCATGATCATCTGCATGTCGTCGCGCGTGAGGATGGCGCGGAAGCGATGGCGCGTGGTCTGCGCCGTGTTGGACGTGATGGCAACCTTGTGCCCCACCACCGCGTTGATGAGGGTGGATTTGCCCGCATTGGGACGGCCCACCAGCGTGACGAAACCGCTCTTGAACTTCTCATTCTGATTGGACATGGATGTCTCCGTTTCTATCATCGACGAGCGCCCTTCTGCGCTCGCGCCTTACCTGTTCGATTGTCGAGCCTATGCGCGCTCGGCGGCCTTATCGTAAGCCTCCACGATGCGCGCGACAAGATTGTGCCGCACGACATCGCGCCCGGTCAACTCGCAAAACGCAATATCCTCCACATCCGCCAGAATCCGGCGCACGTGCTTGAGGCCGGAGGCGCCGCGCGGCAGGTCGATCTGCGTGGCGTCGCCCGTGACTACCATCTTGGAGTTGAAGCCCAGACGCGTGAGGAACATCTTCATCTGCTCGGGCGTGGTGTTTTGCGCCTCGTCCAAGATGATGAAGCTGTCGTTGAACGTGCGGCCGCGCATGAACGCCAGCGGTGCGATCTCGATCACGCCGCCCTCGATGAGCTGCTTGGCGCGCTCCATGTCGGTCATGTCGAAGAGCGCGTCGTAGAGCGGCCTGATGTAGGGATCCACCTTCTCGGTGAGCGTGCCGGGGAGAAAGCCCAGGCTCTCGCCCGCCTCCACCACGGGGCGCGTGAGGATGATGCGGCCCACCTCTTTGCGCTTGAGCGCCGCCACCGCCATGGCCATGGCCAGGTAGGTCTTGCCGGTGCCCGCGGGCCCGATGCCGAAGGTCACCGTGTTCTCGCGGATGGCATCCACGTAGTGCTTCTGGCCGGCGGTCTTGGGCCTGATGGCGCGGCCGCGATAGGTGAGCAGGATATCCTCACGCAGCATGGCGGGCGCGAACGCCCCCTGGCGCAGAAGCTCGACGGCGCGCTGGGCATCCTCCGCCGTGGGAGGCGTACCCGATGCCGCCATCTTGATGAAATCGCTGAACAGCGCCGTGAGGCTTTGCACCTCAAGCGGATCGCCCGACAGACGCACGGTATTGCCGCGCACGGTGATGCGGGCGGCAAAGGCGCGCTGCACCTCGTGGAGGACGGAATCGGCGGGCCCCACGATGGAGGCCATCTCGACGTGTTCGGGCAGGGTGAGGGTGATTTGCGTATCGTTAGTCATGTGCATCATTGTACCAGAGGTTGGAAGGGCTCATGTATGACCTGTGCAAACTCTCGGTTGAGGATGAGGGGTGCGGCGGCGCGGCAGGCGGGACGAGCGGAGCGCTCAAGCGTCAGGTTTAGGCGCTCGCGGGCCGCGGATGAAACGTGTAGCATGGCCCGTCGGGCGCGGCATGCTTGACAAGGCAAACCCCGAACGCATCCTCCAGAAGGCCGCTTTCAGCCACCTCCGAGGGAGTGCCCTGGCGCAGGAGGCCGCCCTGCGCCATCACCGCAATTTCGTCGCAGTAGCGCAGTGCCAGGTCCAAGTCGTGCAGAACCGCCACCGCCGTGCGCCCGCCTTCGCGCACGACACGCCGGACCAGCGCAAGCGTCTCATGTGCGGCACCGATGTCAAGCGCGCTCGTGGGCTCGTCCAGAAGCATCAGCCGCGCGTCCTGTGCGAGGAGCATCGCAAGATAGGCGCGCTGGCGCTGGCCTCCCGAAAGCTCGCGCACCGGACGGCCTTCGAGGTGGAGCACGCCCGCCTCCTCCATGGCCGCACGTGCCGCGCGCACATCCCGCGCATCCACCGGGGCGAGCAGGCGTCGGTAGGCGTTGCGGCCGCAAAGCGCGAGCTCGCCCACCGTCATGGTGGGCAGCGGCATCCGCTGGGGAAGATAGGATACCTGTCGCGCCCGCTCGCGAGCCGCCAGCGCGCCCACCACGCACGCGCCATCTCGCAGGAGCACCTCCCCCGCGCTCGGTGAGGCAAGCCCCGCCGCGAGCTTGAGCACGGTGGACTTGCCCGACCCGTTGGGCCCCACGATACCTACCAGGATGCCAGCGGGAACCCTCAGGTCGAACTCCTCAAGCACGACCGCCCTCCCGTACGAAAAGCGCACGCCGCGCATCGCGAGCGCATACGGAAGACTCAGCCTGCGCGCCTCCTTCATCCTCTCCATCTCATTCATTGGATGCGCCCTTCGCCTTGAGGATCAGATAGATGAAAAACGGGCCGCCCAGAAGCGCCATGAGGATGCCCACCGGTACCTCGTAGGGCGCGAAGGCCACGCGCGCCACCAGGTCGCACGCCACCACGAGGACCGCACCCGCAAGGGCGCTCGCAGCGATGACGACACGACTCGAATAACCGAAGAAGTACCGCACCAGATGGGGCACCACCAAACCGACGAACCCCAGAAGCCCCGCGATGCTCACCGCCGAGCCCGCCAGAAGCGCGGCCGCCGCGAGGCAGGCGAAGCGGCTTTGTGCCACGCCCACGCCGAGCGCATGGGCCGCGGCATCGCCCAACGAGAGGATGTCGATCCTGCGCGAAAGGACGAACGAGGCGGCAAGGCCCGCGACGATGCCCGCAGCGGGAGCCCCGAGGGCATCGAGCCGCACGCCTGCGACGCCGCCCACGAGAAACCCCGATGAACCCACGTAAGCATCGGGATCCACGATCAGCACGGCGTTCATGCCGGCCCCGAAAATCGCCGTGAGCGCCATGCCCGCCAAAATCACCGCGAGCTTGGAGGCGCCCGACCCCGCCGAGATCAGAAACACGACCGTCGCCGCGACAAGCGCCCCTAGGAACGCCGCCACGGGGGTCAACGCCGATGCGGCAGGAAGCAGCGCGGCCGACGCAAGCACGGCCAGGCCCGCGCCTGCATTCACGCCGATGACGTTGGGGCTTGCGAGCGGATTGTTGAGCACGCCCTGGATGACCGCGCCCGCCGCCGCAAGCGCACATCCCGCAAGGGCCGCGGCTGCGACCCGGGGAAGGCGCACGTTCACGAGGATGTTGCGCGCGCCTTCGTCGAGAGGTGCGCCGCGCATCAAAGCAAACAGGTCACCCGCATCCACATCGCTCGGCCCCATCACGGCTCCAGCGACGCACGCGACCGTAAGCAGCACCACGAGAGCCGCAAAGCGCAGGGCGAGCGACGCACGGGGCAAGGCAACCCCGTCCGCCGCTCGCGCCTCATCCCGCGCGCCGCGCCGCACAGCAAAAGGAGCAAACGGCACGGCTACTCCCCGAACGCGCTCGCAAGCGCCTCGTAGGCCTTATCCCACTGCGCGTTGGGCTTGTAGAGGAACAGCGCCTTGTCGAGCACGATGCAGTGGCCATCCTTCACGGCCGTAAGCTCCGACCACGCCGGCACATCCGTCGTGGCCGCCTTCAGGTTGCGCTCGGCCGCCGCATCGTCGTCACCCATGGGCACGAGGAAGATGTAATCGGGATCGGTTTCGAGCAGCGCCTCCAGGCCGAAATCGGAGAGCAAGCTCGGATTCTCGTCGGCGATATTGACGGCGCCCAGATCGCTCAAAATCGACCCCGCCGTGCTCGATGAGGGAAGCACCCTGATGCCCTGCGAGTACGTGGTCAGAAGCGCCACGCGTGCGCCTTGGGGAACGCTCTTCTTGCCGGCATCGATTGCATCGGACACCTTGACGAGAAGGTCGTCGCCGTTCTGCTTGTACAGGTCATCGCGCCCCGTGATGTCGCAGCAAATCCTCAGCATGCGCAGGTAATCGCCGAACGTGGTCACGTTAAAGTACGCCACCGGGACGCCCGACGCCTCGAGCGCATCCTTCAGATCGGTCTGGACAACGCCGCCGCCACGCCCTGAAGACGAACCCGTCATGATCACGAAATCAGGATTGCACGCGAGGATGGATTCGAGGCTCAGGCTGCTGAAATCTCCCACCGACTGCACGTTCGCCTCATCGATGCCATAGTCGGCGAATGCGTCCTGGCTCGCGCCCACGAGGGTGCCTCCCGCCAGTTGCCACACGTCCGCGAAACTCCCCATGCAGGCTACCACGCGCTGGGGATTGTCCACCGTAACCTGATTGCCCAAGTCGTCGGTGAAGGCGTAGCCTGCTTGCGACTGCTCGGCTGAAGGCTCCTGGGAGTTTGCGCCCGCATCGCCCGCGTTGCTCGAGCACCCCGCCAGCGCAAGGGGCGTCGCCAGGCACAGCGACAAGGATGCCGCCAGCACGGCGCGCGATGCTCCGTCAACCTTAATCATTGTTATTCCTTTCTTAAGAGGGATACCTAGACCGCGAGCCCGAGCCCGTGTGCGCAGTAGTCGTCCTGCGCCATGTAGTCGCCGTCGTGATAGTACGCCGCACGTGCCCTGCATCCGCCGCAGCCTTCGGCAAAGTCGCAGATGCCGCACGTCCCGGCATAGGCGCGGGTGCGCAGACGCTCAAACACGGGGCTCTCGCGCCAAATCTCGTCGAACGGGCGCTCGCGCACATCCCCCGCCGCCTCTTCCATGTAGGCGCAGGGGCGCACGATGCCCTCGGCTCCCACGACGCAATAGGTCAGCCCCGCCAAGCATCCGCGCGAAAAGCGTGTGTCCATGCCGAGCTCCTGGGCGACGCGCGTGAACTGAGGCGCGCAGGTGGGCTTCACGTCGATTGAGACCTCCTGCTGCTTTCGCATGATGGCGCGCAGCAGCTCCTCGTTCTGGCGCACTTCGAGCGCGGTGTCGTTGATCATCTTGCCGCGGCCCACGGGAATCAGGAAGAAGACGTAATGCCCCACGGCGCCGATGCGCTGGGCGAAATTGGTGATGGCGCAGATCTCGTCGCGGTTCCAATCCACCACCGTGGTGTGAATCTGAAACGGCAGTCCTGCCCGCTTGCAGCTTTCGATGCCCGCTATCGTAAGCTCGTGGGCATGCTCCAACCCGCGGAAGCAATCGTGCTTGGCGGCATCCAGACTGTCCACACTGATGCCCATGGCACACGCGCCGGCTTGCTTGAGACGCATCGCAACATCGTCGGTCAGAAGGGTGCCGTTGGTGCCGAACACGGGACGCAGCCCAGCGCGGGCAGCATGCTCCACCAGCTCGAAGATGTCGGGGCGCAGAAGCGGCTCTCCCCCGCTGAAGATCATGATCTTGAACCCCGCGGCCGCAATCTGGTCGATGAGCATCTTGCCTTCTTCAGTGGAAAGCTCCCGCCGGCGCCGCACATCGGCGTCTTGATAACAGTGCGCGCAGCGTAGGTTGCACTCGTTGGTGGTCATCCAGGATACGATCATCGGCAGGTTCCCTTCGCGTTCTCGCCGGAGAGCGAGCATGACAATGCACGGGCCCGGGAGAAAGCACCCGGGCCGGGTCGAAGCGGAGGATCGGCGCAGTCGACGCCTTGGTTCAGCTGCTTTTCAGGAAGTCCGCACGCTGGAGGCGCCCCGGATGCCCAAACGGCCACAAGCCCCACCCGATGACTGCGTGGTTCGGGTGCCACGAGGGCTTCGTGGGATGCGCGCGATCCGCCGCACGCATGAGGTTACGGCACGACGCGGCGTTGCCGTCCACCCCGCCGGGCGCGGATTCACACCATCGGCGCAGATATACCGCAATCGGCGCAATGACCTCGCGTTATCACGCGATGCTGTCGTATGGCAAAACAA
>CAUWMI010000070.1:0-11426 GCA_963559755.1 uncultured Slackia sp. | reverse complement strand
CAGTCTTTCTTGTCGCGTATTAATCTCTACACCGTATAGCAGACATATCTATACAGCAAAAACGCCCTCATAAGAGGGCGTTTTCTTTGCTTGCGCCTGACAATACTTGAAGGTCGCAGCGCGACTGATAGAGGATCACGCTGTAGCAGAGCCGCCTTGCGAACTCCTCATGGCAACGGCTAATCCGCCAGATCGAACTCGACGGCGATGCCCTCGATGGTCATGCGGAGCGTTCCCATGTGAACAGCATGCACGAGGTGGGCGAGCGTCTCGCCCAGCGAGAAGAACTTCTGCTCCACGGCCCAGGAGTGCCAGTTGGGATACTTCCAATGGGCGTTCGAAGTGATCGCTATCAGGTCGTGATGACCGGCGCGCACGAGCTCCTCCATCTCGGCAAGGCGCTCATGATGGTGCTGTTTAAGCTGGTCGACGCGGCGCGCGAGCTGGGTAAACACCTCGCCATGACCGGGAAGCACCAGGTCAATATCGAGGTTGCGCACCTTTTCCAAACTGTCGAGGAAGTCCTGCAGCTCATCAGTCTCCAGAAAGAACGACGAAATGTTGGGCGTGATGCGCTCGAGCACATGGTCGCCCGAGATGAGCAGCCTGCGTCGCTCGTCGTAGAGACAAATGTGGGTGGAGTCATGCCCGGGCGTCTCGATCACGCGGAATCGGTAGCCGCCGCGCTCGATCACGTCGTCCTCTTTAATATAGATAAGAGGATAGTCCTCCTTGAGCGGAATGAGCTCGCTGGAAAGCGACTGGCGATTGGGGTGCTGGCGGCGGCTCTGCGCGTCATCGTAGATGACATCCACGATGGGCAGGTAGGTGCGACGCTGCATCTCCTGACGGGTGTTCACCTCGATGAAGGAGTGCATGTGAGCGAACAGGCTCATTTCCTCGCTGTATATGCGCTCAAGGCACCCCGTGTGATCGGGGTGGCTGTGCGTGAACAGCAGGTCAACGTCGTCAAACGTCAGGTCGAAGTGGGCGAGGCCTTCCCGCAGCGCCTGCTCGCACTCGGGCAGCGAAAAACCTACGTCCACAAGGAGCGGCCTGATATCGTCTTGGATCAGATATGAATTAAGCGCCTTGAGGGGGTTGTTGGGCAGCGGCACCTTGATGAGGTACACGCCCTTCATGACCTCGACGGGCAAGAAGGATTCAGACATGGCGATTCCTTGTTAAGTAGCTATCTCGGTTACTTTTGTTCGCCTGATACAGTAAAGTAATCAAACGCTCGAATGGGGATTTCCCACCAGAGGGCACTAAAATTCCATGTGAACTCGGATTAAGTTCTTGCATGGCCCGCCGCGCTTTGGTATCATTCCCGTTCGTCTGATTTTTGGCAATCAACCGTTTCGGCCTTATCAGCTGGGCCGAGTGGATTAAAGGAGATGGATAACCATGGCAGTGCCTAAGCGTAAGACCGGTCGTGCCCGCACTCATTCCCGCCGTAGCGCGAACAGCATCGTTGCTGCTCCCGCCCGTTCCATTTGCCCTCAGTGCGGCGAGGTCAAGCTCCCTCACCGCGTGTGCGGCAATTGCGGCTACTACGGCAAGCGAGAGGTCCTCGAGACCGAATAGCGCCGTCGCTTCAACGGAATGAATGAACATTGCCGGCTTTCGAGTCGGCAATTCGTGTATACGGAGGCAGTTTGATAGAGGTTGCGATTCGATGACAACGGCCGTCGAATCGAGCGACATCCCGCAACCTGCGGTATCGTGTGTATGCGCAATTACTGCTCCCGCATATGCGAGGGCCCTTGAGTTGGAAAGGAACAACATGTCCAATTCCGAGCATGTTATCGTGGCCGTCGACGCCATGGGCGGCGACAACGCGCCTTCCGTCGTGCTGGAGGGCGTCGCTCTGGCGCTTGAAGAGGACCAAAACCTCGAGGTCGTGCTGGTAGGCCCGGCCGATATCGTGGAGCCTTTCGCGGCATCGCACGCTCGCTGCACCGCACGGGTCGCCTCCGAGGTCATCGCCATGGACGAGCACCCCGCTGAGGCTGTACGTAAGAAGAAGGATTCGTCCATCGTGGTGGGCTGCCGCCTAGTCAAGGAGGGCGCGGCTCAGGGATTTTTCTCCGCCGGCTCTACCGGTGCCTGCCTCGCTGCCGCCACGCTGGTCGTGGGCCGCATCAAGGGCGTGTCGCGCCCGGCGCTCTGCAGCGTGATTCCTTCTCCCGCGAAGCCCGTGGTGATGTCCGATATCGGTGCGAACGCCGATTGCAAGCCTGAATACCTCGTACAGTTCGCCCAGATGGCCTCCATCTACGCCGAGAAGATCGTCGGCATCCAGAACCCCCGCGTGGGCCTGCTTAACATCGGCTCCGAAGACACCAAGGGCTCGCAGTTTGCCCAGCAGACCTTCGCCCTCATGAAGGAGAAGGTGCCCAACTTTGCCGGCAACGCCGAGGGCAACGACATCCTTCCCGCGAACTTCGATGTCATCGTGACCGATGGCTTCACGGGCAACGTGGTGCTCAAGACCATCGAAGGCACGTCCAAGACGCTGTTCGGCGCGCTGAAAGACGTGATGATGGGCTCCATCGCCAGCAAGCTAGGCGCGCTTGCCCTGAAGGGCGGCCTGACCGACCTCAAGAAGCGCGTGAGCGCCGATACCTACGGCGGTGCACCGCTTCTGGGTGTCAAGGGCGCGTGCCTGGTGGGCCACGGCTCTAGCAACCCCGCCGCCATCAAGAACGGTGTTCATGCGACCGCGAGCGTCGTGCGCAACCGCGTGACCGACCTCATTGCGGAGGCGGTGACCAAATAATGGGCGCTATCGCAGAAGAACAGAAGAGGAAGCTCGCGCGGACGCAGGATATCCTGGAGTACCGCTTCGAGAACCCTACCATCCTTCTCGCCGCCATCACGCATCCTTCGGCCACCGAGGGCAAGCCGGTCAAATTCAGCTATGAGCGCCTGGAGTTTCTGGGCGACAGCATCCTGGGCGCCATCGTGGCCAACGAGGCGTTTCATGCCTACCCCGAGCTCGACGAGGGCGGCCTCACGCGCATCAAGGTCGCGCTCGTCTCGGGCACGAGCCTTGCCAGCGTTGCCGAGAAGCTTGGCTTCGCCGATGTGATCGTGTTCGGCTCCTCCGAGCGCGGCACGGGCCGCCGCGGCCTGCATTCGGCGCTTGAGAACGTGTACGAGGCCGTGGTCGCGGCCCTCTACCTGGATGCTGGCATTGACGGCGCCCAGGCGTTCGTGCGCCGCACGCTCATCCCCAAGATGTCGCTCGACATGGCCAAAGAGCCCGAGAACCCCAAGAGCGCCCTGCAGGAGAAGCTCCAGGAGGAGGGCATCACGCCCACTTACAAGCTGGTGGAGACGCAGGGCCCCCCGCATGACCGCACGTTCATCTCGCAGGTGTTCGCCGGCATGAAGGCGCTTGCGAGCGGCATGGGCCGTACCAAGAAGGAGGCCGAAAGCCAGGCCGCCAAGGCCGCGCTCGACAAGTTCGACTTCGGCTCCGACAAAGAGGCCAAAGCCAAGGCGAAGGCTGAAAAGAACCGCGCGAAGGCAGAGGCTAAGGCGCAGGCCAAGGCTGAGAAAGAGGCTCAGGCCCAGGCGCGTGCCGAGGCCAAGGCCGCCGAGAAGGCCGCGCGCAAGGCCCAGGGGTAGCGATGTACCTCAAATCGCTCGTCCTCAAAGGCTTCAAATCGTTCGCCGACCGATCGGTCCTCTCGCTTGAGCCCGGCATCACGTCGGTCGTGGGGCCTAACGGTTCCGGCAAATCGAATATCTCCGACGCGGTGCTGTGGGTTCTGGGCGAGCGCAACGCCAAGAACCTGCGCGGCCAGGCGATGGAAGACGTCATCTTCGCCGGCTCTTCCGCGCGCAAAAGCCTCGGCGTGGCTGAGGTTGATCTTGTGCTGGATAACTCAGACGGCACGCTTCCTATCGACTACGACGAGGTGGCCCTCACACGCCGCATGTACCGCAACGGCGAAAGCGAATACCTGATCAACGGCTCGCCCGCGCGCCGCATGGATTTCATGGACATCCTCCATGACACGGGTCTGGGCGCAGGCACGCACTCCATCATCAGCCAGGGCAATCTCGACGCTATCCTCGCCAGCAAGCCCGAGGACCGCCGCACGCTCATCGAAGAGGCGGCCGGCGTGCTCAAACACAAGCAGCGCAAGGATCGATCCGCCCGCAAGCTCGCCGCCATGGACGAGCACCTGGCGCGCGTGAAAGACGTGTGCGCCGAAGCGGAACGCCAGCTCAAGCCTCTCGCACGCAAAGCGCAGCGCGCCCAGGCGTATCAGGGCATCGCTGATGAGCTTGCGCGCCTCGATCTTGTGCTGGCGGTGGATGACTTGCGCACGCTGCAGGCGCAGTGGGATGCCACGCTGGCCAGTGAACGCGAAGCCGCGGCGGCCATCGACGTCGAGCAGTTCCGCGTCAAAGAGGCTGAACAGCGCCTGGAAAAACTCCAGCTTCTCCTTCAGGAGAAAGGCCTGTACGTAGGCGATCTAACCGCCCAGCGCGGGCGCTTTCATATGGATGCCGAGCGTTTGGAATCGGCCGTCATGATTCTGGCCGAGAAATCTCGCTCGGTGTATGCACGCCTCGAGGCTGCCGAGAATACCTCCTCGGGCAGCGCGCGTCGTATTTCGGGCCTTGAAGATGAATCGGCGCAGCTCGAAGAGCGACTGGATGAGCAGATTGCTTCGCGCGACGCGCTTGATGAGCAGGTGAAAACGCTCGAGGGCGAGCTTTCTGAGGCCGCAGCGGCACGCAAGGCCTGCGATGGCGAGCTTTCCGACATCCAATCGCTTCTGCGATCTCGCGAGCGTGCGATGGATGAGGCCACCGCAAAACGCGCAAAGCTGCAAGACAGCCTGTCGGGTCGTATCAGCACCAAGCGCCTCCTCGAATCCAAGAAAGAGGAGACGGAGTCGGAGCTCGAGCAAACCAAGCAAAGCCTCGACGAACGATGCCGCGGCCTGGATGAGGAAGCGCGCGAGCTTGCCGAGCTGCTTGAAAAGAGCCGTGCGGCAGCCGAGGACGTGACCGCCGCCCAGCAGGCGGTGGCGCAGGCTCGCCGCGATCTCGACGATGCCCGCCGCGAGAAGCAGCGCATCGAGGGCCAGATCACCGCGCTTGAAGAAATCAACCGCAGCATGCGCTCGAAGAACGAGGCATCGGCCTGGGTTTCCGAGCATGCGCAGGCCATCGAGGCATCCATCAAGCCGCTTGCCGCCGAAGTGCAGGCGCCCGAGGAGCTCGATCGCCTGGTAGAGCTCCTGATGGGGGAGGACCTCGCAAGCTTCTACGCACAGGATGCGCAGGGTGCGCGCCGCGTAGCCGAAGGGCTCATTGCGTCCGAGGCCAAGGGCGATGCCGCCATCTTGGTGGCCAACGATAAATCAGCCGCGCAGACACGTGGCGACAAGGGAGAGCGCCTGATCGACAAGCTCATCTTCCCCGAGCGCCTTGCCGGCACGCTTGAAGCGATTCTGGGCGACGTCATGCTCGCGAGCACGCTTGACGAGGCGCTTTCTCGTGCCGCCGATGCGTCTGAACGTGTGCGTTTCGCCTGCCCCGACGGCACGATCGTGTGGCCGGGGGCGAAGATTGCCGTCCATTCCGGCTCTTCCTCAGACGACGGCGTGCTGGCTCGCGAACGCTCCTTGGCCGACCTGCGCGAGAAGGATTCCCGTGCCGCCTTGGCGCTTTCTGCCGCCCAGGGTTCGCTTGAGTCGCTTGAGGGCGAGCTCGAGCGCAAGCGTGCGATGAGCCTGGAGCTTTCGCAGACCCACGCCCAGCGAAAGGGTGCTAACGAAAGCGCCAAGGCCGAGCGCGAGCGTCTCGCCAAGCGCGTCGGCGTCCTCGAGGCCACGCTCACCCAGATCGAGGCCGACCTGGCCAAGGCAGAGCGTGAGCTCGCCGAGGTCGAACCGCAGATCGCTGAGCTCGGGCAGGCTATCGAGCAGGCGCGCGCCTCGCGTGCCGACCTCGAAGAGCGCATGAATACCGTCTCAGGCAACCGCGCCTTGGCCTACGAGAAGGAGCAGGAAGCCTCTGCGCGTCTCTCCGAGGTCAAGCTTTCCTATGCCACGGCGAAGGAGCGCGTGCTTTCGCTTACCCGCGAACATCGCGAACGTGAGCGTGACCTTGAGCGCGCCCGCAAATCCCTTGACCGTGCGAAACGCGACATCGCAACGCTCGAAGTGGCTCGCTCGCGCATCAAGCCGCTGCGCGAGGTTCTGCTCGACCTCAAAGAGTCCTGCCAGGTGTGGGTCGAGGATTTGGCGAGCAAGGCGGCGCTCGAGCAGAGCAACTCCGCCACGCTCAACGAGTCCATCAATGAGGCGCGCGCAGGTTCTCGCAAGGCCAAGGAGGCGCTCGATGCCGCCCAGGCCACGCTTTCCGAGGTTCGCGTGGCCAAGGGCCGTCTTGAGGTCCAGGTGGAAGCCGCCATCAACACCATCGTCGACCAGTGCGGCGTTCCTCTGGAAGCGGCGCTGGAGACCCCGGCGCCCGAAGACCGTGCGCAGACCGAGGGCGAAGCGTTCAAGCTGCGCCGCAAGCTCTCCTCCATGGGCACTATCGATTCCTCCGCTGCGGAGGAATACGAGGCCGCCAAGGAGCGCTTTGATTACATGTCCTCCCAGGTGGAGGATATGGAGGCAGCTCGCCGCGCGCTCAAGCGCATCGTGGCCGCCATCGACGCGCGCATGAAGGAGCAGTTCGACATCACGTTCGAGCAGGTCAATCGCAACTTCCAGGAGATTTTCGGTACGCTGTTCCCCGGCGGCTCGGCATCCCTTGCGCTCGTGGGGGAGGAAGACTCCGATGCGATGGGCGTCGAGATCAACGCCCAGCCGCGCGGCAAGAAGATCGCCAAGATGACGCTCATGAGCGGCGGCGAGAAATCGCTCACGGCGCTCGCGCTGCTGTTCGCGGTGTACCGCATCCGACGCACGCCGTTCTACATCCTCGACGAGGTTGAAGCGGCGCTCGACGACAGCAACCTGCGACGTCTGGTAGCCTACCTGCAAACACTTCGCCATGAAACGCAGCTCATCATGATCACTCATCAGCGCCGCACGATGGAGATGTCGGATGTGCTGTACGGCGTGTCGATGCAGGCCGATGGCGTGACGAAGGTCGTTTCGCAGCGCCTTGCCGATGCGCTCCCGCACTCCAAGCAGTAAAATGGTAAGGCTCCGCTCGCTTTTGGGTCGGAGCCTTTGCGATAGAGCGGCCTTCGGTCGCACGAGGAAAGGATTCGACTATGGCGTTTTTCGAGCGCATGAAGGCTGGTCTGGCCAAGAGCCGCGAAAAGCTGCAGGAATCGCTCAACGTTCTGCTTAAAGCAGGCCCCGACGTCGATGACGATTTCTGGGACGACCTCGAGGAAACGCTGATCCTGAGCGATATGGGCGCCCGCGCCGCCGAGAAAATCGTCGAGGAGCTTCGCGACACCGCGACCCGCAAGGCGCTTCCCGATGCGGCAGCGGTGCTCTCCGAGCTCGAAGACCGCATCGCCGATACCTTCTACACCCCTGAGGTGAACCCGCTGGAAGAGCGCCCGCTGTGTGTCCTGTTCGTAGGCGTCAATGGATCGGGCAAGACCACCACGACGGGCAAGCTCGCCGCAGAGGCGAAGGCGAACGGCTCCACCGTGGTGCTCGGCGCCGCCGACACGTTCCGCGCGGCCGCCATCGAGCAGCTCGAGGAATGGGCGCGCCGCAGCGACGTGACCATCGTGGAGCGCGAGCGCGGCTCCGATCCCGCGAGCGTATGCTTCGAGACCATCGAAGTGGCTGAGAAGGAGGGTGCCGACCTTGTTCTGGTTGATACGGCGGGCCGCCTGCATACCTCTGACGACCTGATGCGCGAGCTGCGCAAGGTGTGCGATGTGGTGCGCAAGCGTTCGAACGCTCCGGTGCTCACCGTGCTCGTCATCGATGCCACCACCGGCCAGAATGGCCTTTCGCAGGCGCGCGTGTTCAATGATGCGCTCGACCTCGACGGCGTCATCATCACCAAGCTCGACGGCACCGCGAAAGGCGGCATCGCGCTGGCGGTGTCCCACGAGCTGCAGCTTCCCATCCTCAAGATCGGCGTGGGCGAGGGCATCGAGGACCTGCGTGATTTCGACGCGCATGAATTCGCGCGCGCCCTGGTGGGGGATAAGGCCTAGCTTTTCACGAGGGCATAGCTGATGCCGCAGCGATCGTTCAACAGGTTGAAGAGCCCCGCTGCGCTGAGCACGTTGATTTTCGATTGTGCCTCGGCGTGAGCGGGGCTTTCTTTTTGCTGCGCATCGCGGCATAAGGCTGATGAGTCGCACGTGCTCACGACGGCAAGCGCGCAATGGGAGAGCGCCGTGCGTTTCAGAAGCGCAACATTGAGGTCGGCTTCACTTGTGTCGCATATCGCACGCACATCAGATTCTCCGGCGAGCGCGATATGCGTGAAATCCAGCAACCCAACAAGACGGTTCGCGCGCTGGCCATCCCGTTGCTGTTGGCCTTGCTGGCTACAGAAGGGCCAGCCCTGAAGCCCCCTTTGCCTATCGGGGCAATCAGCCTCATCGTGTCCCCGTGTCTCCTCAAGCAGGGTAGAGATCTGCGACGAGCACATCCAGAGACTGAACTCGTCGATTCTTCCCAGCGCCAACAACAGCAGTATCTGGGAGTCAATGCGCTCGTTCGCGAGAAGCGGTTGGACCGCACGCGCATCAAGGAGAATTCGTTTGCGAGCCATCGGATCACGCTCCTCGGGTGCTTGCTAGATATCAAAGAGATCTTTCAAGTCAACGCCGAGCCCAATCGCGATTTTCGCGTACGAGGTTATCGTGGCGTTCGCCTGACCTTTCTCGATAGCGCTGAGATAGCTATGATCCATCCCCACCATGAAAGCCAGGCGACGCAACGATAATCCCTGTTCATCCCTTAGGTCTTTGATTCTGACTCCAATGCGTTGACGTGTCTGTTCACTGTCAAACTCAATCATAGATTGAGCATACGCGAGGCAAAATCAAGGTTGTATGGCTATGATTCACCACAAAGCATCTTTTTGCAGTCGGCTTACAGGAACTCCAGCCTGTCAAGCGCGGCAAGAACCATGTGACGGCCTTCATCGGTGCCCTCGATGATACGACGAGCCCGCACGGAATCGCCGATATTGATGACCTCGGTGTCCTCGCCATCGAAGCCCGCGACAATCGCATCCCAGAGCGGCGCATGCGACTTCATACCCAGGCATACGAAGCACAGATCGAACGGCAGCTCCTCCTCGCCGCCGTCGCGGGCAACGATCGTCGAGCTGCTCGTGACCTTGCGCAGGGCGGTGTTGACGTATTTGGCCACGCCGTATTTGTCCATACATTCGTTCATGCTCGCGGTGGTAGACGCATCGAGCCCACGTCCAAGGGTGGGTGCCATCTCCACGATGGACACCTGGGCTCCGCGCGGGGCGCAGAACTCAACCACGTCGAGGCCCACAGCACCGCCGCCCACAACCAGGACCTTCTTGCCGGTCATATCCACATCGAACGCCGGAATATCCGACATGAGATCCTTGATGTTATATACGGGGGCATTGGAGGCGAGAGCCTCGTGTAGCCCCTCGATGGGCGGCAGAAGCGGCTCGGAGCCTGTTGCATTGACCACGAGATCGGGGGAATACGACTTGATCACGTCGACGTTGACATCCACGCCCGTCTTGATGGTCAGATTCTCAAGGCCTTCTGCGCGATGCTTCAGATAGGTGGGGAAGTCACCCAGACGCGTCTTGGCGGGGATCTTCGATATCTCTACGGAGAGGCCGCCGATGTGGTCCCGTTGCTCGAGCAGCGTCACCGCGCAGCCTACCTCGGCAGCGGTGCAGGCAGCTTCAAGACCCGAGGTGCCGGCGCCCACCACGACCACGTTGCAGGGCTTGACCACCTTATGCTTCTTATAAGCCTCGCCGTTGATCAGGTCGGGGTTCACTGTGCAGCGCAGCGGCTTGTTGCCTCCGATGCGGTTGCCCACGCAGCCGATGTTGCACGAAATGCACTTGCGAATGTCTTCGACGTTGCCATACCGCGCTTTGTTGCACCAATTGGGGTCGGCGATGAGCCCGCGTCCGATGCCAATGAGGTCAGCGTCGCCACGAGCAATAATATCGTCCGCAACCTGGGGATGTCTGATCTTGCCAATGGCCAGAGTGGGCTTGTGATAGGCATCACGCACGGCCTTCGCCATGTACGAACGCCATCCATCTTCCAGATAGTTCGCATCGATCTGGTACTGAATGGTGGGATTGAGCGCTGCAGAGGTGTCGAACATATCCACGCCTTCATTGAGGTACTGGAGGTATTCGATGCAATCCTCGACTGTATTGCCGCCTTCGACCAGCTCATCGACGCTCAAACGCAGAGAGATAGGCACGCGAGGTCCGACCGCCGCGCGAACCTCGTCGATGACCATGCGGCAGAATCGCGCACGATTCTCGGCGCATCCGCCGAATTCATCGGTGCGATCGTTCATGGTGGGCGAGAGGAATTGGCTGATCAGATAGGAATGGCCAGCATGAATCTCCACCATGTCGAACCCGGCATTCACGGCACGACGCGCGGCTGCGCCGTAATCCTTCGCAATGCTTACGAGCTCGTCCTTGCTCAACGCACGTGGAATCTCGCCGCCGGGCTTGGACGGGAGATTGGAAGCGGACACAGGCTGCATGCCGATACGCGAAGACATGGCCGAAGCGCCTGCATGGTTGATCTGAACGCCCATCTTGGCGCCGTACTTATGACAGGCCTCGGTCAGGTTGAACAGGCGGGGAATATAGCAGTCCTTGTCGATGCGCAGCTGCGTAGTGCCATTGGAACCCTCGGGGTATTTCACGCACACGTTTTCAACGATGATCAGACCGGTGCCGCCACGGGCGCGGAGCTCATAATATTTGATGTGTTCATCGGAAAGCTCGCCATCATGACCTGCGAAGTCGCTGCCCATGGGCATCATGACCACACGGTTGGGGAGCGTCATCCCGTTGATGGTGATCGGACTGAAAACGCGCTTGAAGTTGTTCTTCATGGAAACACCTCCGATAGTTCGTCGTACAGCGCACACAGAACACGCCGCCATTATAGGATACCGGACAGCACGAAAAACAACGCGACGACACACCTATGGTCAGGAATGTAAAACTGTTGGGATGAGAGAATTGCGGCATGTCACCAAACAGAGCAGTCCAAGCGAAGCAGATCAAGCGAAACGAATCGAGGGAACGAAGTAAACCAGGCCAATCAGACCATGCTAACGAAGCAATCCTAGTAGTTCAAACTATTCCTAAACTATTAGGATTTCTTCAATTATTCATTACTTTACATAAGATATATTATCAGTCTTTTATTCTAATATTCCATGTTCAGTACTCGTTGGATTCAAATTAAGGCAAAT
>CAUWMI010000069.1:0-11443 GCA_963559755.1 uncultured Slackia sp. | reverse complement strand
TCCTCGCCGGGATCGCCCTTGTCGCCCTTGGGGCCGCGCGCCGGCCTGCCCGTCGGGACGCCGCCGATCACCCAGTTGCCGGAGCCGTCGATCTCCAGGGATTGCAGGACGTCGAAGTCGACCTGGCTCGTGAAGACCGCCCTGCCGTCCTCGACCGCCTCGATGGTGCCGAAGGCCAGGCGGCCCTGGAGCGCGAAGATCACCACGTCGTTCACGCGGGGGACCGGCATGGTCTCCCACTCGGCGGAGTTCCTGCCGTAGTGCATGAGCGCGGAGATGTCCGCCTGGTAGGCGAAGCCCTCGCCCATCGGCTCGCCGAGGTCCTCGGAGCACACGTAGATGCGCGAGCCGGTCGAGCCGGCGGGGATCGGCACATGGGTCACGGTCGACCTGCCGTCCCGGGTGACCGTGACGTCCATGACGACGGTCTCGCCGGCGACCGGGCGCTCCGGTTTGGCGGACACCGTGATGACCCCGGCCGACAGGTTCGGCGTCTGGTAGACCGTCTCGCCGTTCTCGTCCTCGACGATCGTGAACTTGAAGGTGTCCTCGTCCATCTCGATCCCGGCGATCGCGATGCCGTGGCCGCGCGGACCCCGGCCCATCGTCGAGATGGCGGGGAGCTGGTCGTCGCACTCCATCGCCGTGTAGTCCGGCTCTATGTACGGCCTCGAGTTGCCGTGGCTGACGAGGTCGGGAAGGCCCATGCAGCCCGTGTGGTCGTGTGGGATCATTTCTCCCTCCTTACTTGGCGTTCGCGCCTATCTTCGGCGCCACCGCCCACTGGTTCGATTTTCGCACAAATGCCTTGTTCTTGGAGCTGTCGCCCACGGCCACGTTCTTCACGTCGCGCCACGAGCCGCCCTTGCGGATCTTCGAGCTCCCGCCCTCGCGGTTCGCGGACTGCATGGTGCCCCCCTTGCGGATCGCGAATGGGTAGTAGTCGAGGAACTCCATGAAGCCGGGGATCGTGATGGGGATCGGGTCCGCGTAGACCGGTTTGTTCATCTCGTAGTCGCCGGTGCCGCCGATGTACAGCACGCCGTCGCGGCCCTGCGCGTTCGCGCCGAACTCCTGCATCTTGCCGGCGTATATGTAATTTTTGCCGGGGGCGTCTTGACCCGGGTCGGCGCAGTTGAAGATCCAGCGGAACCAGCCGGCTTTTGTTCCGGAGCCGGACCATGCGGGCCTGCCGTTCGCCCATTCCGGGGCGTTAGATCCCAGGCCGTTGGTGGCGTCCACGTTCGCCCGATTCTCGCCCCGCGTGTTGTTGCCCACGGCGACGACCTTGCTGCCATGCCACTCGAAGTGGAAGTCGGACGAGCTGACGATCATGACGCTCTGGTACATGTTCGCGAGGACCGGGTCGGAGATCTCGCCCCTGAATCCGATGTACACGGAGTAGTCGTCGTACACGGCGACAAGGACGTTCATGTGCACGGAGGACATGGATGGCCTGATGTTGCCGGAACCGGGCAGGGCGAAGCAGGTGACCGCGCCGTTGTTGCCCGCCTCGTCCCAGCCCTTCTGGTCGACCCTGACGTTCCTGAATCCAACCAACTTGGCCATATCAGTTCACCTGCACGTCGTTCTCGCCGTCGGCGTCGGTCTTGATCCAGTTGGCCGTGCCGCCGCCGTACAGGTTCATGTTGCCGACGGCGATCTTGCCGGGCGTGTTGAAGGTGATATGGCCGTCGGGGCCGATGGTGCCGCCGCCGAACACCTTGTTGATGATGTCCTTCAGGCCGTTCATTACGTAGTTCTTGATCTCGTTGATCTTGTTGGTCAGCGTGTTGTTCTGCGTGTTCATCTCGTTACGCAGCTTCTCGATCTCCTTGTCGATGTACGCCTTCACGCTGGCCTGCCCGCCGAAGGAGTTCGCTCCGTGGCCGGTCTGGTTGAAGCCGAGGTCGGCGTGGACGTGGTCGAGCGCGTCGTTCAGGTGGTTGTCGTCCTGCTTGTCGATGTACTCGATGATGTTGCCTACGGACTGGCCGTTGATCGTGATATGCGAGCCGTTGATGATCTTCTTGACGTCCTCGACGGTGATGCCGATGACCTTCGCGAAATCGTCGATGTTCGGCACCTCGATGTCCCCGCCGATGCCGAAGGCCAGGTTGACCGTCCACGCATGGTTCGCGGCGGGCGTGTTGAAGTCGTCGGGGCCGGTGCCTTCGGGGTAGACGAGCTTCTCGTGCCAGCCGGACTCCGTGGTCTTCTTGATGTACACCGTGGCGACGCCGGCGCCGACCATGTGGTCGGGGTCGGTGTGCTCGCCGTCCTCGCCCGTCTGCCAGATGTACGGGATCGCCGGGGTGGTCCATGACCACTCGTCGCGGCCGGGCCTGCGGTAGATGAAGGTGATCGTGAAGGTCTGCGGGATGGTGAACGGGCGGAGGTTGTACTGGTAGCTCAGGCAGCCGCCGTTGATGTTCTCGCTGATCCACTCCGAGGTCCAGGTCTTGGTTGCCTCGTCGTAGGTCAGGCCCCTCAGCCTGGTCTCGCACTTGGAATCGCTGGCGATCTCGACCTTACACGAGTCGCCCCTGATGCCCCTGCCGACGCGGGAGAACATGGGCAGCTGGTCGTCGCAGGAGTCGGCGCAGCGATCCGGATTGATGTGATGGTGGTGCATGTCTCTACTCCTAACTTGGTTCGGTGTGCGCCGTCGGTATGACGACTATTCTTCCCTTGCGTGCGCCGTCGGTATGACGACTATGCTTCCGTTGAATACCAGGTCGCGCCTGTCGCCGATCGCGCCGCCGATCTCTCTCGACGACCCCGCGGTCACCCCGAACACGGAGAACTGCGTGATGATGTTGGTCCCTGGGAAACGGCTCATGTCGATGAGCGTACCGAACGGCACGCTCGCCGTTATGTGGACCCGGACGACCCAATCGTCATCGGGATCCAGATACGCGGTCGCCTCGAGTCCGCGCGGCGGATTGAACATCTCGACATCGAAGTACGTGTAGTCCTCGTCCTTCAGGTGGATCGGGAACAGCCTGCGCATGTCGATGAAGTGCTCGCAGTGGGGCGGGCAGCATTTCATGTGCGGCGTCCTCCGACAGCAGGAGTTCGCGAAGTCCCACTCCTGGCAGCAGGAGTCGGGCTTGTCCGGCGTCGGCCAGCCCAGCATGTCGTGGCGCATCCTGTCGTGCGGCTCGGCGGGTATCGGCCTGTGCATCTCCATGTAGTAGCACGGGATCGCCAGCTCGGTCGTGGTGCCGTTGGCCACGTAGACCGTGCCGCGCGTGGACGTCTTCTGCATGGTGCGGCGCTTTGGCTTGGGTCTGGGCGCGTCTATACGGTAACCGTGGTCCATCGCTTATCCCCTTCCGTAACGCTTGAGGGTCTCATCGGAGACGTTGTCGTAATCGAGGTATCCGAGACCGTCGTAGGCCTGGAACATGTCGTCGGCGAAGTTCTTGACCGGGATAGCCCTGTTGGTCCTGTCGGCACCGTACCTGCCGTTCTCGCCGGAGATACGGTCGAACCATTCATCATCGAAGCCGGCGCCCTCGACTGGGTTGCCCCGATGGTCCTTGGTATTCGCGCCCTTCTCGGTGCCGGGCGTGTACAGCAGGTTCTCGGCCCTGGCCAGCTTGTTGAGGTCTGAGATCGAGTAGCCGAGATCCTCGACATCGACATCCCCGGAATTCACGGCGTCGAGCTGCTGGTCGAGCATGTACATCATCGCGGCCTCTACGGCCTCGTCGTCCACCGCGCCGTTGCTGATCTCCATCTTGGAGAGCGGCATGCCGTCGATGGTGATGTAATCGGCGAGGGATTCGCCCTGGTCGTTCTGATCGAAGATGCGGTCGACCATGTCCTGGACCATGGCGTCGTCGCCTCCGGTGTACTTATGGCCAATGGTGCCGAAGTTGTTGATCACGTCGGCCATGGTATCGCCGTTCATGGTCGAGTCGAAGTACTGGTCCCATGCCGCACGGCTGTCACCGAGATAGGTGTCACCGAGGTACTTGGCGAGATCCGGATCGTTGTACAGGGAATACAGGTAATCGGACCTGGCCTTCTGCGCATCGTCGGACAGGTTGGTGTACGTCATGCCGTCGCGATCGTAATCCTTCGTTCCGAGGCTCGCGAACGGATTCGAGTACGCATCGCCCATGGCGATGTCCAGCCAGTCGACATCGGAGGCATCATATCCATCTGCGAACTTCAGCTTGCCGGATGCGATGTCGTCTTTGATCCGGTTGTTGAGCACATCGAGGGCGTCGTTATCTCCCTCTTCCGGCGCGTACCCGTTCTGGTCGTATTCCCCGGAGCTCATGGTCGCCGCATCGGCGGCCTTCTCGCCCTCCGTGCGGCCATCGGCCCCGCGCTTCTGGATAGCCGGCTTATCCTGTTTCTTCTCGGTCATGGCCGCCTGCCTCGCAAGGAAGCTGTCCGGCCTGCCGTACGCCCCGAGCCTTCCGGCGGAGGCATCGCGGCCGGTTCCCCTTTGCCTGGCCGCGGCCCTGGCTCCGGCGGGCGCGGAGGATTCCTGTACCCTTCGGGACCTCATCCCATGGCTGTGATTTCCGCCTCCCTTTTGGGGATTGCCGCCTCCCTTTTTGCCCTTGCCCTTGTTGCCGCCGGACGGCTTTCTGCCTCCGGCTATGGAGTCAGGGAATATCTTCGCGAGCACATTGCTCACCGCATCGCCTATCGCGTTGAACATCAGTCCTCCCCGTAATAATCGTCCATGCGCTTGGACAGGTCCTCGGTGCTCATCTCATCATACGCCGGTCCTTGATGCTTGGCATCTCGGAACGCCCTGTTGCTCGTCGCGAACCTGGCGACGTTGGGGTTCAGGCCGAGACCCCTGGACATCTTCTTGCTGCCGGGCGCCAGCGTGATGATGACGTTCCTGATCGCAGTCTGCCAATCACTGGGCTGTACCATGTCGGCCGTCGCATCTGGGTTTCCCGACATCCCGGCCTCCATAGCGATGGGGACGCCGCTCGCCGCGTTCGCCACGTACGTCATCAAGGGGTTCGCGATCATCTGGCCGGCCTTCGACGCCCCGGCTTTCTTTGCCACGTTCAGGGCCGCCTTGCCGAGACTCTTCGCTTTTCCGGCGACGGTCTTCTCGCCGGCTTCCTCAGCGGCACCTTTCGCAGTTTCCTTCGCAGCCTTCTCGCCGACCTCCTTTGCGACGGGCTTTGTATACCTTGCGCCGCGATACGCATCGAGCGCGTCGCCTGCGTACTGCTTCAGGCCGGATGCCTTGGCCTTGGCGATGTCGACGAGCTCATCGACCGGATTGTATGGGCCGGTGCCGGGCCCGTATTTCGCCGCGATGTCCGCCGCGAGATACGGTTCAGCGGCGACGTTCTTCATCGCGGACTCCTTGGCCGCATCGAGCCCGCTCTTCATCCTGCCGATGTCGTTGGCGAGCACCTTCGCCTGGTTGACGGGATTGGCCTTGTCGAGGATCTTGGCGGTCCTGCCGGCATCATCGGCGAGCGGGGCGATCTTCCCGGCAGCGCGCGCCGCATCGATCCCCTCGTCCAGCTTGCCCATACCGGGCAACGCGGACATGCCGAGATCGAGCGCCGCGTTGATGGCCCTGCCGGTCCGCTCGTTTTCATCGAGCTTCTGGAGCGTCACGGAGTCCCTGCCGGTCAGGGCCTCGTTTATGTCGTCCGCGTTCTGCAGGCCGGCGAGCGCGATGGACGCCGGCACGCCGAAGCCGGGGATCGCCGACACGGCGAGGTTCGTGCCGATGGATGCGAGGGCGTCTGCCGTCTCGTCATCAATGACCCCCTCCGTGAAGTCGCGCCAATCGGAGGCGGTGTCCTCGTCACCGGTGAACATGCCGGCAAGACCGCCGAGGAGCTCGGCGCCGCCGCCGGCAAGGAGGTCCCATGCCCCCTTCACGCCGTCACCGAGGAAGTCGTTCACGCCGTCGATGCCGTGCGCCACGTTCTCTACCGCGGACGTGAACGCGTTCTTGCCGCGAACCTGGTCGGCCGTGGACTCGGGGTCCATCGTGGCGTAATAGCCTTCGGCCCGCTCCAGGAACTTGCGGTCGTCGGTGTCGGCGTTCTCGCCGAAGTCCTCACGGGCGAGCTGGACCGCGTGCTGCCATTTCGCGGCATCGCCCTTCGCAGTGTTCTTCTGTGACGACGCCTTCTCGACGAAGTCCCGGGAGGCCTTGTCCTCCTTTATGTTCCGCGCCTCCTTGGGCTTCATCTGCCCGCCGAGGTGAGCCAGGGATTTACCTGCCATCTGATCTCCTAAAAGAAAAGGGCCGCCGGGCCAGTGGAGGCACCGACGGCCCTTGCCGTTAGATCCGGTGAGCCGTTAGGCTGCGGCCGCGGCGGTGACGGTCACGGCCACCGTGGCGGTCTTGGTGGGATCGCCGAGCGAGCGGAACGTGATGGTCGCGGTGCCGGCGGCGATGCCGCGGATCTTGCCGTCGGGCATGACCTCGGCCTTGTTCGCGTCGGAGGAGAAGGCGGACCAGCCCTTGTCGAACGCGCCGGTGCCCTCGACCTTGACGGTCACATAGGCCTCCTGGCCTACTTTGAGGGACAGGGTGGCGGGGTTGACGGTGACCTTGGTGACCTTCGCGTCGGAGGTGTCGGGCTCGACGACCTGGACGGGGATGGCGAAGGTGCCGGTGTTCTCGACGGCGTCGATGATCGGGATGATGCCCTGGGACAGGGACTCGATGACCCAGCAGTCGTACTTGACGTCGAAGCACATCTCGGTGAACTTGCCGCGCGTCATGCCGGTGTCGGTCACCATGGAGCTGTACTCCTGGGAGGTCTGGACGGCCTTCTTGTACAGGAACATGCCGATGGTCTGGCGACGCACGATCGTGCCCTGGGGACCGGTCGGGGTCTTCAGGCCGTAGCCCGCGCCGGGGGCGGTGAACGGGTACTCGGTCGGCTTGCCGAAGTCGGCGGGATCGAGGTTGACCGGATCGCCGAAGTACGGAGCGGCGGAGGGCATGCCGAGCGGGTAGTTGGTCAGGACCTTCTTGAAGGTCTTGGTGTCGTTGTCCCATTCGGTGCGGATGAAGTTCGGACGGGTCATGCGGTCGCTGGCGGCCATGGAGAGCATGAGCTCGCGGCCGGTGTCGGTGTAGGCGACGGAATTGATGTACTTGTCGTAGGGGGCATGGCCGTCCTTGGAGTGGACGACGTTCAGGTTGTCGTCGACGTAGATGTGCGGCCAGTACTCGGACGGGATGTCGAAGCACAGCTCCCAGCCCATGAGCTTGGTCACGTGGCCGTCCTGGAGCATGTTGAACGCGGAGTCGGTGGCGACGATGCCCTTGCCGGTCAGGGCGGCCATGAAGTCGTACTCGTAGAACGGGTCGAGCATCAGGCAGCGGGAATCCTGCGGGATGCGCAGGGAAGACCAGATGACGTCGATGTTCTTGAGGAGCAGCGGGATGTTGTCGTTGTCCCACTCGACCGCGTGGATGGCGGCGAAGCTGGGCTCGATCGCGTTGCCCTGGGTTGTGCCGGGGGTGGCGACCCACTGGCCGTCGTCGTTGAAGATCTCGGACGGGTTCTTCTGGACCCAGCGGCCGTTCATGTGGCCGTTGACCGCGCAGAAGATGTTGTAGCGGTCGATGTCCGGGTTGAGCACGGACTCCTGCCACAGGGTCTTCGTCTTGTTCAGGATCGCCGCCGTGTTCATGAGGGACTGGCCCGGGGTGATCACGTTGGAATGGGCGGCGTCGCCCCACTCGCCGATGCCGCCGGAGTACTGTTGCTCGTCGAAGATTCGGAACGCGACGGAGCGGTGGCGGGACATCGTGTACACGCGGGAGTCGAAGCGGACATCCTGGAACACGCCGTAGGCGGAGGCGCCCCAGCCGTCCTGGCCGTCGGTGTTGGTGCCGGCGAGGCCGTTCAGGCGGCGGTCGTCATAGTCGGTGATATAGTCGGTGATCGCCATGTCCCAGACGCGAAGGGCGCCGCCGTTGTTGGCGATCTTGGCGTTGGGGGCCAAAGAGCCCTGGAAGAGACCCGCGGTCACGCGACCGGGGAGCAGACGGTTGTCGTCGATGCCCTCCTGCCAGACCTCGGGAGCGATAACCTGTGCCATAGCTACTCCTTACTGTAGGTTACCTTGCGCCGAGATTTGGTTCATATCGGATGGTACACCCTGCTGTAATTCCGGTGTCAACCCGGGATTGTCCTGTTGAGGTGCGCGTATGGTCTCCAGCGGTTCCTGGTTCGGCATGAGGCCTGGCTGCTGCTGCCCCTGCGGACCCTGGTTCGGCATGGCGCCGGGCTGCTGCTGGCCCTGGCCAGGCATGATCTGCTGGGCGATCTGGTTGATCTGCTGCTGCTGGGCCATGACCTGATCCATCGTCGCGCGCTGGGCCTCGAGGAGAAGCTGGTCGTCGACGCGCTGGGAGGTCTGCGCGGAGACATCGATGTTGGACAGGTCGAACAGGCGGGCCATCATCTGCATGATGTTCTGCTCGAAGGCGCCCCTGTTCTTCTCGGATACGTTGCCGAGCATCTGCGAGACGGGGATCAGCATCTCCTGGATGTTCCTGCGCTCCTCCTCCTCGCGTGTCTCGATGAGCGACCCGGCGCGCACGGAGAAGGAGAGGAGGTCGGTGGACAGGTTGTCGAAGTCGATCTCGATCTTGTCTCCGTCGATGATGGACTCGCCGGGCTTCTCGCCGCTCTGCCTGAGCCTCTGGTCTCTAGCCATCTCGATGTCCCAGATGCGGCGGCGGGTGGGCTCGTCAACGGTCATCTTGATCTTACCGCCCATGGATGCGATGTAGCTCCGCAGGGCGTGGTTCGCCCACTCGCAGAAGAAGATCTCGATCCTCTTGGCGTACTGGTTGATCGTGATCGTCTTGTCCTTGGCCTGCTCATGCACGCCCGGGGCGGTCCCAGAATATCGGGCCACGTTCGCATCGGACGCGATCGTCTGATCTGTTACGTTCAGGTTCTTCATCATGTTCGCGCCGATGTTCTCCAGGATGGAGCCGTACTGCGTGATGGTCGTGGTCTCGACGGGGAACTTCTCGATCTTGTTGTTCGGGTTGTTGCCGAGATCCCAGAAAGCAGCCGGCTCCATGCGGATCTTCGCGTTCATGAGGTTGCCGGTCGCCATGATGGGCGGCTTCGTGGCGAGCAGGAGCGTCTGGTACGCGGAGGTCTGGAAGGCGTCGGCGAACTGCTGCTGGGCCAAGGTCCACATGACGGACGAGCAGCCGAGCGGGAACTCCGGGTCTGGTTCGAGGATCAGGAAGTGGATCGGCACGTCCTTCCTGGGATCCTCGTTCTTGACCATCCTGAGCATGGCCCGGCAGCTCGGGACATAGGAGTAGAACTCGTCGGCGCCGCGCTTGTAGAGCGTGAGAACCTCGATGCTCTCGACCTTCGTGACGCCCTTCTTCTTGTCGGCCAGTGGGATCGAGTCGTACTCCGGTCCCTCGCTGGGCTCCCAGTCGGACAGGAACTTCACGGTGTCCTCGAAGTACGTCTTGTCCTTGACGGTCTCGGTGTCCCAGTCGATGAGCGCCTTGATCTCCGCGCGGCTGATGTACTCGCGGATCACGTACCACTCGGCCTCTTCGATGAAATCGCAGTCTGGCGCGGGGTACACGTCGTTCCAGCCGATCTGCTTCCAGGAGATCCTGAGGTCGCCGTCGAGGTCGCGCTCGAAGCCGGTGCGGATGCAGGCGAACCCGTAGTCGTACGCCGTGTTGAAGGCGCGCCAGAGGTTCTTCATCATGTCCTTGCCGTCGAACTCCGAGCGCACGACCTTCGTGTCGAACAGGAACTCGGTCTCCACCTGCTCGATCGAGTTCTTGTCGAACTGGGTGGTGATCTCGCCGTCCGGGACCCTTTGCAGGGTCTGGGCCCTGAGCTTGCGCTTCAGGGCCTGCGTGGTCCCCTCGGAGAACTCCGTGTTCCTCCGCTTCTCGTAGAGGCTCATGTTGTGGGAGATCTTCGTGAACAGCTCGAAGTTGTTCGTTCGGAGGTCCATCGTCGCCTTGGAGCGGTTGTACATCTCGCTGATCTTCTCACCGAGACCGCTCGTGTCCTTGATGTCCTCTGGCTTGATGTCGAAGTCTGCCATTAGATGTCGCTCCTCTTGTAGGCCTCGCGGCTGCCCTTCGTCTCGAAGCCGGGCCGCAGGTAGTCGTACTTCGTATCATACAGCCTCTCGCCGTACATGGTCTTCGGTGACGGGTTGTACGACCTGGGTAGCCTGGAGTACAGGTTCGGTGCGGAGCCGCCGCGGCCACCGCCGCCACCGCCGCCGCCCTTGCGGTAGCCGTAGGACCTGCCGCCGTAGGACGGACGGCCATTGCCGTTGGATCTGGACTTGTTGTTCCCGTTGCCGTTGCCATCACCGGATCCTGGTTTATTCTCCGGGTCATGGGACTCGAAGGGAATCACGTTCTCATAGCCCTGCTCGACGGGGATGAGCGCCCTCATGCCGGTGCTCTCGCCGGTGACGGCGGACGGGGTCATGAAGTCGCCCTCATAGCCCATCGTGATCGTCTTCTCCGTCAAGGAGTCGGGAGCGATCTTGACCGGGGACAGGGACTTCAGGCCAGAGGTGTCCGCCATGATGCCGGTGGCGTAGACCTCGCCGTTGTCGTCCTGAGCGTAGGTGGTCTTGTACCTGTTGTACATGACCATGCCCCTGCGCATCGGCTCGCTTTCCAGCTTGTCGTAGTAGAAGGACTTCCAATAACCGAGCTCGTCATAGTAGGCATTGGAGATCTGGGTCGCCAGGGCCTTGCACTTGTAGAAATCGCCGCCGCCGAGTACATACGGGTTCAGGTCGCCATTGGCTTCCATCTCGTAATAGGCGTCGGTGAGGTCCGAGCAGATCTGCCAGATCGTGTCACCGACATCGAACCTGGTCTTCGGATCAAGGTAAAAGCCGGCCTCGTACAGATCCTCCATGTCATCGGTCTGCTGCATGAGGGAGATGATCTCGATGATCTTCTCCTGCCTGACCGGCTCGGGGAGCGGACTGCCCTCATCGTCGTAGAGGCTCCAGTATTTCTGGGAATCCATCTGAGCCTGGTCGGGGATGACGACGAGGGGCATCTCGCTTTCCAGGTACCCGGTGTTCGGGCGGAGAGTGATGTCGAGCAGCGTCGCGGTGACCGGGTTCCTCCTGGCGACCTTGCGAAGCATGGCGTCCTCGTAGGTCGTCTTCATGGTCTTCCCGTTGGCCCCGGCCTCGGTCAGGGCTCCGGTCGAGGTCTCCTCATAGACCTTGTTGTAGCTATGCTCGAGGCTCGTCGAGAACAGCTCCTTGAAGATCTGGGGGCACCAGAACTGGCCGGCCCACGTGAGCACGGAGCCCTGGAACTGGCCCATGAGCCAGCGAGACAGATCCGGGGACCCGTTCTTGGCGTCGGCATAGGTCTCGACGTCCCTCTCGTAATCGGAGATGATCGAGGACTCGGGATCGCCGGTGATCA
>CAUWMI010000068.1:0-11552 GCA_963559755.1 uncultured Slackia sp. | reverse complement strand
AAAATGGAAATAAGCAAGTATCCGGCGAGCATCGCATGCGATGGCGTTAGGGGAAGAGCGTGAATAGGGCGGAATATTGCGGGACGTACGATGTGGTGCGTGCTGATTTTGAGAAGTCGGTAGCGCAGTTTGGGCTGCCGTTTGAGGCAGCCGAGTCGTGTCCGCGTGGCCGTCGACTCGAGCTCACGCGCGAGGTGAACGCTCACGTGCGAGGCGCTGATGAATCGCATGACGAGGCGCGCCAGCCCATCCACTGCGAAAACGGTGATGCGAGTATGTGGCGCGGTTGGATTTCGCCGGCGTGCTTGGCGTGCCGCAAGGGCGAGCGTACGGCGACGTTTTTCGTGTCGCTCAAGTGCACCAAGCATTGCTATTTCTGCTTCAACCCCAACCAAGAAGATTACGAGTTCTTCCGCACTCACACGCGCGATATTGCCGAGGAGTTGCGCCAGGCGCATGCCCAGGGAGCGCAGTTCGACTGCCTGGCGGTAACGGGCGGCGAGCCGTGCCTGCACAAGCCCGAGGTGCTCGAGTTCCTGCATGCCGCGAAAGAACTGTATCCTGGCGTTCACGTGCGTATATACACGAGCGGCGATTTGCTCGATGATGCGTTTTTGAATGATCTCGCCGCGGCGGGTCTCGATGAGCTGCGCTTCAGCGTGAAGCCTCAGGAGACCGATGGCGATCAGGAGGAGCTATTCGGGCGCATGGCGGCTGCCGTGCGTGTCATTCCCGACGTGATGGTTGAGATGCCCGTTATGCCTGGCGAGGAACAGGAAATGCGCGACCTGCTCCTGCGCCTCGATGACCTGGGAATTCGCGGTATCAATCTGCTGGAGCTGTGCTTTCCGCTGCATAACGAGCAGGAATTCAAGCGCCGTGGGTTCAAGCTGCGTCGCAAGCCGTACAAGGTGCTTTACAACTACTGGTATGCGGGCGGCCTGCCCATCGCGGGCAGCGAGGCGGCGTGTCTCGATCTGCTGCGTTTCGCCGAGGAGCAGGACCTGCGCATGGGCGTGCATTATTGCTCGCTGGACAACAAAAATACGGGCCAGGTGTTCCAGCAGAACCGCGGCTTCTTGCTGGACGACGGCTTCGCTCGCTCGCACGCGTGGCTTGCGATGGATAGCGCGGATTACTTCCTGAAGTGCGTAAAAGCGTTCGGTGAGGATGCGTTGCGCGTGCGTGACTGGCTGTCGAGTAAAGAGGGGGCGGAGGCGGTCGAGCTCGCCGAGGCGAAGGCGCTTGCGGCAGACGTGTTGTCACGAGAGATGCCTGGTGACGCGCAACCGACCATGGAAGCCTCCGTGCCGCAAGATGCACATTTCGATCACGTAGCATACAAGCGCGTTGCATCTTTGAATGACGAGATCCGGCACGCTATGGATAATCGTGCCGCATTTCTGAGCGACCTTCCCATTGAAGACCGTGTGTCATTCGATTCAGAGGTTCCGTCGGCGGTATTCCCTGTCGCCTGGGAGAATGCCGTGCTGGAGCGCTTCCCTGATGCGGAACTCGCCGAGTGCTGGCACGTGGTGGAGTTCGACGAGTCCACCGGCCCCGTCCTGCGCGAGGTGTATGCGACGCCGCTTGGCTAAAAAGGCAAGCCCTCACCGGGTAAAACATGATTCCGTGAGCGTAGATATCGCAAACCATGAGCTTTGTTGCTCTGGCAGTCTGGAAGGGGACAACCGGCCATTCTCGTGCCGGGATTCTGGTTTTCGGCCGAATGCGTGCGCTTTGCGCGGGAAATCCGTACAATCTGAAAGGTTATGAGCGCAAAGGGCAGGAAAGGGCATGTTCATGGGTGAACACGCACGTGAATATATTCTGGCATTCGATACGGCTAACGAGGTCGTTGCCATTGGCGTAGGGAAGCTGCGCGACAGCGAGGCGGTGGCTTCTCGCAATGTCGACGCGTTGAAGTCGGCATCGGTCGACATTGTGAACACGCATGAAGTTGCTGCCCATCGTGCGAGCAACACTGTGCTTCTGTCCGAGGTGGATGCGGCGCTTGAGGCTGCGGGTATTTCCAAGGGCGACATCGCCGCTATCGTGTGCGGACGCGGCCCCGGCAGCTTCACCGGCGTGCGTATCTGCATGGCGACTGCCAAGGGTGCGGCGTCGGCTCTCGAGGTGCCGCTTCTGGGCGTGTCCACGCTCGACGCGGTTGCATGGAACGCGTGGGCCGATGGCGTGCGCGGACGCGTGCTGGTTGCCGCCGATGCCATGCGCAAGGAAGTGTATCCGGCCTTGTTTGACCTGGATGAATCCGGTGTGCGTCGACTCACTAACGACACGGTGGTGAAAGCCGTGGCGGCAGGAGAGTGGCTGGAGGATGCGCTTGCCTCGCTGGATTGTGAGGCGGATGCGGGCACGATGACGCGGCAGCTCATCATTCTGGGTGATGCTCTGACAAAATATGCCGATATCTTTACGGAGCTGGGTGAGCTTGCTCCTGAAGCGTTGTGGTCGGTTTCCGGTCGCGGCTTGATGCTTGCTCCGCGTATGGGCGATGGCAATCCCGCTACGCTGCTTCCGGTGTATACGCGTCTGTCCGACGCTGAGGAAAACGAGCGTATTCGCCTTGCCAAGACGGAACCGAAGAACCTGCACACCGGTGTGCAGGATGAAGCTTCGGGCGCGGCTGCTGCCCTTGCCTATCGCCCGCTCGATGTTGCCCACGTGCGTGATGTTGCACGTCTGGAGAGCGAGACCATGGGAAGCGACGCCTGGGCCGCAACGCTTGTGGCCGACGAGCTGCCCCGCAAGGATCGCACTTGGTGGGCGGCGTACGACGACAAGAAGCTTGTGGGTTATTGCGGCGGCTGGATTGTGGATGGCCAGGTGCAGATTCTGAAAATCGCCACTGACCCAACGTATCGCCGCCGCGGTATCGCTCGCGAGCTCATCGGGCTTGTTGCCTCCGACGCGCGCGATTTGGGCGCTACCGAGATGACGCTCGAAGTGCGTCTTTCCAACGAGGGTGCGCAGACGTTCTACGAGAATCTGGGGCTTGCGCGCATTGGCGTGCGCCCGCATTATTATTCCGACCGCGAAGACGCCGTTATCATGACGGGTCCCTTGCCGGTCGCCCAGCACGACGTGGCAGGCATGACGCTGCGTGTAGACGAGGTTGCGGCGGGGGACTTTGCGGTAACCATGGGGGAGGGCAACGCGTTCGGCGGTGACGTTGACGGCGCGCTTGAAACCCTGACGGCACCACTGAAGGATGCACTACACACTATGCCTTCGGCTCCGGAATCCCCCGCTTTCGCCCGCCCGCTCATTCTCGCCATCGAAAGCTCGTGCGACGAGACGGCGGCCTCCATCATCGATGGCAACGGCACGATTCTTTCAGACGTGGTGGCCTCGCAGATCGATTTCCATGCGCGTTTCGGCGGCGTGGTGCCCGAGATCGCGAGCCGTAAGCACATCGAGGCCATCTGCGGCGTGTGCGACGAATGTCTGGATGCCGCCTCGCGCAGCCTTGGGGCGCCTCAGCTTCACTGGCGCGACCTGGACGCTATCGCCGTTACCTACGCTCCGGGCCTGGTGGGTGCGCTGGTGGTGGGCGTTGCCTTCGCCAAGGGTGCGGCGTGGGGCGTTGACAAGCCGCTTATCGCCGTGAATCACCTGGAAGGCCACCTCTATGCCAATCGCATCGCGCGCGCCGACATCAAGCCGCCCATGGTGGTGTCGCTCGTGAGCGGCGGCCATACGATGCTCGTGCACGTGCGCGACTGGGGCGACTACGTTACGCTGGGCTCCACCATCGACGACGCGGTGGGCGAGGCCTTCGACAAGGTGGCCAAGGCGTTGGGCCTGGGCTATCCCGGTGGTCCTATCATCAGCAAGCTTGCGGCGCAGGGCAATCCCAAAGCCATCGATTTCCCGCGCGCGCTCATGCATTCGGGCGATTTGCGCTTCAGCCTTTCCGGCCTGAAGACCGCCGTGACCACCTACATCCAAAAAGAGCAGCAGGCAGGGCGCGAACTCAACATGCCCGACATCGCTGCCAGTTTCACGGCAGCTGTGGTGGATGTGCAGGTGGCAAAGGCCAAGGCGGCGCTGCTCGAAACGGGCGCCAAGGAGTTCTGCCTGGGCGGCGGCGTGGCAGCTAACCCCGAGCTGCGCGCGGCCTACGAGCGTATGTGCAAGAAGATTGGTGTGCGCCTGACCATGCCGCCTCTTTCGGCGTGCGGCGATCAGGCGGCCATGATTGCCGAAGTGGCTCGCGACCGCTACGCGCAGGGCAAGTTCGCCGACCTGAGCTTGGACGTGAAAGCCCACGCCCCGCTGGATGAGGCGTATTGATGCGATGCTCGATGGGTGACGCGGCGTCGTTCTTGGTGTCTAAATGTTGACAAATATCAGTTAAAGCCGCTCGTCACGCGCATGGCGAGCGGCTTTCCTGTATGATGGCGGATTAACAATTGGCCGCGTGCGCAAAGCGCGGTCCCTGAGGAAGCGGCGAAAGCGCCGCCTCCGGATTCCAACCTGGGGACCGCCGTCGGCATTGTCGCGCTTGGGCGGGAAGCCCACGCGATTAAGCCGCAAGGCAGGACGGAACAATCGCGCGGTCGGGTTTGAGACCCCAGTGCAACCAACCGAAAGGAGTAAGTCTCACCCATGCCCATTGGCATAAGTTTCCTTCTTGTTGTCGTATTCCTTCTGATGAACGCGTTTTTCGTAGTAGCGGAGTTCTCGCTGGTGCGCGTTCGCAGATCGCAGCTCGAGATGGCGGTAGAGGAGGGAAAGCCGGGCGCTAAGAACGCGAAGATTATCGCCGATAATGTCAACGCGTATCTTTCCGCTTGTCAGTTGGGCATCACGCTGGCCTCGCTTGCGCTGGGCTGGCTGGGCGAGCCCGCGTTTGCCGCGCTGTTCCATCCCATCTTCGAGGCGCTTCACCTGCCCCAGGCTGCCGTCACTGCTATCTGCGTGGCGATTGGTTACTTCCTCATGACCACGCTGCACGTGGTGGTTGGCGAGCTGATTCCTAAGTCGCTGGCAATTTTCTCCACCGAGAAGTACGCGCTTCACACGGCCACGCCGCTCATGTGGTTCTACCGCATCACCTATCCCATCATGTGGCTGTTCAACTCCATCACCAACGGCGTTGTGCGCCTGCTGGGCCATGACCCCGCAAACGAGCACGAGGTGTACACCGAGGAAGAGATTCGCCTGCTCATCGACGAGTCCACCGAAAGCGGTCTGATTGATTCCGAGCAGAACGAGTTTGTGGACAACATCTTCGATATCGCCGAGAAGGATGTCGAGGCCATTATGACCCCGCGTCCCGACATGGTGTGCCTGAGCATGGAGGACTCCCTGGAAGAGAACCTGCGCGTCGTCGACGAGCACAAGTTCACGCGCTACCCCGTGTGCCGCAAGGATAAGGATGACATCGTCGGCTTCATCCATATCAAGGACCTGTACAACCTGCCCGAGGACGCCGGCATGGAGAACCTGCGCATCCGCCGCATGTTTGCCGTGCCCGAGGGTCTGACGGTTTCCAAGCTGCTGGGTCTGCTCAAGAAGGAGCACACCAAGATCGCCATCGTGGTGGACGAGCACGGCGGTACCAGCGGCCTTGTGACCATGGGCGACGTGTTCGAAGAGATCGTGGGCGATTACGATGACGAGTACTCCCACGGCAGCGGCGATGACCTGGTGAAGGTATCCGAGGGCCACTACCTGTCCAGCGGCGCATGCCCCATCGACGATTTCGCCGACGAGCTGGGCTTCAGCGATGATGACTTCCCCGAGTACGACACGCTGGGCGGCCTGCTGCTTGACGAGTTTGACCGCATCCCCGAGGCGGGCGACAAGACGGAATACGTCAACGGCAACACCACTGTGCGCTTCATCGTGCGCTCGATGGATGCACGCCGCATCGGCCAGGTCGAGTTCTGGGTGACCGTCGAGGAGTCTAACGAAGAATAGTGTATTCCGCCGTTCTTCCGAATGACGAGATTGCAAATGAGAGGCGTCCTGCGGGGCGCCTATTTTCGTTTCTGCGTGCTTTATCGCTCCAAAGGGATGGAGCGCCCGTCGTTCGTCTGGTAGAATCGGTGCATCGTTTTACATTTGCGTCGCCTTCCCTCGTTCAAACGGATTTGCCCGTTCAGGCTCGTTGCGGCGCATGACAGGGGAAAGGGGGCCTGGATGAGCGCAGAGATGAATGCATGGCTGATCGATGTCACCACGCAATTCGATGATTTTCTCTACACCTATATCCTGGTAATCCTGCTGGTGTTCTGCGCCGTGTACTTCACGGTGCGCACGCGTTTCGTTCAGATTCGCTACATCAAGGACATGTTCACGCAGCTGACCGAGAAGCGCCACGTGGAGGGCGAGAAGTCCATCTCGTCGTTCCAGGCGATGATGGTGTCCACCGCGTCGCGCGTGGGCACGGGCAACATTGCCGGTATCGCCACCGCCGTGGCGACGGGCGGCCCGGGTGCAATCTTCTGGATGTGGCTCATGGCGCTTTTGGGCGCGGCATCCGCCTTCGTTGAGTCCACGCTCGCGCAGATTTGGAAGGTGCGCGGCAAGGAGGGCGAGTTCCGCGGTGGTCCTGCGTACTACATCGAGCAGGCGCTGGGCCAGCGTTGGCTGGGCATCGTGTTCGCCGTGCTGCTGATCATCTGCTACGCTTACGGCTTCAACGGCCTGCAGGCGTACAACATGGCGAGTGCGTTGGAATACTACATCCCTGATTACGCTACCAACGGCACCGCCGTGGCGCTGGGCATCGTGCTCATGGTTATGACCGCGTTCGTCATTTTCGGCGGATCCAAGCGCATCAGTATCATTTCGTCCATTCTGGTGCCCATCATGGCGGTGGCTTACCTGGCACTGGGTATCGGTATCACCGTGACCAACCTGAACCTGCTGCCCGAGGCGTTCGGCTACATCTTCCAGAGCGCGTTCGACTTCCAGTCGATTTTCGGCGGATTCGCGGGCTCCGTTGTGGTGCTGGGTCTCAAGCGCGGCCTGTTTTCTAACGAGGCTGGTATGGGTTCCGCCCCTAACGCCGCCGCAACCGCAAGCGTGTCGCACCCGTGCAAGCAGGGCCTGGTCCAGACGCTTTCGGTGTACCTGGACACCATGCTCGTGTGCACCTGCTCTGCGTTCATCGTGTTGATCTTCTTCGTGAAGCAGGGCGGCACCTTTGGCGATCTGAACGGCATGCCGCTCGTGCAGATGGCCATCAACTCCTCGGTGGGCGAAATCGGCATCCATGTGGTGACGTTCGCCATCTTCTGCTTCGCGTTCTCCAGCCTGATTGGCAACTACTTCTATGCCGAGGGCAACATCCGCTTCATCACCAAGAGCAAGACTGTGCTCACCTTGTTCCGCTTCACCTGTCTTGCTGCCATCATGGTGGGTTGTCTGAACAACTTCACGCTGGCCTGGAACTTTGCCGACATCACCATGGCGTTCATGGCGATGGTGAACCTGATTGCCATCTTCCTGCTGGGCAAGTGGGCGTTCAAGGCGCTGGACGACTACACGCGCCAGCGCAAGGCCGGCAAGAACCCCGTATTCGTGGCCGAGAATATTCCCGGTCTGCCCGCCACGCAGTGCTGGCACGTGGGCGAGGACGACCTCAAGCATGTGGGTCCTGAGCCGGTGCGCGAATACTTCGAAGAAGCGATTGACGCCGATGCCGAGGATGTGGGGCTGAAGTAGACGAACAGGAACAAGGGCTAGAGCAAGTTACGTGCCCTTCGGGGGCGAGAAGTTTCCGAAGGGCGGCATTCCGCTACAGCGCCATTTCTGTAACTGAAGGTGATACGGAAGGCTGCTCATCCAAGGGACGGGCAGCCTTCTTGTTTCTGTCGTTAAAGCATGTTGGGACATAGAGGTATTGCGTTTGGTGCGATGACGCCAATGTTTTGCATGTGCTCAATTTCCAATGACTTGCAACGTATCCAGAACTATCCGACATCGTTCAACAAGACTATGAGCCACTCTGCTCTGTATTTTTTAGGAGATTCGTATGTCTGCATTTCTGTTCGCAGGTTTCACAATCTAACGTCTATTTTTGCGCGGCACTTTCAGATTCGATGAGGTCTATCAACTGTTGCTGTGAATGAACACTGGTCTTTCTATAAATGTTCTTGATGTGGCTCTTTGTTGTTTCGTCTGAAATAACCAATTCCTCGCTAATATAGGCTCGGTTTCGCCCCCTTGCCAGCAGGAATAGCACCTCGGTTTCTCGAGGAGAAAGCTTGCAAAGGCGAGCAATGCGCGTGCTCGCCTTCTCGAATGGCGTAGAGATATCCTCCTCCATTGGCTTTATGAAGCCCCATCCAGTGCTTGCCTTGCTGCCGCCAAGAGCGAACAGTGCGACAAGAAGGATTGCGAAAATCGTAAACGCCGAAACCATTGCCATATCCGCATCGCTTTGTATAAAGGGTAGGGCGATAGCAGAGGTAGCGGATCCTATGAATTGACCTGATTGGATGGCGAACATTCCCCACGCAACCGTCCAGCCTGCTGGAACGTCGGCGCGTGTGGCGATGGCGGCCCATAATGCCCACAGAACGATATAGAAGTATTGATAGCCAAATTGGTGCAATGCGGTGCCAACGACGTTAAATGGCTCGTGAAGCGGTAGTGCCAAGAATCCCGCCGCCATGAGTGGCAGGGCTATTTGATACGTCAGATGGTCAAAATCCATATTGAAAACGCTCATGGTAATGAAGATGGCGATTGATCCGCCAAGAATGGCGATAATGTTCAAAATGTCGCGCAACGCAATCCACTCGTCGCCTACAGGAGCAATAAGGCCTTTCATGATGCCAAAAGATATGCCAAAGAAGAGTGCGATTGCGATCATGCGTACGGACGGTCTTGCATCTACATGGGCATTTCGTCTAGCACGAGGCACGCGTGGCAGGCTGTTTCTAAAATGCACAAGGCAAGCCATGCTTAAAAAAGGGAGTGCTGCCGTGGCGACCTGTGCAGGAGCGGGAGGCAGAAGCTGTATAAGAAGGAAGAGAGCCGACGCAATAACGAGTGATATCACGCTATAGTTAACTGTTCGTTTGGGACCTGAGGAAACTAAGAGTTCACCCCAAAGTATCACAACGCCTGCGCTTCCTATTCCGGTGAGAATCGATCCTGCGAAGTATATGGTGGAGGCGGCATCTCCTGATGCGTTTAGGACGATGCGCGATACTGCAATGGTGCCCAAGGAAGTGCATATTCCTGCGAGTGCTGGCATGGCTTTGATTTCAGATAGCGGATTGCGATGGTGAGAAATCACAAGTAATGCCGCAATGCCTATGACGTTGGCTAGAAGAGAGGCTGACCATAGGGGCTCGAGCACGAAGGGCGATGATGCGCTTGGAACGCCAACCCCCTGAGAATTAATTCCCAGTCGAACACTTTCATTGTAAAAAAGAGAGCTCCAAAAAACGCACCAGATCCATGTCCAATGCGCGGCAAACCCAAGAAGATCGGGCGTGCGCCACAATTCGTTCTTCAGCGAAAACATATTCCCTCCCTTGCGCGGCCGTTGCGCCTACATGCATGACGTTTGGCCGCTTCCCCGCAAAAGATTATACGAGAAGTGGAGTTCGATGGGTGAAATTGTGTTCCATGGAGGCATCCCCCTAGCAGGGGGAAATGCTCTGACATGGCCTTTTACCCCCAGCTGACGGGATATTGCACATAGGCATTTACATTTATGGTTGATTCAATTGCAGCATTCGGCTGCGATGTCGAGTGGGTTGTGCAAAGGGAAACGCGCTCGCAAGACAAGAATTACCTTATAGGAGGGAAGCATGGAAGAGAGCAAGAAGGGTCTGTCTCGCCGTTCGTTCCTGGGTTTGGGTGGTGCCGTAGCCGCTGGTGCTGCTGCTGCCGGTTTAACCGGCTGCGCCCCCCAGGCGACTGGCGAAAGCGAGTCTGCTGCTGGTGCTACGGGCGGTGGAATGCCCGTTGCCGAAAGCGGAGCTTCTGCAGGTCCCGATGTGGCGGGCATGCATAGCTGGGAAATTGCGCCCGACCCCATCGCCAGCGACGCCATCACGAGCACCGAAGATTGCGACGTGCTTGTCATCGGCGCTGGTCTGGCCGGCTGCTGCGCAACGCTTTCTGCGCTGGAAAAGGGTGCCAAGGTTGTCACCATCGACAAGAATCCCGAGTGCGTGGTCGCTCGTGGCGTGCATATTGCTGGTTTCCACACTAAGGTCCAGCAGGAACTCGCGAAAAAGGGCCTGGTGGAAGAGCCCGATTACAACAACGTGGTACGTCGTTGGATTAATTGGGCGCAGGGCCGTGTAAAGGAACCCCTGCTATGGGAGTTTGCTCGCAAGAGTGGTGCATGTTTCGACTGGCTGTACGATATGGTGACGAGTCAGAAGAACCTTGAAGCGCTTCTGTGGGATGGATACTACAAGGGCCCCGATTACACCGAATACCCTGTGACGCATATTTTCTATCTTGCTGATAAGTACGAGGAGACCGTGAACTTCACGTTCTACCAGGGCTCCGGCGTGGGCGATGTGTACGGCAACGCCGTGCTCGTCCCCGCACTCTATGAGCTCATTGCGGAGAATGGCGGCGAGATTCGTTGGTCCACCAAGAGCGAGCAGCTTGTGCGCGAAGAGGGCGGTCCGGTGACCGGCGCCATCGTGACCGACCCGGATGGCAATTATGTCCAGATTAATGCGAAATCCGTCATCATCGCGTCAGGTGACTATGCGGCTGATAACGAGATGTTCCAGTACTATTCGCCCATGACTGTGTACGCCATGGACGGCCGCTACTACAATCCGCCTGATTGCGATACGGGCGATATGCACAAGCAGGCCATCTGGATTGGCGGCGCTATGCAGAAGTCCGAGCCTCATGCGGCGGTTATGCACCTCGACTTCGGTGCGGCAAGCTACGGCTTCCTGCATGTGAATTGGGAGGGCAAGCGTTTCAAGAATGAGGACGTGAACACCCAGTCCAAATCGGTCACCAAGGCCCTGCAAACCAAGAAGGATGCGTGGACCATCTACGACTCTCATGGTTTGGAGCAGGTCAAAAAGCAGATTGATGCCGGTTTGGGTGGCGGCCTGCAGTGGGGCCAGCTCACTCAGCCTGTGGGCGGCGAATACAACCTCGAGGCTCAGAAGAAGGTCCTGGAAGGTGAGATTGCTGACGGCCTGACCATGCAGGCCGACACCCTGGAAGAGCTCGCTGAGAAGATGGGCGTGCCCGCCGAGAATCTGGTTGCGACGGTCGACCGCTATAACGAGCTGTGTGATTTGGGTAAAGACCTCGACTTTGGCAAGCGTCCGGAGGTTATGGGCAAGGTTCAGGACCCGCCGTTCTACGCTGGCAAGCTGGTTGCTTCCATGCTCACTATGTGCGGCGGTCTGCGCACCAATACTGATGCACAGGTGTTGGACGCAGAAGACAAGCCGATTGAGGGTCTGTATGTGTGCGGCTCCGCCGCTGGTGAGTTCTTCGGTGCTGGCGATTATCCTACCTATGTACCCGGCATTGGTCACGGACGTTGTGTGACCTTCGGTCGTATTGCT
>CAUWMI010000067.1:0-11908 GCA_963559755.1 uncultured Slackia sp. | reverse complement strand
GCATCCCAAAAACCTCAGGTCATCTTCTGCACTGCGCGAGAAACAAGCGCGGCTGAAAATCTAGGCATCCTTAGCCGGAGCATTATGTCTCAGGGTCCCTTCCCAAATGAGTCGATCGATTACGAATCCCCTGCATATGCAACATTCGAAGCTGCACTTGCGCCGGTTTTTACAAAGGCTGCCGACCCTCAAGGCGCCCCCCGAACGCTGCTCATCATTGACGAGTATCCATACCTTGCACAAAGCTATCCCGGCATATCGTCGCTGTTGCAAACCCTCATCGATAGCACGCGCGAACAAAGCAACCTAATGCTTGTACTGTGCGGTTCTTCCATGAGCTTCATGGAGCACCAAGTGCTTGGACATCAGAGCCCCCTCTGTGGCAGACGCACAGCGCAAATCAAAGTTGAGCCGTTTGACGTTTTTGATGCCGCACGGCTGATGGGTGCCCAATCGTTTGAAGAAACCCTGCCCTTCTACGCAATCGCTGGTGGAGTTCCTTTATATCTCAAGCAGTTTGATTGCGCTCGGCCCCTCGTGGACAACGTATCTTCCGTGCTTGAACAGGGGTCGTTTCTTTCCATCGAGCCCGAAAATTATCTGATGCAGGAGGTGCGCACTCCTGCCGTTTACAATGCGGTCATTGCCGCTCTAGCAGCGGGGGAAACGCGCATTTCCGACATTGCGAACATTGTTAAAGCGCCTGCCTCCGCCGTATCGCAGTATATGAAGACGCTCATTGAGCTAGGCATCGTCGAACGCGTGACTCCGGTGGCATTCGCCAATAAAAAACAAGTCATCTATCGCATATCTGATAATCTTTTCCGTTTTTGGTACCGCTTCGTGCCCCGGTACGCAGCCGCGCTCGACCTGGGGCTGCACGACAGAGTGGCGCACGCGATTGTGGAGAACGATTTCCCCACCTTCATGGGCCCCGTCTTCGAGCAAGCATGCCGCCAATGGCTGGCGCGCGAAATACGCGAAGGACGGATAGACATGCTGCCCACGCGCATCGGATCGTGGTGGGGCGCCGATACCCAGCGCAAAGAGCAGGCCGAAATCAACGTTGCCGCCATTGGTGCAGATGGCGAGCTCATTCTGGGTGAATGCAAATGGCGCACAAAACCCATAGACGCTGATGTGCTGGACCTTCTATCGCATCGGGCCTCACTACTTCCCGGCAACAACAAACGTCTGTATCTTTTCTCGAAAAGCGGATTCACGCAAGAGTGTAAGCAGGCCGCCAAGCATGCCAACGCCACGCTGGTTGAAGCAGCCAGCATGCTGGCTTAAGGAAGCATCCCAAGCAGACGGGGATAAGCCGGGGCGCAAATGGAAGGCCGCAAATGGAAGGCCGCAAATCGGCCCTGCATCAAAGGAACCGGAGTCCACCACCGTCGTCATGTCCCTACTCGCAAGGCAGCAAGGAGCGCAGGCGCTCGAGGCGGGCTTGGTTGCGGGGCGTAAGGGCGCTAGCCGCTAGCTCGTCCATCAGGCGCTTCGCTTCCTCTTGGCTTCCGTGAAGCAGCTCGTATTCCGCGACGAACAGCTGCCAGCTTACGCGCCCCTGAGACGCTGGCGTCTGTGCGAGACGGGCGCGCATGAATTCGCCGTCGGCCGGCGTCCATTCCGCATGGGGTTTTGCCCACACACGAGCGTTCTCAACAAGACCATCCGCCACGCGACGGTTACGTGAACCCTTGCGGTAGCGCGCGGCAATCTCGCTAAGACGCTGCGCGGAAAGCTGGGCGCCCTGCGCATCGCCCGCATCAAGACGGCTCAAAATTTCAACGTTAAACGCACGAAGCGCAACATTTTTACGCGCATGGGAAAGGTTCGTATGAGCCAATCGCTCCAGAGCCTCATATGGCTTCGCATCGTTGAGGTCGGCGTAAGCGAGCTCCACCGCGTGGCTCGCCGATGACATCTCCCGCTTGCTCCTGCGGCCCAGCTCTTCAATCGCCATGCGATACTTCGCAGAATCGCCGTCTTGCTCCACGATGTCCACCAGCCCCTTGAACAGCGAAGATGCTCGCATACGAAACGCGAAGACCAGAACGAACACGCCCGCCAAGGCGAGCCAGTACCATATCTCGAACATGCCCTTGCCCCACGCCACACGCGTGAACGCGAGCACGAGAAGCAGGGCGGCGGCGGTGCCGAACAGCGCACGAGCCGTGCGCATATGGCGCAAATACGTGCGCCCCGCCTCCTCGCCGGTCATGCTCCAATATATCGAATGGACCGCATTCTCCATGGCATACCTCGCTTACCTTTGATGGCCGCAAAAATAACGCAGCGGCCTTTCCTCTCGAATGGGCGACCCCGACGCGGAACACCCCTTCTTTTCTCCCGTCTTATGCGGCCATGCAAACGGCACAACGCCCTCGCACTGTCATGCGCCCACAGTAAGCACGGCCTGCGGCAGCTCCACGGTGAATTCGCTTCCTTCTCCGGGCTCGCTGCGCACGTCCACGCTCCCGCCGTGCAGCTCCACGATGCGCTTGACCAGGGAAAGGCCCAGGCCGTTCCCCTCGCCCGCATGGGAGGATTCCCCCTGATAGAAACGCTCGAACACCCGACGGCGCACCTCTTCCGCCATGCCGCAGCCATTATCGCTCACGCGCACGATAGCACGGCCCTCCTCGCAGCGCAGGGAAACGCCTATGCGGCCGCCGTCATCCACGAACTTGAGCGCGTTGCCCAACAGATTCTGCCACACCTGCGCCAAAAGCTCTTCGTTGCCGAACAGCGTCACTTCGGAAAGCGCCACCGAAATTTCCACCTTGCGGCGGCTCCATTGACCCTCGAAACCAAGAATCGCCTGACGAATCTGCTCGTCCAGGCTGAAGAACGCCGACCCATCCAGTGCCTGCCCGTGGTCGAGCCGCGAAAGAATCAGAATGTTGCCCGTCATGGCGCCCAGCCGCTTGACGTTATGGATGATCTTCTCCACGCAGCGAGCGCGCCGCTCCTCCGAAAGCGTCTTGCTCTGCAGCAGCACGGCATAGCCCTCAATGGTGGCGAGCGGCGTCTTGAACTCATGCGACACATTGCTCACGAAATCGTCGCGCAGCATCTGCGTCTGCGACAGCTCGTGCGCCATAGAGGAAAAGTTATCGGCCAGCTCGCGCACCTCGCGCAGGCGCGAGCGCCTCTGCAGCGCCACGTTGAAATTCCCACGCGCAATCTGCTTCGCCGCTTCGCTAATTTCCACAATCGGAGCGATGACCAGGCGGCTCATCCACCACCCGATGCCCGTGCCCACAACCACGCTCGCAACGGCCAGGATCCACAGCGGATTCATATGCCCGCGCTCTACCACGCCCGCGCGAATGAGCTGGATGGAGATGAACGTGGTGGCCGACATCACGATAAACAGCAGAACGAACAGCGAAAACGACATCGCCACCGACATCTTGAACGTGCCTTTTCCCATGAAAACCAGCCTTGTATCGCGAAAATGCCCAGCACGCCGTTGCGAACGCCGAGCGATTATTACTTCTGCACCATCTTATACCCTAGGCCGCGCACCGTGACTATCTCGAAATCGGGGTTGTCCTTGAACCGCTCGCGCAGCCTGCTTATATGCACGTCGAGCGTGTGCGCGCTCGGGGCGACGGACGCGCCCCACACTTCGTCCATGATCTGCTGGCGCGTGTAGATGCGTCCCACGTTGGACGCGAGTAGATACAGAAGGTTGAATTCTTTCTGCGGAAGCTCCACCGCCTCGCCTTCGCGCACTACGGCTAGGGTGTCGCGGTCGAGCGTGGTGGCGCCCAACGTGACCTTGCGCTCGCGTATGATGCGCGACCGACGCAGCAGCGCCTCCACGCGCCACACCATTTCGTTCACGTCGATGGGTTTGACCATGTAGTCGTCGGTGCCGGAGCGGAAGCCCTCCTGCTTGTCGGCGGCGCGATCACGCGCGGTAATGATGAGCACCGGAAGCTCGTAGCCGGCCGCGCGCAGCGTGCGCGTGAGGGCGAAGCCGTCCATGCCGGGCATCATCACGTCGGTTATCACCACATCGACCGGACGCGAGCTCAAGATGTCGAGCGCCTGCGACGCGTCGCGCGCCGAAAGAGCGTCGTAGCCCGCCTCGGCGAGCACCGCGCAGAACAGCTCTCGCAAATCGGCATCGTCCTCAACAACCATGACCGCAAACATCGACCCTCCTCGCCGCCGCACAGCACGCGCTGCCCAGCATCTCTAATCCACCTATTTTCCGCCTGAAACGTTTCGATTGCGCTCGGATGCGCCCGCTGTGAACATTCCGTGAAAAAACCACCATGCAAATGGCACAAAGCACCCGCACGAGAGGTTGAGTTGAGCTACGCGCCCTATGGTTCGCATGCGCTTGCCGCGGCTTTCTGTGCGAGCGCAACAGCAAGACATCAGCAACAGGCAAGAAAGGCCATCCCGTGAGCGAAGCGGACCAGACCAAGAGCGCCCCCGATAAGAAGAAACTTGTCAAACGCCTTGGCGTGGCCGCGATCATCCTGGTGTGCCTCGCTGGCATCATCTTCACCATTGTCATGGCTGTAGCGAAGGGCTTCACCGAGCAGGAGCATGCCGTGCGCTCTGACTGGTCGGTGGAAACGGGCGACATGCTTGTGTCCAATGAGGACCTTGGCCTTGACATCTACGAGTCCTCCGCCTCGTCCGATCAGCTGCGCATCATCCAGATGGTGCCCACCGAGGTGTCGGAAGAGGGCTTCACCTATTACGATGCCGACGTGCAGAACCGCCTTGCGCAGGCCCTCGCCGAGGTGAAGGACCGCACCACCTGGACGGCCGACGCTCCGCTCGCGGTGCTCAACCCCTTCGGCACCGGGTCGAACGGCCTGTACCTCTATTTCGAAACCGACTTTGAAACCCAGGTCAGCTACACCGTACACGTGAACGATGAGGGAATCGAGGATTTCACCGCTGCGGCGCGCAATACGTTTCTTGATGCCGACCAGGCAGAATCCAAGGGAGACGATGCCTACACGCACATACACGAGTTCCAGCTGATTGGCCTTGTTCCCGGAAAAACTAACCAGGTCACGCTCACCATTACTGGTTCGTGGGGCAACGTGCGCCAGCAAGTGACGTTTTCTGTAGACATGCCCGAGGCCACCTCGGGCTACGCCACGCAGCTCGCCTCCGAAGATGGCGAGAGCACTCAGGAACTCTCGAACGGCCTGTTCGCGCTTGTGCGTCAAAACGGCTATCTGGGCTACGGCTTTTTCTACGACAACCAAGGTACCATGCGCTATGAGATGGTGACCGAGGGCCTGGGGCTTGACCGCATCCTGAAATACGGCGACCAGATTGTGGTGTGCGCCTCGTCCAACAAACTTGCGCGCATCGACGGCCTAGGCCGCGTGCTTCAGGTTTATGAACTGGGAGAATACGAGCTTCATCACGATATCAACTACGCGCAAGACGGTCATGTGGTGGCACTCGTGGAGCGCGCCGATGCCACGCCCGTCGAGGACATCGTGATCGAGGTGAACCTGGAGACGGGCGAAGTGACCGAGCTCATCGATTTCACCGAGCATATGGCTGATTACGTGAAGAAATACACGCATGAGATAGGCCCCACCGACACGTTCTTCTGGCAGGCGGGCGAGCTCGACTGGGTCCACTTGAACACCGTGGATTACCTCGAGGGTGACGACGCTATCATCGTCTCGTCGCGCGAGACATCTACCATCATCAAGGTGGATGGCATTCATGGCACGCCCGAGATTGCCTACTTCATCGGCGAGAAGGATTTCTGGGAAGGCACGCCCTACGAGGGCCTGAATCTTGAGCAGGTGGGCGATTTCACGCCGCAATACGGCCAGCACAGCGTGGAATATGACGGCGAAGGCCCCACAGAGGGCAGCTACTACCTGCTTATGTTCGACAACAACTACTGGGCCATTTCAACACGCAGCGGCTATGCGCCCAATCTGGCGGGCACCGACGTGAGCACCGACATGTACAACGGAGAAGCGAGCCATGCCTATCGCTACCTGGTGGACGAGGTGGCGGGAACCTACGAGCTGGCGGATTCGTTCGACGTGCCATATTCGAGCATCGTGTCCAATGTGTCGCACGCGCCTGAATCCACGAATTACGTGGTGAACAGCGGCATCTCCAAGGTGTTTGGCGAATACGACGAGAGCGGCACCCTCATCCGCCAGTTCAGCTACGACTGCGACCTCCAAGGCTACCGCGCCTTCAAGCACGACTTCGTAGGGTTCTGGTTCATGGAGCAAGCCGAGTAAGGGCAGCCAATCGGGTTCGACCAAGGCGCCCCTCCTCCGAAAGCCGGTTTGAGGCGAGCGCGGAGGGTGGCGGGTGCGGCGAAGGACGCACGACGACACTCGGTGGCTCAAACCCTTCTAAAACGGGCCACCGGAGCATTGCGCATAGTGAACGAAGCGAACGGTAGCAATGCGGGTGCGTCGCGCGCCCTCCGCCGCACCCGCCGCCTGCTCCAACCGCCTACTCAACGGATTTCAAGCTCTCCACCATGTCGATCTTTGCGAGCTTGCGACGCATGGCGATGGTCACGATAACCGAGAACACCATGGTGAGCATGAAGGCGATTACGAAGCTCAGGGCGTGGATCTCGCGCCCGAACATCACCTGGTCGACCTCGGCCGTCACCACCACGAAGCTTTCCATCCAAATGCCCAGCACGCAGCCCACGAGCGCACCGATTATCGAGAGCAGAATGGTTTCGCGATAGATGTACGCGTTCACCTCGTGCGGCGTGAAGCCCAGCACCTTGAGCGTGGCGATCTCGCGGGCGCGCTCGGTGATGTTGATGTTGGTGAGGTTGTACAGCACCACGAACGCCAGCGCAGCTGCGGCGATGATCAGCACCACGACAACCGAATCCACGCTCTTGAGCATGGTGCGATACGTCTCGATGGTCTCGTCGTTGTAGCCGACCGTTTTCACGCTGTCGATAGCAAGCAGGTCGTCGCTCATCTGTTCGCGCACGCTCAAATCGTCGGTCGCGACGGCATAGACCGTAGAGAATTCCGGTGTCTCGCCAAACGTCTTCTCGTACAAGCCCGAAGACATGAATACGTACTGACTCACGTAGTTCTCCATGACGCCCGCCACCGGCACCTCGAAGCCGTCGCCCTCGGCATTGCCGATGGTGTCCTCCTCGTAGATGCGGATGGCATCGCCCACCGAAACGCCCAGCTCGGTCGCAAGCTTCTCGCTCACAATTACGCCGTCATCAGAGAGCGTAAGCGGCTTATGACCCACACGTTCGCGCATGGTCACGTACTCGCCCATCTTCTGGGCATCCTGCGGCACCACCAGCTCGAACCGTTGATCAGCCGCGCCTTCCTCCTGGTTATCGGAGCGCGCAATCATGTTGGCGGTCCTCGCAGCCGTGTACTCGCTCACCTGGCTCGTGTCGTCCAGCACAGCCGACACGGCACTCGCATCCCCCTCCGACGCATCGTCATCCATGCGCACGGTCATGTTGTAGTGATAGATCTCACCGAACTGTTTGTTGATGATGTCGTTGATGGCGTTCTGCAGGCCCAAGCCCGTCAGCAGCAACGCCGTGCAGCCAGCGATGCCGATAATCGCCATGAAGAAGCGGCGCTTATAGCGGAAGATGTTGCGCGCCGTAACCTTCCACGAGAATGACAGACGGCTCCACAGCGGCTTGATGCGCTCGAGCAGAATGCGCTTGCCGGCCTTGGGGGCCCGCGGCAGCATAAGGGCGGCCGGGGTTTCGCGCAGCGTGGAAGCGGCGGCGGCCCAGGTGGCAATCAGCGTAATGCCGATACCCAACCCGGCGGCGGAAAGCGCGATGACGGGATCGATGGGCACGGGGCGCGGCGGCACCGCGTACACGATGGCGTAGGCCTCCATGATGAAATACGGCAGGAACATAGAAAGCCCGACGATTCCGATGAGGCTCCCCACGCCGCTTGCAACGAACGCATACAGCAGGTATTTCGACGTAATGCGCGCATTGGAGTAGCCGAGCGCCTTGTACGTGCCGATGAGCACGCGCTCCTCTTCCACCATACGGGTCATGGTGGTAAGCGAGACAAGCGCCGCCACCAGGAAGAAGATGAACGGGAACACCTGCGCAATCTGGTCAATGCGGTTGGCGTCCGACTCAAAGCTTTCGGCCCCCATGATCTTGGTGCGATCGAGCACATACCATTCGGGCGATTCGATCTCGTCGATCTCTGCCTGGGCATCGGCCAGCTGGGCCTCCGCGTCGGCGAATTCCTCGTCGGCCTGGGCTTTCTGCTCCTCGAATTCCTTTACGCCGCCCTGATACTCCGCAAGGCCGTCTTCATATTCGGCACGGCCCTGCGCGAGCTCCTCTTCGGACGCCTCGAGCGCGGCTTTGCCGGATTCATACTGCGCCACACCATCCTGGTATTGAGCCAGCCCATCGGCATACGCCTGCTTGCCGGATTCCAGCTGCATCCAGCCATCATTGAGCTGCGCCTTGGAGGCTTCAAGGGTCTGCCGAGCCTTAGCAAACTCCTCATCGGCAGCGGTGCGCTGGGAATCGAGCTCAGCCTGTGCGGCATCGAGTGCGTCGAGCCCCGCCTGCGCCTGCTCGATGCCCGCCTCAAGCTGCGGAATAGCGGTCACCAGCTCCTCGCGCTGCGCCTGAATTTCCTTCACGCCGTCCAAGGCGTCTTGAGCGTCCTGCAACGCATCCTGGGCAGTCACGAGATTGCGTTGAGCCTCTTCGCATGCCTCAACAAGGGCATCATATCCCTCAGAGTCGGGATCCGCCGCGGCGAGCGCCTCCTGCGCGGCATCGAATTCACTCTGAGCCCGGCCGACTTCCGCCTGCGCAGCATCCACCCACATCTGGGCCTGGGCAATCGCGGCGTCTATATCGGGCACCTGGGCGTCTATCGCCGCCAAGCCCTGCTGGGCCGCATCCAGCTTGTTCTGCAAGTCGGCAATCGTAGCCTGCGCCGTCTCGCGATTCGTGTCGATTTCAGCCTGCGCCGCATCCAGCTGCGCATAGGCGTCGGCCTTCTCCTTCTCGAATTGCGCGAGGCCTTCCTCGTACTCCTTTTGGCCGGCATTCAGCTGTGCCTCGAAATCGGCGATCGTCTCGGCGCTTGCATCCAGCTGCTCCTTGGCGCTCGGCAGCTCCGATGCGCCCTCCTCGAGCTGCACCCATCCGTCATCGAGCTGGGCCTGGCCGCTTTCTATCTCTTCAGCCGCATCATCGAGCTGGGCTTTCGCGTCATCGAGCTCCTTTTGCCCATCGGCAATCTGCGCCTCGGCATCTGCCTTTTCCGCCTCATACTCAGCACGATTCTCGTCGAGCGTCGCCTGGGCATCGCCCTTCACCTCATCCAGGCGCTGCGCGCACAACTCCGGCCCCAAATCTTCAATGCGCTGAGCCACGACGGCAACCGCATCGTCATACGCCTCGCTCGAAGCGTGCAGATCTTTCGCACCCGCCACGGTAATGAACGCCTCCGTGTAGGGCAGGTCGTCGGAGAAATCCTCTTCGTTGATATACATATATTGGTCGAGCGAACCATTTCCCAGCGACGTGGATCCCATGCTCGTAGTCGACGCATAGTACGACGAACGCACGAAGCCGACCACGGTGAATTCATCGGTATCGATGGTGTCGCCCACGTCCTGGGTCCCCTCGAGCACGTGCACCGTATCGCCAAGCTCGACCTCTCCGTCGGTCACCGCATCGGCCGAAAGCACGCATTCGCCCGGGTCATCTGGCCATTCTCCTTCAACGAGCAGCGGCCGGTTGATGTAATCGACGTCGTTAGACACGGCATTCACGCCATCGGACGTGTCGCTCGCCTGCGCGGCGGCCACGTCGAGCGAGTGGATGCGCACCGTATACTGAGTGCTCTCCACGGTGGCAAGCGCATCGAACTCCCATGCGCCCTCGACCCCCTCAACGCCTTCCACCTGGCGCAGCTCATCGATATTCTCGTCGGACAAACCCAGCGTGGACATGACACGCAGGTCGCACAGATTGGTGCCGTCGTAGTAAATGTCGCCGGCGAGCTTCATGTCGGGCGAAGTCATGCGCAGACCCGCGTAGAAACCCGTGCCCAGCGCCGCAATTACGGCAATGGCCAAAAAGCGCCCCAGTGAATGGGTGATGGAGCGCAGCACGCCTTTGTTGAATGCGCTTTTCATGATGCGGCCTCCGCCCCGGCTACCATTCCACCGTTTCGGCGGGCGCGGGATTGGCGTTGAGCTCCCACGACTCTACCTTGCCCTCTTTGATATGAATCACGCGATCGGCGATGGCGGTGAAGGCAGAATTGTGCGTAATCAATACCACCGTGCGCCCCGTGCGGTTGCACGTGTCCTGCAAGAGCTTGAGAATCGCTTTGCCCGTTTTGTAGTCGAGCGCACCCGTAGGCTCGTCGCACAGCAGGAGCTTGGGGTTCTTGGCGAGGGCGCGGGCAATGGCCACGCGCTGCTGCTCGCCGCCGGAAAGCTGCGCCGGGAAGTTGTTCAACCGATGGCCCAGGCCTACCTGCTCAAGCACTTCGGCGGCCGGCAGTGGGTCGCGGCAAATCTGCGACGCAAGCTCCACGTTTTCGAGCGCGGTAAGATTTTGGACCAGGTTATAGAACTGAAAGACGAAGCCGATGTCGTAGCGACGATAATCGGTGAGTTCCTTGGGGCCGAACTCGCTCACCACGCGCCCGTCGAGGCGGATAGTGCCCGACGTGCACGAGTCCATGCCGCCCAGCATATTGAGCAGCGTCGTCTTGCCCGAACCCGACGGGCCCACGACCACTACCAGCTCGCCCTGCTCGATATCGAAGCTCATGCCGTCGACGGCCGCAACCTGGACCTCGCCCATCTGATAGATCTTGTGCACATCGCGAAATTCTACGAACGCCATATCAACCTCGCTCAAGCCTGCGTCGGCATCCGCGCGACGCAACGCATCACTGAACAACCTGTTGTATTATGATGAGTATACGGGAGGTGCGAAGTGCGCATCAATGAACAATCGCCACCCGTTTGTTGAGCACGCGACGCGAGGTGTGGCGGCACACCGATAAAGGCAGCTGCCGAACGCGCAGAACCAGGCGTCACTAGCGAATACAGGACAAACATGCCAGGCCTGTTTGTCCCCAACCAAAAGCGAAGTCTGTCTTCGCGATACACCCGAAGCTCAGAGCGATTCGGGGTTGCATAAATGCAGGAGGAACAATGGCGAACAAGCAGCCCGAAGTCACCGCCCAAACGCGGCGCAATTTGCAGGAAGCCTTTTGGAGCCTCTATTCCGAGCGCCCCATCACAAAAATCTCCATCAGGGAAATCACCGACCGCGCCGGATACAATCGCGGCACGTTCTACCTGTACTATCGGGACGTCTACGACATCCTCGAACAGATGGAGCAGGAGATCCTCGACACCATCGATGCGCTCATCCAAAAACGCCTGATCAAAGACGGAACCCTCGACATCCAGGGTAATATGGGCTTCATCATCGGCCTCGCGCAATCTTACGAGCGCGGGCGCGTTATAGCTCGACTCTTGGGAGATGACGGCGATCCACATTTCAAGACGCGTTTCAAGGAGCTCATCTGGCCGCTTGTCGAAGTGTACCTGAGCCCCGCCGGCACCTTCTCCCCCGCCGAGGAGCGATTCGTCAAGGAATTCTACCTTTCAGGCCTTCTCGCCGTTATCACAGCCTGGCTCGAAGATGATGCCGGCATGCCCATCGACGAACTCATCCAGCTCATAATGCAAAAAATCCTCCACGCCGAAGCGCGGTGAGCCCGTCCGCGGTTTCCCGGATTGCACACCCCGTCTTTCCTATAAGCAGGCCCGCCTTCGTGGCGGGCCTGTGCATGTTTATCAGTCATTTGCTTTAGGCCGCATACAGCGGCGAACGCTTAGGCTCCGG
>CAUWMI010000066.1:0-11924 GCA_963559755.1 uncultured Slackia sp. | reverse complement strand
TCTGGAGCGGACAACGGGGCTCGAACCCGCGACCCTCACCTTGGCAAGGTGATGCTCTACCAACTGAGCCATGTCCGCAAAAAATGGTGGGCGATACAAGATTTGAACTTGTGACCCCTACCGTGTCAAGGTAGTGCTCTCCCCCTGAGCTAACCGCCCACTTTTCGGGGCTGGTCAAACCAGCGAATAAGTATATTAACCGCAACCACCATCCAATGCAAGCACTTTTTTAAACTTTTTTGCAATAAGGCCAATATGTGCGAATGCTGGCAATACATGCGACAGTCAACCGCCGTTGTAAGCAGCAGTACGCCCCACGATGCACCTGAACGGCTCATGGCCACCAGCTGCGCGCAACAATTCTACGCAAGCGTGTCCAAATCGAAGCAAGCCAATACCGTATCAATCACGCGGTCGGCCACGCGGTCGGGCGTGAGGGTGTTGTCCACAATCACGTCGGCCCACGCCACATAGCGCGGCGCACGCTCGCGCGCCAGGCGCGGCACGCCCTTAGTGATGCTCATGGGGCGGCCGTCACTGATCAGCTGGTCGAGCGGGCGCCTGAGCATCACGATAACGCCGTTCTGGTGCAGCAGGTCATAGTTGCGCGGCTGAGTGACAACGCCGCCGCCACAGGCCACCACGCGGCCGCCCTCCCGGCAGATATCGCCCGTCACCCTGGTCTCGATGAGCCTGAACGCCTCCTCGCCGTCCTCTGCGAAGATTTCGGGGATGGATTTGCCGGCTGCAGGCGGAATGTAGTCATCGATGTCGATGAACTCGCGCTCGAGCTTCTGCGCCACCAGCGCGCCGATGGTGCTCTTGCCGCCGCTAGGCATGCCCACGAGTACGATGTTGGACGTCTCGAACGCAATGCGGCGCTGCACGGCCTCCATCTGGACCGCAGAAACGCCCTTACCCGTGAACAGCTCCACGCTCGCCTTAGCCTGGGCGACGAACATGGGCAGGCCGCCCGCAACCGGAATGCCTAGCTTCTCGGCCTGCATGGCAATACCAGAATGCGCCGGGTTGTAGGTGGTGTCGATCAGCGCGAACAGGCCGTCGCCGTAGCCCTCACGCAGCTCGCCCGTGCGTGCAAACGGCTCGAGGTCAACCGGTGATTCGGGGCAGTTCGGATACACGCCCACCGTGGTCGCATTGACCACATACTCGGCATCGTAGCACTCTGACACGCGATCCATGGGCACGTCGCCGTCCTCGCCTACCACGACCACCTCATAGGCACCGCGGTCCTGCAGCACAGCGTGCACCGCCTTGGCCACGCCACCCGAGCCCAGCACCGCCACCTTGCGACCCATGACATCGATGCCGTAGGAGTTGAGCAGGTAGGAGAAGCCAAAGTAATCGGTGTTGTGGCCCACGATGGTACCATCCTCGCACTTGACCAGCGCGTTCACCGAGCCAACCTTGCGCACCGCATCGGTGATGGTATCGCACAGCGGCATAATCTCGTGCTGAATGGCCTTGCTGATGTTGAGGCCGTCCCATTCGCCGTGCTTGACAAACTCGACCGCATCGTCGCGGCTCATCTCCATAAGCTTATACTCGTAGCTCCCCAGCATCTCGTGGATGCGCGGCGAGTAGCTGTAGCTCAAATCCTCGCCCAGAAGGCCGTAAATCCCCTGTTCAGCCATACGAACCTCGCTTTCTATCTTCGCGGCATGAAGCCGAATGTCCCCTTGTCGCGCCCGGCAGGACGCGCGTCTAGCGCAGCACGCGCGCTTGGCACGTCCGTACCTAGCACGATATCTCTTCGTAGCTACCCAGGTAGCGGCACACCTCGCACAGCGTCGGAATCTGGCGCGCCATGGCATCGAACGCCTCGTCGTCCGGCACGCACTGGATGTCCATGTAGAACATGAACTCGAACTCGCGCCCAGGAATGGGGCGGCTCTGAAGCTTGGTCATGTTGATACCGAGCGTGGCGAGGCGCGCAAGCACGCGGTGCAGGGCGCCCGCGATATGCGGCGTCACGATGAGGAACGAGCTCGTGGTAGGCGCGCCGTAGAGCGCCGGTTTTTTCGCCACGCACACGAAACGTGTGTAGTTGTCGCCCTCGTCCTGGATGTCGTGTGCCAGAACCTCGAGGCCGTAGATGCGCGCGCACGCCGCCGAGGAGATGGCGGCCACGTCGCGCCGGGGGCTGTTGGCAACCGCCTGGGCGGCCATGGCGGTATTGGCGCGCACGCTTGCCACCGCATCGCCCGGCAGGCCCGCAATGAAACCCTCGCACTGACGCAGCGCCTGTTCATGCGAGAACACCTCATGCACATCTTCGAGCGCCACGCCGGGCTTGGCCAGAAGGTCGTGCTCGATGCGCATCGTGGCAGCGCGCACAATGGAAAGCCCACGCGATTGCATGAGTGCGTACACGCGGTCGACCGCGCCCGCCGTGGAATTCTCGAGCGGCAGCACGCCGAACTCCGCCTCGCCCGCCTCCACCGCGTCGCACACGTCCTCCCAGGTAGAGAGGAACGACACGTCGGGCTCGTCGAAGAGCTCCATCGCGGCAATGTGGGAGTATGCGCCCTTCACGCCCTGAACGGCCACGCGCGCGACCTCCGGGAACGCGGCGCGCTCCACGGTGCGGGTGTCGCGGGCAAGCTGGGTGTCATGCGCGAGGATGTTGTCCTGGTACGAGCGGCTCATCTCCATGAGCAGGTCGAAAAGCGGCGCCATGTAATCCTTGAACTCATCGTCGGCGAGCTCGCGGGCACGCGTCACCTTGGCATCCTCGCGCGTCTTGTCGAACACCTGCATGCCGGTGGCCTTCTTGTAGGCAGCCACGTCGCGCGAAATGCGCATGCGGCGCTGGAACAGGTCGATGATCTGCGCGTCTATCTCGTCGATACGGGCGCGCGATTCGGCGAGATCGATCACGGGGGCAGAAGCAGCTTCCATCAAACACTCCTCGATTGAAGCAGAAGATCGTACAAGGCAAGCGCGCAGGCGGCCTCCACCACGGGAACGGCGCGCACCACCACGCAGGGGTCGTGCCGGCCGTGGACCTTGAGCTCGGCGTTCTGGCCGCGCTCCAAATCAACGCTCATCTGCGGCTTTGATATCGAAGGCGTGGGCTTGAACGCCGCACGCACCACCACGGGTGCACCGTTGGTGATGCCGCCCAGGATGCCGCCCGCGTTGTTGGATTGGGGCACCACGCGGCCGCCTTCCATGCGGTAGGGGTCGTTGTTCTGGCTCCCACGCAAATCGGCGGCACCAAAGCCGGCGCCGAACTCCACGCCCTTGACTGCGGGCACGCCGAACAGAACGCGCGCGAGAGCGCCTTCAACGCCGTCGAACATGGGCTCGCCCACACCTTGGGGCATGCCCACGGCGGCGCATTCGATGATGCCACCCACGCTATCGCCCTCAGCACGCGCCTCGGCGATCGCGGAAATCATGCGCTCGCCGGCCGCATCGTCTATCGCGGGGAATGCCTTGGCACCGGGAGCGCGCACTTCATCGGCCGTAACGCGCAGGGCATCGAAGCGCGCATCATCCACGCCGCCGATGCGAGCGATGTGGGCGCCGATGGTCACGCCCTCCTGCTCAAGCAGCTGAAGCGCGATACCACCCGCGATGCACAAAGGTGCGGTCAGGCGGCCCGAGAAATGGCCGCCGCCGGCAACGTCCTGCGCGCCGCCGAACTTCACCTGCGCGGTGTAATCGGCATGGCCGGGGCGCGGGATGCGGCGCAGTTCGTCGTAATCGCCGCTCTTGGTATTGGTGTTGCGAATGATTGCCGCCAGCGGGGCACCGCAGGTCACGCCGTCCACGATGCCGCCAAGAAACTCGGGCAGATCGGCCTCCTTACGCGGCGTGGACCACGGCATACCGCCAGGCGCACGGCGCGAAAGGAACGCGCGCAGCCTGTCCATATCGATGCGCTTGCCCGCAGGCACTCCCTCCATCACCACGCCGATGCCGGCCGAATGGCTCTGCCCGAAAATGGAGATGCGCGCGATTTTTCCTACGCTCGACGCCATCTACATCAACCCCTGGATGTCGGCATAGCGGCCGTCGGCCTTGAGCTTGGCCGCCGAGCCCTCCGCCAGAAGGCGGCGCAGGCCCTCGCGGTCGCCCGAGTCGATGGCCTCGCGGTAGCGCTGCAGCTCAACGATCACGCGGTCAAGCTCAATATCCAAATTGTCGGCGTTATCCAGGAAGAGCTCGGTCCACATATCGGGATTGAGCTCCGCCACGCGCGTGAGATCCTTATAGCTGCCCGCAGAAAAGCCCTTGTGTTTAAGCGCCGTGGGGCTTTTGGCAAACGCCGAGCTCACCACGTGCGCAAGCTGCGAAGTGTAGGCGATCAGACGGTCGTGCGTCTCGGGCGTGGTCACGGCGTAGGAACCGAAGCCCGCCGGATCGAGCACCGCCTTGGCGCGGTCGATGAACTCAGGCGAGAAGATGGCCGGCGGCACCAGTACCATGGGCTGGCCCGCGAACAGGTCGCTGCGCGCGTAGCGGAAGCCGGAATGGTGCGTACCTGCCATAGGATGACCGCCCATGAAGGCGAACCCCGCGCGCTCGGCCACCTCGAACAGCGGCTCGCAGATGGGACGCTTCACGCCGCCGCAATCGATGACGAGGGTCTCCGCACCGAAGAGCTCGGCGTGCTCAGTCACCCAATCCACGGTGTCCTGCGGGTAGAGCGCCACGATCACCGCGTCGCACTCCCCCACGTTCTCACGCGTGAGCGGCGCAGCAACCGTGCCCTCGCCACACGCTGCCGCTAGCGTGCCCTTGTCGATGTCGTGCGCGAGCACCTTCATGCCCGCGTCGGCGTAGGCCTTGGCGAACGAGCCGCCTATCAGGCCCAATCCCACCACTCCCACGCAGCGCGGCGGTCGAATTTGTTGTGCAGAGTCTTCCATCTGCGCTTCCTCCATCACTTTAGTCGTGCCGGCCATCATAGCACTAGCGCATACTAAAGCGCATCTTGAAACACAGTGTTAACGAAGCAGCGACTCCCCCGTCATTTCCGAAGGAGCTTCAAGCCCCATGATGGCAAGCAGCGTGGGCGCGATGTCGCACAGCGCGCCTTGACCCGTCTTGAGCATCGCGCGCTCCCCCTCTGGCTTGGAATCCACCACGACAAACGGCACTGGAGCGGTGGTGTGCGCCGTATGGGGCGACCCGTCCTCGGCAAGCATTTTGTCGGCGTTGCCGTGATCGGCCGTGATGAGCGCGAAGCCGCCCTTCTCAACCACGGCGTCAACCACCTTGTACACGGCTGAATCCACCGCCTCCACCGCGGCAACGGCGGCGGGAATCACGCCCGTATGCCCCACCATGTCGCAGTTAGCGAAGTTCACGATGTACACGTCAGCCTCATCGTTTCGGATGGCAGCCGCCAGCGTATCCGCCACTTCGGGCGCGCTCATCTCGGGCTGCAGGTCATAGGTCGCCACCTTGGGGCTGGGGATAAGCACGCGCTTCTCATTGGCCTTTTCGGCCTCGATGCCGCCGTTCAAGAAGAACGTCACATGGGCGTACTTCTCGGTCTCAGCGATGTGGTACTGGCGCAGGCCCGCGGCAGAAAGCACATCGGCCAGCACGTTCTGCGGGAACTCCTTGGGGAACGCCACCGGGGCATCCAGCGCCTCGTCGTATTCGGTCAGGCACACGAAATGCACGTGCGGGCGCTCGCCGCGGTCGAATCCGTCGAAATCCTCGTCCACGAAGGCGTGGCTCAGCTGGCGGGCGCGATCGGGGCGGAAGTTGAAGAAGACGACCGCATCGCCGTCGCACACGCCACGCTCGTCAAGCGCGACGGGCTCCACAAATTCATCAGTCACGCCCGCATCGTAGGATGCTTGCATGACGGATTCAGGGCTTTCGCTCACGCAGGGCTGAGCATGCACAATCGCATCCCACGCGCGTTTCACGCGATCCCAACGATTGTCGCGATCCATGGCATAGTAGCGTCCGGAAATGCTGGCGATGCGCGCGCTCCCGGCAGCGTACGAATCAAGGTGCGCGTCAAGCTCCTCGGCATAGCTCTTGCCACTCGATGGCGGCACGTCGCGCCCGTCCATGAAACAGTGGATGCGCACGTTGGCCACGCCGCTGGCCTCGGCCATTTGAACGAGGGCGTAGAGGTGCTCGTTGCTGGAATGCACGCCGCCGTCAGAAAGCAAGCCCATCAAGTGAAGCGTGCCGCCCGACGCAAGTACGGCGTCAATCGAGTCGTTGAGCACGGGATTCTTGCAGATAGGCGCCTCTTCGAACCACGCCCGCCGCGCGCCGTCATCGGCAAAAGGCCCATTCCAATGGCACGCCTTATTGATGCGCGTGAGCTCTTGGTCCACCACGCGGCCCGCGCCAATGTTGAGGTGCCCCACCTCGGAGTTGCCCATTTGGCCCGCAGGAAGACCCACGGCTTCACCCGACGCTTCAAGCGTTAAGCATGGATCGGTCGCGCCGATTTCGTCCAAATACGGCGTGTTAGCGAGCGAGATGGCGTTGCCCGGCCCCGGCTCGTCCAAGCCGAAGCCGTCCATAATCACCAGAAGAGCGGGAAGACGAAGGTCGTCACGCATTGTAGGCTTCCTTTCTTTAAGCCGTTTTAGCCGCAGCCTCTACGAGGGCAGCGAAATCCTCGGCTTTAAGCGCCGCGCCGCCAATGAGGCCGCCGTCCACGTCGGGGCATGCGAGGAAGCCGTCGGCGTTTTCGGGCTTCATGGAGCCGCCGTAGAGTACGCGCATGGCGTCCGCCGCGTCCTGCCCCACGAGCTCGGCAACCGTTGCACGAATGGCCGCGGCCATCTCCTGGGCCTGCTCGGGCGTAGCCGTGCGACCCGTGCCAATGGCCCAGATGGGCTCGTAGGCGATGGTCACGAACTCTGCCTCCTGCGCATCCAGGCCGGCGAGCGCCGCGCGCACCTGATCGCACACAAACTGCACCGCGCCGCCGCTATCGCGCATGGAAAGGCTCTCCCCCACGCACACGATAGCGTTCATCCGAGCATCCACCAGCGCACGAACCTTACGGTTCACTTCGCCGTCGGTCTCGCCGAACATCTCGCGGCGCTCAGAGTGGCCCACGATGCACCACGAGCAGCCCACGTCCTTGAGCATGGGGATGCTGATCTCGCCCGTGAACGCGCCGGAGGGTTCCCAATGCACGTTCTGTGCGCCCACGTCGATGTTGGATTTGTCGAAATCGAGCACGGTGAACACCGAACGCAGGTCGATAGCGGGCGGGCACAGCACCACGTCCACCTTATCCCAGCCGCGTGCGTAGCGGTTGGAGATGCCCTGCGAGAGAATCACGCTCTCGGCCGGCGTCATGTTCATCTTCCAGTTGCCGGCGATAATCGGTCTACGGGTCATGTAAATATCCTTTCGGATTCAATACAGGAAATGCAGGGACGGCGTGGAGGGGAGGTTCCACGCGCAGTTCCGCACGGTAAACAGGCCAGTGGCCTGTTTAGTCCCTACCTATTGCGCCCGAGAGGGCGCGTCGGCGGGCGCTCGACGAACGCCGACAGTGCACGTTCGTGCGAGCCAGGACTGTTTGAGCATGGAGCCTCCCCTCCATGCCGTCCCGACCGGCTTCGTAACCCTACCTTAAAGCCTCCACTCCAGGAAGCGACTTGCCCTCCACGAGTTCCATGGAAGCACCGCCGCCGGTGGAGATGAACGTCATGCGATCGGCCATGTCGAACTTGTTCACAGCCGCCACGCTATCGCCGCCGCCGATGATGGTCGCGGCCTCCTCGTTAGCGGCAACGGCCTCGCACACCGCGCGCGTGCCGTGCTCGAACGCCTTCATCTCGAACACGCCCATGGGGCCGTTCCAGAACACGGTGGCACCCTTGGCGATGGCATCGGCGTAGAGCTTCTCGGTCTCGGGGCCGATGTCCAGGCCCATCATGTCGGCCGGGATGGAATCGGCGGCGCAGGTGACGGTGTTGGCATCCTCGGCGAACTTATCGGCGGCCACCACATCGACGGGAAGCAGCAGCTCACAACCTGCCGCCTGGGCTTTCTCCATCATGGCGCGGGCGCGCTCGACCCAATCCTCCTCCTTCAGGGAGGTGCCCACCTCATAGCCCTTGGCCAAGAGGAACGTGAAGCACATGCCGCCGCCGATGATGATGGTGTCGGCCTTGTCGATGAGGGCATCGATCACGCCCACCTTGTCGGAGACCTTCGAGCCGCCCAGGATGGCGACGAAGGGACGCTTAGGATCGGCCAGCATGCCGGAAAGCGTTTTGACCTCGCCCGCAAGCAGGAACCCCGCGTAGGCAGGGAGCAGATGCGCCACGCCCGTGGTAGAGGCATGGGCGCGGTGCGCGGTGCCGAACGCGTCGTTCACATACACCTCGGCAAGCGAAGCCAGTTCCTCGCAAAACGCCGGGTCGTTCTTCTTCTCGCGCGAATCGAAGCGCAGGTTCTCGAGGACCAGAATCTCGCTCTCCTGCAGCTTCTCCGCCAGAGCATGGGCGCTCTCGCCCGCGACGTCGCTCGCCACGGCAACGGGCGCATCCACAAGCTGGGACAGGCGCTCGGCGGCAGGCTTGATGGAGAACTCCTCCTCATAGCCCTTGCCCGACGGGCGGCCGCGATGGCTCATCAGAATGACCTTCGCGCCATGCTCGAGCAGGTAGGTGATGGTGGGCAGCGCCGCGCGGATGCGCGTGTCGTCGGTGACCACGCCGTCTTTCACAGGCACGTTGAAGTCGACGCGAACCAGCACGCGCTTGCCGCGCACATCCGCCGCCTCAACGGTTTTGATATCGGCCATAACGCCTCCTTAGAAAGAATGCGCCGGCCCGAAGCCGGCGCACTGTCGTAGATGGTTAGAGCAGAATCTTGACCAAGTCTTTAACGCGATTCGAATAGCCCCACTCGTTGTCGTACCAGGCAACGACCTTCACGAGGTCGTTCTCGTCGCCCATCACCTGAGTGAGCTGGGCGTCGAAGATGGACGAATGGGAGTTGCCAATGACATCGCAGGACACGATCGGATCCTCGGTGTACTCAAGGATGCCCTTGAGCGGGCCCTCAGCCGCAGCCTTCATCGCGTTGTTGATCTCTTCCTTGGTGACCGGACGCGAAAGCTGCACCGTGAGGTCGACCATCGATCCGTCGGGCACGGGCACGCGGGTGGCGAAGCCGTCCAGCTTGCCCTTGAGCTCGGGCAGCACCAGCGAAACGGCGCGGGCGGCGCCGGTGGTGGTGGGAATGATGGACAGCGCAGCCGCGCGGGCGCGACGCAGGTCCTTATGAGGCAGGTCCAGAATCTTCTGGTCGTTGGTGTAGGCGTGCACGGTGTTCATGTAGCCGCGCTCGATGCCGAAGTTCTCGAGCAGTACCTTGGCGAACGGCGCCAGGCAGTTGGTGGTGCACGACGCGTTGGAGATGATGTGGTGCTTTTCCTTATCGTAATCGCCGTCGTTCACGCCCATGACCACGGTGATGTCCTCGCCCTTGGCGGGGCAGGTGATGACGACCTTCTTGGCGCCGGACTCGATGTGTTTGTGCGCAAGTTCGCCGGTCTTGAACACGCCGGTAGAATCAACCACGACGTCAACGCCCAGCTCGCCCCAGGCGAGGCGCAGCGGGTCGCGCTCGGAAAGGGCGCGCACCTTGTGGCCGTCGGCGATGAAGCCGTCCTCCACGACCTCGATCTTCTCGAAGGCGCGGCCATGGACGGAATCGTACTTCAGCAGATGCGCAACAGCGGGGATGTTGCCCAAGTCGTTGGCTGCGACCACTTCGATTTCGGGATCGTTCGCCATGGCGCGATACACGAGGCGCCCGATGCGACCGAAACCGTTGATGCCAACCCTGATCGTCATTTCAAACCCCTTTCTAGGATTTACATGCCATTCCGATTATACGGCGGCAATGGTGCCGCGCAAGGACAATCCCCTCAAGCGCGCCGAACGCCCCGCAGATAAAGCCGTTAACCGCGCGGAAATATACCTTGAGGCAAACGGCGGGCGATGCGACGACCATGCAGCGCGAGCCGTGCGCACGAGGTTTACTTGTCCTGAGCGTCGATCATCGACTGGAGCTTCTTGAGATCGCTCATCTTCATGCCGCCCATGCCGGGAATTCCCAGACGCGGCCTGCGACCCTTGCCTTTGCCCTTGCCCTTCTTGCCCTTTTTGCCGCGGCCGCCTTCCATGGCCTCCATGGCAGGCATCATCTTGCGCATCATCTTCTTGGTCTCGTTGTACTGCTTCATGACCTGGTTGACATCCTGCACGGTCACGCCGGCGCCACGTGCGATGCGGGCACGACGGCTACCGTTGAGGATGTCGGGGTGTTCACGCTCTTTCTTAGTCATGGAGAAGATGATGGTTTCCATGCGGTCGAGGGCGCTTTCGTCCACCTGGCCCGATGCCATGGCCTTGTCGCCGCCAGGCAGGGCGCTGATGAGCTTGGACACGCCGCCCATCTTTTTGACCTGCTTTTTCATTTCTAGGAAGTCATTGAGGTTGAGCTGGGCGCGTTGCATACGCTCGGCGGTTTCGGCCTCGATCTCGTCGGCGCGAATCTTGGACGCCGTCTCGATGAAGCTGATGACATCGCCCATACCGAGGATGCGCTTGGCCATGCGGTCGGGATGGAACTCCTCCAGGCTGTCAGGCTTCTCGCCGGCGCTGATGAACTTGATAGGCTTGCCCGTGACCTGCTTGAGCGAAAGAGCGCCGCCGCCGCGAGCATCGCCATCCATCTTAGACATGATCACGCCGTCGAACTCCACGCGCTCGGCGAACGCCTGGGCCACGTTGACCACATCCTGACCGGTCATGGCGTCGACCACCATGAGGATCTCATCCGGCGTGACCGCCGCCTTGATGGCTTCTGCCTCGGCCATCATGTCCTCGTCCACGTGCAAACGACCCGCGGTGTCCACAATCACCACGTCGCGCAGGTTGTCGATGGCGAAGCGCACGCCCTCGCTGGCAATTTTCACCGGATCCTTGCCATCGCCGCGATACACCTTGACGCCCATCTCGTCGCCCAGGGTTTGCAGCTGGTCGGCGGCGGCGGGGCGATACACGTCGCACGCAACCAGAAGCGGGCTGTGCCCCTTGCCCTTGAGCAGGTGGGCGAGCTTGGCCGCAGCGGTGGTTTTACCGGAACCCTGCAGGCCCACTAGCATGATCACGTTGGGGATGCGGCTCGAAAGCGTGAGCTTGGCGTCGTTTTCACCCAGAAGGCGCGTGAGCTCGTCGAGCACCACTTTAATGACGTTTTGCGCGGGCGTGAGCGAATCCATGACCTCGGCGGTGAGGCAGCGCTCCTTGGCGGATTTGATGAAGCTTTTGACCACCTTGAAGTTGACATCGGCCTCAAGCAGAGCCATGCGAATCTCGCGCATCGCGGAATCGATGTCCTGCTCAGTCAGGCGGCCCTTGGATTTCAGGCCCGAGAAGATGCCTTGAAGGCGATCGGAAAGGCTGTCGAACATGCATGCTCCTATCGTTGTTCGGCCGTACGTCGCGCGCTGTATCGCCTGTGCGCCTCACGCATCCGAAGCTGGAATCGGTCCCGACCCAGCAGCGTCACATCACGGCCGCTTTATTTCACAGCGAAAGATTATATAGGAGCCGTCGCCGCAATAGACATAATCACCCGTCATCAATTCGGAAACACCATGCAACGGGGTGTTAGAGCTCAGTTTGATATGCCGCATGCCTACCACCATGGACAGCCAAGCCGCAATTCGTGGACGTTTTTTCGGCTTTCCCGTGCTGCAGAGAAGCCGTTAGAAAGTTAGCCATAGTATTTAACAGGGATTATGTTTCGCGTGTGCGCAAAATAAGCCCGAAATGCCCTCCGAACAAGCCGAACGTGCCCATCTCGCCAAATCTCGCAATCAAATTCCCGGTAAAGTCGAAATAATGGCCATGAATCAGTCCTCCGCTGTCCCG
>CAUWMI010000065.1:0-11985 GCA_963559755.1 uncultured Slackia sp. | reverse complement strand
AACAAAAGCCCAGGAATCATCCTGAACTTTTGGTTCAGCCACGCCTGTCGATGTGCATCAATGCCAGAAAATCGAAAATATTTGCACCAAATTCAAATGCTCCCTGTATATTCGGCATCGCACAACGCATGCAACCGCGCGAATGCGTATGAAATAGAGCACATCGCGCGTAAAGGCACTCGGATGCCAGACTTACGTGGAGAATAGAATGCTTAGACTACATATCCTAGCCAGCGGGAGCCGCGGCAATGCATCAGTGATCGAAGATGCCGCCACGGGACGCGCCGTGCTTATTGACTGCGGCATCAGCAAGAAAGACTTTCTGGCCCGCTGCGCCGAAGCGCGCTTCGACCCCACGGGCATCGAGGCGGTCCTGGTTACGCACGAGCATACCGACCATACGAAGGGGCTCGGCGTGGTACTGCGCGGGCTGGCGAAGCTCGGCGCACACCCCGACGTGTTCGCGAATCCCGCCACGTGCGCCGCGAGCAAACCGCTTCAGGAGATGGCCGAGACGCATCGCGTGCTGCCGTTTGGGGCGGATGTGTTTGTCTCCGACGATTCGATGGTGGCGAGCGATGAGCATGCGGAAGCCGAGAAACGCACCACGGAAAGCACGGGCAGTATAGACGTGCACACGACAGGCATCGGCATCGTGCAGAAAAGCAGCTATCCGACGGAACTTGAACTTGCCGGTATGCGTATCTTCCCTTTCGCCACATCGCACGATGCAGCGGCCTCGTTCGGGTTCCGCGTCGAATGCGACGGCGACGCGCTGGGATTCATGACCGACTCGGGCATCGTCACGCCCGCCGCGCACGACGCACTCCAAGATGTGCGACTTCTGGCGCTCGAATGCAACCATGATCCCCGCATGCTCGAGCGAGGTCCCTACCCCTTCGTGGTCAAACAGCGCATCGCATCCGACTGCGGACACCTTTCGAACGCGCAAGCGTCCGATGAGTTGGCTGCGCTCCTGGGCAATAGGCTTGAAGCGGTTGCCGCCATGCATATCTCCGAGAACAACAATGAGTACGATCTCGCTCTGAAGACGTTCGCCGAAACGCTCACGCGCGAAGGACACTCTGCCCGCGCATGCTGCGGCTACCAAGGTCGCCTAACCAGCATCGGCTAGGTTGCGCAATCTAGCCATTTCGCCTGGATAAAGATGGTCTATACAGCGTATAGACCATCTTCCACCTGCAACTATTCACCCCAGCGCACCAGCGTCGATCCAGCCCCTACGGCCTCTAACAAACCGTTCGGATCGTCAATGCGCCCTGTGCGCGTGTAGCTGTAACTCGTCTCATGCGTGCCATAGAACAACACCAGACAATCCGATCCGAACAGCATGATGTCGCCCGCGTTGATGGTGCCCGGGTTTGACGCGTTTTGCGGCAGACTTTCATCGAGATAGAAATACTTCTCGTTTCCATTGAGCTCAAGCATATCGAGCTCCATCGGCAACAGCGCGGCAAACCCGCGAGCTGCATCGTTGTCCTCAAGCGTCGCCGTAAACGCCACACCGTTGATAGTCAGGATTATATTCGCGGCTTGTGCCATGGCGGGATCATCTCTTCAATTGTCGTTTGACGTGATGTCGATGCCGAAGAATTGGTTGGACAGTTCCGCCAACTCGCCGGACTCGCGCATGTCGGCGATAGCCTCATTCATCGCCGAAAGCAACCCTGCCGTCGCCTCCTCGCGGCGCAGCGGAAACGCTACATGCGTGGGTTCATCGTTCACGGCAGCAATCTTCAAATCAGCGTCGGGATGCTGATCCATATAGTCGTAGAACACCACTTCATCGTTGAGCGTAGCATCAATGCGACCCTGCGTGAGCAGCTCGATGGTCTGATTGAAATCATCTACGCCCGTGTTGGTGGCGCCGTGGCTTTCGGCCAGAATCGCATAGCTGGAGCCCAGCGTGTTGGCCGTGCGCTTGCCCGAAAGATCGTCCATCGAGGCAATGTCGCTCGACCCCGTAGTAATCACCACGATGTTGTTGAATGCGTACGGATCGGTAAAGTCGTACTTCTGCTGGCGTTCCTCGGTCACGCTCACGCCGTTGGCCATGGTGTCATAGCGCCCCGAGTCCAATCCGGCGAGCAAGCCGTCCCACTCGCCTTCGGCAAACTCTGCCTCAGCGCCCAAACGCTGCGCGATTCCGCGCGCCACCTCGATGTCGAACCCGGTCAGCTCGCCCGACTTGTCGCGGAACGTCCATGGGCTCCACGTGCCCTCGGTAGCAAACACCATCGAGCCGCGCTCCTGAATCTGCGCCAACAAATCGTCGCTCGCCTCGGCGCCCGTCGCCTGCACATCGCCCGCACCCGTGGCCCCGCCTGCCGCGCGCGACCCACTGCAGCCCGTCAGAGCGCCAAGCGCCAAAGCCGACGCCGCACCAACAACAAACGTTCTTCGCGTAAGGTTTTGCATAATTCTTCCTTCCATTATGAGCAACCAGATAGTCTCGAATTAGACGCTACCCCTCGCCGTTCACGGTGCGCAGGAATGCGCATACGCGCTCGTTGGCGGGGCTGTTGAAGAACTCGTGCGCGGGTGCCTGCGCCACAATGCGTCCATCTTCCATGAACACCACGCGGTCGGCCACGTTGCGTGCGAAGCCCATCTCATGCGTCACCACGATCATGGTCATGCCCTCGTCAGCAAGCCGCCGCATGACGGAGAGCACCTCTGCCGTGAGCTCGGGGTCGAGCGCGCTGGTGGGCTCGTCGAAAAACACGATTTCCGGGTCGGTCGCCATGGCGCGGGCGATGGCCACACGCTGTTGCTGACCGCCGGAAAGCTGCACGGGATAGGCGTCCAGTCGATCGGCCATGCCCACATGCTCCAAGCACGCAACCGCCTTCTCGCGTGCCACATTTTTGGGCATCATGCGCGCCGTGACCAGGCCTTCCATCACGTTGCCCAGCACCGTGCGGTTGCGGAACAAGTTGTAATCCTGGAACACGAACGCGGTTTTGCGGCGCACGTTGGCAATCTGCTTCGCCGTAGCCCGGGGAATGTCGCGCTCCTCCCCATCGAACACCATGCGCCCCACATCGGCGCGCTCCAAAAAGTTGGCGCACCGGAGAAGCGTGGTCTTGCCCGAACCCGAAGGCCCGAGAATCGCCACCACATCGCCCGCGGCAACCGACAGATCAACGCCGTGCAGCACCTCGGTGCCGCCGAACGCCTTGCGGATTCCCTTCAATTCAAACATGCCCGTGCCGTCCTCTCGCTACCGCATCCTTTTCGCGCCGCGTCGCACGCCCAATGACGCGGTCCCGCCAATCTCGCCAATCTCGCCATCCGCGATGCCAAGGGCCACCGTCTCCAAGTCGCGTCCAAGCCAAACGCGTTCCGCTCGTCCATCTACGCCGCTCTTTCTGCGCCGCGCTGCGCCAGCTTCTTCTCGCCCAGCCGCTGCAACCACGTAAGCACCGTGGAAAACAGCAGATAGATGGCCGCAACCTCCAAATACAGCGGCAGCGCCTCGTAGGTTCGCGAGATGATCTGTTGCGTAGCCATGAGCATCTCGAGCACCGTGATATTGGCGGCAAGCGAAGTGTCTTTCACCAGCGAAATGAGCTCGTTGGACAACGGCGGGAACGCCGTGCGCATAGCCTGCGGTAACACAATGCGGCGGATGACCTGCGCATACGTCATGCCCACGCAGTAACCCGCCTCAATCTGCCCGCGCGGCACCGCCTCCAGCGCAGCACGAATGGATTCTGCGGCGTACGCGCCCGTGTTGATGGAGAACACGATGACGGCAGCTGGAAACGGATCCAGCAGAATTCCCAGGTCAGGCAGGCCATAGAACACCACATACAGCTGTACCAGAAGCGGCGTGCCGCGAACCACCCAGATGTAGAAGCGCGCGAGCTGCTTGAGCACCGGCACGCCGGCGAACTGCACAAGCGCTGTAAACGTAGCAATGACCAGCGCGATTGCGAACGAGATGACCGTCAGCGGGATGGTGGCGGTAAGCCCCGGAATGAGAATGGAGCCGAACGAATTCACCAGTATGTCCCATACGCGATCGCTCATCGAGAGCCGCCCCTTTCCTGCACGGTCATTGGCGGGGTAAGGGCGAGCACACCAGGCTCGACTCAATGAAACTTGCCGCGCCCTGCCTGCATGGCGAGCGGGTCTGCTTAACGCACGCCGATGTCGATCGCCCTTCAACAATGGTCAAAGCGCGCGCCACGGCCCGCTCCGGCTTACCCCTGTACCAACTTTATTCTGACGATGCGTCATTTAACAACTTAGAGTTAGCTTTAAGTCAAGGGCTTTTCGAAAGAAGAAGCGGGCATTACCGTTCCTCCACAACCGCATCGCTACAGAAAACGAGGGAGACGTCCTCCCTCGCGATTCATTGTAGAAGAATAAGCTTTCCATGCATAATGCCTATCTTCAATATTTAATTATGCTTAAAGAGAATAGCTAGAACCTCTAGTGTGAACCACCTGGGCACAACTCACCCAAACAAGAAGCGGCGGCCCCCATTGAGCGGAAAGCTTAACGGGTGCCGTGGGCGCGGTGAGGGCCGCGGCCCTATTGCGCGAGAAAGCTACTCGCCCTTCTTGGCATAGATGAACCAGTAGGCCATGCCCACCAGCAGGCCGCCCACGATGTTGCCCAGCGTGGCCGCCGAAAGGTTATAAAGGATGCCGCCCATCGACATGATGCCGGGATCGCCGAAACCTGCCATATTCAGAATGAGACCCATCGGCAGGAAGAACATGTTCGCCACGCAGTGCTCGAAGCCGCATGCCACGAAGGCGGAGATGGGAAGGATGATGCCGATTACCTTGTCGACCACGGTGCGGCCAGCGAACCCGATCCATACCGCCAGACACACGAGCACGTTGCACATGATGCCTTTGAAGAACAGCGTAACCCAGTCGGGTGTCACCTTGCTTGCCGCCACGCTCACCATGGCCTCGCCCACGGCACCGCCGTTCATCGCCCACATCTGAGCGAAGTAGATCAGCGCGACAGCCACCAGCGCACCCGCGAGATTGCCCACCCACACGAGTACCCAGTTCTTGAGCATGCCGCCCCAGCCTATCTTGCCGGAGGCCTTCGCCGCACACATGAGGATATTGCCGGTGAACAGCTCGGCTCCGCACACCAGCACAAGCGCAAGCCCCAGACAGAAGCACATGCCGCCTACCAGACGCTGCACGGCGAAGGGAATGGTGGGGTCGCCCAGGAAGAGGCAGAAGAACATGCCGCCGAACGCGATGAAGGCACCCGCCAGCATGGCCGACACGAAGCACTTCGCAGGCGCCATGCCCGCTTTGGTAACGCCGATGCCCTCGGCCTTCGCCTCGGTTTGCGCAGGCGTTAGCGCGTCCGGCTTGAGTGCGTTCAGATCCTCCTGAGACAATGCCATATATCGGTCCCCCTTTGCCATGACGCCACAATATATCGTGGTTCACTGATTCGATATGAAACGCATGGTATCGCCGAATCCATCGGCGTAGAGCCCTCAAGAGGCATTTCTTGGCGAGCGGCAGCGAGGCAATATGTGCGCGGCTCTATTGCAGACGTTCGGCGCGACGAGCGGCACGTTCAGCACGGGCGGCGGCGAGCCTTGCAAGTGCCACCTTCTTGACGGCCTTGGGAAGCACCAAGGCGCACAACGCGCACGACACCGCAACAAACACAAAGCCTACGAACCCGATGGAGCCCATGCCCAGGCCCACACTGGCCGCTCCGCCGATTGCTGCACCGGTGCCAATCCCTAAGTTGTAGATGCCGGAATAGATGGACATGGCAACAGGAGAAGCATCCTCAGGCGATACCTTGATGACCTCGGCCTGAAGCGCCACGTTGGTGGCGGTTCCGCACACGCCCCACAGCATGCACAGCGCGAACACGGCCGCCGGCGTCAGCGCCGCCACGCGCAGCAGCACCAATGCCACGGCGATGCCGCCCACGGCAATCGCGAGGAACGCGAAACGCCGCGTGTCGTACAGGCGCGAGAACAGCACGCTTGCCGCCACGCCCGCCACGCCGAACAGCGCGAGCGCGACTGTGATGCCCTGGTCGGACATGCCGCCCATCTGCTGCAGGAACGGCTCGATGTAGCTGTACGCCTCGTAATAGCCGGTCGCCATGAGCGCGGTGATGATGTACAGCGCCAAGAGCGCCGGATTCTTCAGCAGCTCCGGAAGGCGACGCAATGAGAACGGCACACCCGAATCAAGCTTGGGAAACACGACGAAGAAATACGCGAGCAGCGCCAGCGATACCGCGGCGATGCAGACGAACGTCGCACGCCACCCGAGCGCCAGGCCAATCACGCGGCCCAGCGGCAGGCCCGCAATCATCGCAATCGAAGATCCCACGACAATCACGCTCATAGCCATGGGGCGATACGGCAACGGCACCAGACGAATGGCGATAGGCGACGCGACCGACCAGAACACCGCATGCGCGCAGGCCACCACAAGGCGAGCGCCCATGAGCATCCAATAATTCGCGGCGATGGCCGACACCGCCTGCCCCAGCATGAACACCGCGATAACGCCCAGAATCATACGGCGGAAATCGAATCGCGACGCGAAAATCATGAGCGGCAGCGACAGAATCATGACCGCCCACGCATACACGCTCACCAGCATGCCCGCCACAGCCTCGCTCACCTGGAAATCGGCGGCGATGTCCACCAGCAGACCCACCGGCATGAACTCGGAGGTATTGAATATGAACGTCGACACCGCCATGCCCAAAAGCGGCAGCCACGCCTTGGCCGTCATCGGCGCGTCTTTCTCCATGCCTTTGCCCATATTCCGCCTCTACTCTCCCGCCAGTCGCTGTCCCATGAGCCAGCCCATGACGCTGGCCATCATGAGGCCGCGCGTCCAGCCGCTGGAATCGCCCAGGCAGTGGAGGTTGTCGATATTGGTGTCGAAGCGCTCGTCCATCTTCACGCGATTGCTGTAGAACTTGAGCTCGGGCGCATACAGCAGCGTCTCGTCAGCCGCGAAGCCAGGAATGGCCTCGTCCACCGCGCGCATGAAGTTGATGATGGACGTCATCGTTCGATACGGCAGCGCGCTGGTGATGTCGCCCGCCACGGCGTCGGGCAGCGTGGGCCGCACGTTGGAACGGTCGAGTTCGTGCTGCCACGTGCGCTTTCCGTCCAGAATGTCGCCGAACCGCTGCACCAGAATACGACCCGCGCCCAGCATATTCACCAGCTCGCCAATTTTTTGGGCATAGGCGATAGGCTGATCGAACGGCTCGCGGAAATTGCTCGAGCACAGAATGGCGAGATTGGTGTTCTCCGATTTGCGCTCCTTATAGGAATGGCCGTTGACCACCGCCAGACCGCCGTCGTAGTTCTCTTGGCTCACGAACCCGCCGGGGTTCTGGCAGAACGTGCGCACCTTGTTGCGGAACGGATTGGGGTACCCGATAAGCTTGCTTTCGTAGAGCACGTTGTTCACGCGCTCCATGACCTCGTTGCGCATCTCCACGCGTACGCCTATGTCCACCGGTCCGGGGGCATGCTCGATGCCGTGCATGGCGCACAGGCGCTCGAGCCAATCGGCTCCGCGACGACCCGTAGCAATGACCGTGCGGTCGGCAAGGATGTCGAACTCCTCGCCGTCACGGCACACCCGCACGCCGCGGCAGACGGGCCCCACGTTGCGCACGCCCTCCATGATCACGTTCAGGCATTCGGTCTCGAACAGCAGCTCGACGCCGGCGGCGCGCAGGTGGTCCTCGATGCGACCGTAGATCTCCTGCGCCTTCTCGGTGCCCAGGTGCCTGATGGGGCAATCCACCAGCTTGAGACCCGCCTGAATGGCGCGACGACGAATCTCTTTCACCTCGTCAGGGTTGCCCACGCCTTCCACATGCTCGTCGGCGCCGAAGTCAAGATAGACGCGATCGACCTGCTCAATGGTGCTTTGAGCGAGATCGGCGCCGATAAGGTCGGGCAGATCGCCGCCCACCTCGTACGAGAGCGACAGCTTGCCGTCGGAGAAAGCGCCGGCGCCTGAAAAGCCCGTGGTGATGCGGCAAGGGTTGCACCCCACGCAATGACCTACCTTGGCCTTGGGGCAGCTGCGACGTTCGATAGACAGGCCCTTCTCCACGATGACGATATTCGCCGAAGAGCCTGCGGCAAGCATGCCCAACGCCGTGAAGATGCCCGAAGGCCCCGCGCCCACGATGACGACGTCGGTATAACGCGTATTCATGCTGCCCACACCGTGAATGTCAGCACTCTGATTGCTCATGCGAACTCCGATTTCTCGCAAAGCGAAAAGCCGCAACGGAAATGCGATTCTTCATAAAGCCGTGCGGCAGTCCCAACCCGAAAAAAGGCGCGACGCCGAAGCGTCACGCCGTCATACTCAAAAACGACACGCGATTATAGCAAAGTCGAGAAAAATGAATGCAAAGCGTTTGTCTATTACCCGTCACTCATGTCCATATCCCATGCCGTGGCCAGACCCGTGCCCCTGCCCATGGCCCTGGCCGCCCTGACCGGAACCTGATCCCGAGGACTGGCCTGCACCCTGACCTTGATTTTGGCCTTGCCCCTGACCTTGCGCACCGGCGCCTGAGGCATCGTCGCAGTCGACCGATTCCACATCCGCCGAACCGTCCAAGGCTCCCTTGCCGCTTCCGTGGCCTGCGCCGTGCCCCGCGCCGCAGCCCCACTCGATATCGACGCCGGCATCGGCGCCCAGGTCGTAGAGCTCGCGCATGGTCATGGCGCTTGCCTCATCAGCGGTAATGTCCACGCCCGCGGCGCTGAGCGCCTGATAGGCGCGGTACTTGCCCAAGCCCATCCCGCATGACGAGGCCTCATGATGCTCGTCGGCGGTGGCGCGCGAGCAATGGGCACCCGATCCCGAACCGCTAAAGCAGTTCATGCAGGTCGATTCGATGGAAGCGTAGCGATTGTCGTCATCGCACACCACATTCACTTCGATTACGGAGTCTTGGGCGAGATAGCCCTGATCGGCCATGGCCGATTCGATGGCGGCAAGCGCATCGGCATAGGCCATGCCACGCACCTGAGCCTGGTCGAGCACCGCCTGGCCATCATCGTTGTACGCCTTGGCTTCGACCACGTGGTCAAAACGGTTGATGCCCAGTTCGATGGAAGGGTTCACGTCTATGCCGACGTATGCCGTCGGCGTGGCGATGGCGAACCCGCCCACGCCGAATGCGGCGAGCACCAGGCATGCGGCCACGGCGATCTTGGCTCCCAGCAAGCGGAACCCGCCGCGCTTCTCGCGAGGGACGCGCTCCCGACCCGCGACGGACGCCTTGCGAGCGGAATGCTCGCGTCGTTCCTCGCGGCGCACATCAGCAGTCACGTTAACGGCAGCAACGTCGGAATCAATCACGCCAGGCGCCGTGGAAGATGCCAACGTGCGCCCCTCAGAGGCAGCCAGCTCCGTTCGCTTCGCTTCGATGGCGGCAAGGGCGTTCGCCTTCACGCACTCAGGCGCATGCACGGCATCGAAGGCGTCATGGACGCGCTTTTCCATATCGCTCATGACAACGCCTCCTTAAGCCGCGTCTTACCACGCGAAATCCAGGAATACACCGTGCCTTCAGGCATGTCGCATATCTCCGAAATCTCACGTGCGGAATAGCCTTCATACAATGAAAGATAGAGCTGGGTCTTCGGCGGATCGCCCAACGAATCCATGGCATCGAGGATCTCGCGCAACCCCTGGGAGCTGCCCGATTCCATGCCCAGATCCTCCTCGCCGCAGCTTTCCAGCCGCTCATCGAGCGAGGCGTTCTTGCGGCGCGCCGATTTGAGCACGTCTTTGCACCCGTTCATCGCCACGCGCAACAGCCATGCCTTGACGTGCTCGTCACCATGGAAGGGCGCATCGCGCATCGCGAACTTGAGGAACGTATCCTGAAATACGTCCTCAGCATCCGCAGGGGGAAGATACAGAATGCAGGCGCGCCACACGGCATCGCCGAACACGCCCATGATTCGCTCTATTTCGCGCGATTCGCGCACCCATCCCCCTTGAATACTTAGTCGGCAGTCGCATCATGCGAAGCGGGCCGCCCCACGACCCGCTCTTCGGCAGAAGTTCTATCTGCTACCAACGCCCGCAGCCGTGGCCAGCGCCGTGATGGCCGCCACCGTTGCCGCATCCATAGCCGTTGCCGGCACCCGTGCCGTAGTTGTCGCACACGCCGTCGTTGTTGGAGTCGACGTAGCCGGCACCTGCACCGTAGCCGTTGCCCGCGCCGTTGCCGGTGCCATAGTTGTCGCAAACTCCGTCGCCATCAGCGTCGACGTAGCCCGCTCCTGTGCCATTGCCCGCGCCGTAACCATTACCGTTTCCGGCACCGTTACCGTTGCCATTACCTGCACCGTTGCCGGTTCCGTAATTGTCGCAAACCCCGTCGCCGTCTTCGTCAACGAAGCCCGGGCACGAACCGGAAGCGGCGCCGCAATTGTCACACACACCGTCGCCATCGGCATCGACGTAGCCGCCGCATGCGCCCGCGCCGCCCTGGCACCAACCATGGCCGCGATGACCATAGCAGCCGTTGCCGTAGTTGTCGCACACGCCGTCGCCGTCAGCATCGACGAATCCGGGGCACGATCCGCAGGTGGTCCCGCAGTTGTCACAGATGCCGTCGCCGTCTTCGTCCACATAACCGGGGCAGGTCGCCTGAGCGCCACGCGCAGCGGAGCCAACCGCAACCTCCTCAAGCGCCGACTGGGTGGCGGCAACCGCCTGAGACGCATCGGCCTGAATGGCAGGCTCGCCGCCCTCAACGGCGTTAGCCGCGCAGCCCGCCAGCGCTGCCATTGCGGCAACCATCAGGGCAGCAGTCGCAGCGGCAATCCAAGCCCGCTTTCCAAACGTCTTCTTGCTTGCGCTGAACGCCATGCTCTCCTTCGCCTTCATAATCGCGCCGCCTTTCTCTCGATATCATAGTGTACGTCTTTTCGCGATTTCCGAGGGGGAATCCGGGCTTTTCACCTTGCCCTTCGACCCTTCTCACCATGAACACGAGCCAGCTCGACGAATCCTTGCAAGAATTTGAAAAATATTTTCGCTCTTAACCCTCTTTGACGTCTTGCGCTGCCTGGGCCTCAAGCTGCGCCAACCTTGCATCGATAATCTTTTTGAGTACGCGTTCATCGGTAACGCACGATACATCTTCCTCGGTCTTAACCATATCGTCCCCCTCACGGATGTAAGTGACCACCCGTCGAGGCAAAGCGGAATGCATCCCGCGACGTTCGAGCCCTTCGTCAATCATGATTTTGATAACCGCCTGGCGAGGAATGCTCAGCCGCGCAGCCTCCCTATCGAGTTGGGTAATCATCCAGACAGGAAGATCAACATTAACTTTGCGCGTTTCCATATTGGGAGCACGAACCGACCCTTTGACTATGTAGGGAGTGATGTCCATGCCATCATCAAATAGCCTGTCAAACTCCGATTCGGTAAACTTCTCTGTCATAAAACGCAACCTCTTTTCTTGTCGCCTTCCTTACCGAGATGATTCTCACTATTTCGCCCCGACGCGTTGCTATTGCAACCCAAAGTCCATCCGAAAGATGGCCAATAACTGCAAGACGATACTCCCCCTTATATTCGGAATGCATCTCGAGTTTTCTGGGGTCGCCCCACAGCGCCTGAGCTTCTTCGCAATCGATTCCGTGCTTCTCCATATTCTGGTTGCTTTTTCGAGGGTCGTATTCGAAGCGAATTTTACCATCTTCTAGGTATTCATTGGGTATCTTTCCGCCCCTTATTAGCCTAAAACGGCCCTTATCTTTATGCTTTGCCATGCCGGCCTCCCACGTCGAGCTTCCGTTTCAAGCATGGCATACAAACCTTGCAGAACCCTTTCCCAGCACCGCCCCAAACCTGCCCGGTTCCATCCCGGACCCTCTTATCGCATGCGACGAATTATTCCCATAGCCCTTGCAAGGCATATGTTGATTCA
>CAUWMI010000064.1:0-11989 GCA_963559755.1 uncultured Slackia sp. | reverse complement strand
GCCGCTCTTCTCTTTTTTTGCACGCCCGGGTTTTCCGACGGTCATTTGTCTTCTAGGCGGGCGCTTGCCTTCCGGGAGGCGCTTTTCTTCCGGGCGGCCGATCCTCCTCAGCCACCGCCCCACCCATCCCCCTTCACTCGAACCAACCCGACGCGTTCACGTTGTTCGCACGCTTTCACGAGGACGAGCCACGCAAGCATGCCGGATTGACCGGGGAAAGCATCGGGGAATGCAAGCGGGCGACCCGAAGACCGCCCACAATTACGCTTCCGAATGGGAAACCTCTGCGCATACAGCTCTCATGACGCTACACACGCGCCTCCTGGGTCGCAAGCATCTGCATGATGGCGGGAACGCCCACGTAAAGCTGCTGCGCGCCCGCATCATCCACCGTGAGCAGCGTGGGTGCCGTCATCACGCCCAGCTTTGCCACCAGCTCCTCGTTCTGCGAGGCCAGAAGCTCCTCGTATGCCACGCCGGCACGCTCAAGCAGGGGCTTTACGCGCTTGCAATTGGGGCACGTTTCGGTGGTGATGAGGTACGCCCCCGCCGGCAACGCGCCGTCCTTTTGCACCGCATGCGCAGTATGCTCGTTGACGACCGCAGCAACATCCTCGGGGATAAAGCCCACGTTCTTGACAGCTCCGGCCTGTCCCTCAACACCTTCCGCATCGCCCGCATACCCGCAGCGGCACCCCGCCGCCTCGCGCGCCGACACATCCATGTGCGAATGAGCCACGTCATACACCGTGCGGTCCTTGTACTCCTGCGCCTTGCCGTCGTTCCAATTCTTCACCGGACGGTAATAGCCCGTGATGCGGCTGTACACCTCGGCCTCTTCGCCGCATTTGGGGCACGTCCACTGCTCGCCCGCCAGGTAGCCGTGGTTCTTGCACACCGAATACGTAGGGCTCAGCGTGTAGTACGGCAAACGGTAGTTCTCGGCGATGGTGCGCACCAGGCGCGCCGCCGCCTTCCAATCGGGCAGCTTCTCGCCCAAGAACGCGTGGAACACGGTGCCCGAGGTGTAGAGCGTCTGCAGCTCGTCCTGCACGTCGAGCGCGCTGAACACATCCTCGGTGTAGCCCACCGGCAGATGCGAGCTGTTGGTGTAGTACGGCGTGCCGTTCTCGTTGGCCGTGATGATGTCGGGGTACTGCTCCTTGTCGTGCTTGGCCAAACGATACGACGTGCTCTCGGCCGGCGTTGCCTCAAGGTTGTACAGATCGCCGTATTTCTCCTGGTAGATGACCAGGCGCTCGCGCATGTGATTCAGCACGTCACGGGCAAACGTCTGCGCGCGCTCGTCGGTCAGGTCGCACTGCAGCCACTTCGCGTTGAGCGCCGCCTCGTTCATGCCCACCAGGCCAATGGTGGAGAAGTGGTTGTCGAACGTGCCCAGGTAGCGCTTGGTATAGGGATAGAGGCCCGCATCCAGCAGCTTGGTAATCACGGTGCGTTTGGTCTTGAGCGAACGCGCGGAAATGTCCATCATGTGGTCCAGGCGACGGTAGAAATCGGCCTCGTCGGTGGCCAGATACGCCAGGCGCGGCATGTTGATGGTGACCACGCCCACGCTGCCCGTGCTCTCGCCGCTGCCGAAGAACCCGCCGGACTTCTTGCGCAGTTCGCGCAGGTCAAGACGCAGTCGGCAGCACATGCTGCGCACGTCGGAAGGCTCCATGTCGGAGTTGATGTAGTTGCTGAAATACGGCGTGCCGTACTTGGACGTCATCTCGAACAGGAGGCGGTTGTTCTCGGTGTCGCTCCAGTCGAAATCACGCGTGATGGAATACGTGGGGATGGGATACTGGAACCCGCGTCCCTCGGCATCGCCCTCAATCATGATCTCGATAAACGCCTTGTTCACCATGTCCATCTCGCGCTTGCAGTCGCCATAGGTGAAGTCCTGCGGCTTACCGCCCACAATCGCGGGCTGATTGGCCAGGTCGGGCGGGCACACCCAATCGAGCGTGATGTTGGAGAACGGCGCCTGCGTGCCCCAGCGGCTGGGCGTGTTCACGCCGAACACGAAGCTCTCGATGCAGTGCTTGGTGTCCTCGTACGACAGGTTGTCCATGCGCACGAACGGCGCCAAATAGGTGTCGAAGCTGGAGAACGCCTGCGCGCCGGCCCATTCGTTTTGCATGATGCCCAGGAAGTTGACCATCTGGTTGCACAGAGTGGCCAAATGGCGGGCAGGTTTGGACGAAATCTTACCGGGGACGCCGCCCAAGCCCTCCTCAATGAGCTGACGCAGCGACCAGCCGGCGCAGTAGCCGGTCAGCATGGACAGGTCATGCAGGTGAATGTCGGCATTGCGATGCGCGGCGGCGACCTCGGGGTCGTACACCTCGGACAGCCAGTAGTTAGCGGTAATGGCGCCAGAATTGGACAGAATCAACCCGCCCACGGAATACGTGACCGTAGAGTTCTCCTTCACGCGCCAGTCCTCGACGCGCACATAGCTGTCCACGAGCTTCTTGTAGTCGAGCAGCGTGGCCTTGGCGTTGCGCACGTTCTCGCGCTGCTTGCGATAGAGGATGTACGCCTTGGCTACATCGGCATAACCCGCCTCGGAGAGCACGGCCTCCACGCTATCCTGGATGTCCTCCACGCCGATCAAGTTGTCTTTGACCTTGGGCTCGAAATGCGCGGTCACGTTGAGTGCCAGCATGTCGATGATCGTGGGATGGTACTGCTTATCGCAGGCGTCGAAGGCCTTGGTGATGGCAGCGGCGATCTTCTTGATGTCGAATGCGGCAATGGAGCCATCGCGTTTAGCTACTTGATACATGGCTGCCTCTTTCCATCGAACTGCGACCTCTGAACGGCCGAATGACAACGTACGCTACAAGCGCTTTGGAAACCCGTTCCCTGCGTAACCGCAGGCGGTTTCAAAAAGTAACGAGTGCGTTGTCAATCCTATCGCCCTGCCGTCTTAAATGCAATATTTAGTTTTGTAAAGCCTTTGTTGCCACAAGATATTGTATATTCAGGTGGAAAACCTGGGGAAAACTAAGCGCGCCATTCGTGCGCAACTGGGCAAACGTCCCGCCGCCTGCCCCGTACTGGATAACCCATGGCAATGCATGCCCGTTCCGCTCGTTCGCCGCCCACCTGCGACAACGCCGCGTGCGATATGCACTATCGCCAAGCCGCCCCGCGCGTTCCCGGCTCCATGGTTTTCGGTGAACGGCATGCCATATATGCACCGTGAAAGCGGCCCATGATCCTGAATTCAGTTAGTCGACGCGGTTAGTCGACGCCACGCACCTGAACTGACGGTACGAACGAACGCACCGCATGGACCAACGCGTGCATCTCTTCGGACGAATATGCATGGAACGTACCCCGCCCACCAATCACGCCGTCGGAATCCACGAACCCCTGCAGATACCACGCCTGCGCCCCCTGAATGTCGGACGCAATGGCGCGAAGATGCGCCGCATCATGCAGTTCGCGCACCACGGTCGTGCGGAATTCGTACGGCACCGAACCACGCAGCAGAAAATCGACTGACTCCCCTATCGCCGCCATAAGAGAGGGCGCATGCAGCGGGTTCACCCCAACCACCCGAGAGAAGCGGCCGATATCTGCGGTTGCCGCGACCTCGGCCACATCGACCGCAACCCCAGTCGCGCGGGCCTTTTCGCCAATTCCAATCGCCACCTTCATGTCCATGGCAACGTAATCCACTAGGCCGCGCTCCACCAGATGCTCGAGTGTGGCGGGAAAGCTCCCGTTGGTGTCAAGCTTGACCGCGAATCCCATGTCTTTGAGCTCGGCGCAAAAATCGGCGATATCAGGCTGCAACAGCGGCTCACCGCCTGTAATGCACACGCCGTCGAGCACTCCGCGGCGCTTCTTCAAGAACGCGCGAACCTCATCCAGATCCATGGCCGAGAATCCCTCGCGCCCCGGTACCACGAGCGATGCGTTGTGGCAGAACGGGCATCGGAAATCACACCCCGGACAGAACAGCGTAGCGGCCATATGCTCAGGAAAATCCAGCAATGTAAGCTTCTGCAACCCCGCTATGCGCATGCGCCACTCCTCCGCTCGAATCTCGCCGCGTTCGATACTTCCGCATTTGATTATCGTGGCATTGAACCGCCGTGCATGCAAAAGTTTGCCGGATACGCAAAATCGCCGCCCAAGCGGGGCGGCGATTCGATTCTCGATATGCATTAGACAACTCGAAGGCGAGATACCGCCCTGCTGCTGAGTGCACGACCTACTTCGTCGTTACGACGGGAATCTCCTCGTCGAACACCTCATCCAAATTGTCGTCGTAGATATAGTGCTTGGTTTCGCGCGCGATCAGGCCCGACAGCATGAGCACCATGATGATGTTGGGCACGGCCATAAGCGCGTTGCCGATATCGGAGATGGTCCACACCACATCGCCCACGCCCATAGCGCCCAGGAAGCCCACAATCACGTAAACAACCTGGTAGGGGCGCTGCGCCTTGCGACCGAACAGGTAGGTGACGCAGCGGTTGCCGTAGTAGCTCCAACCGATGACCGTGGAGTACGCGAAGCAAATCATGCCCAGCACCAGCACCGGCGTGCCAATCACGGGGATGGTAGCGAAGGCCGCGCTGGAGAGCGCCGCGCCCTCGGCAAGGCTTTCGCCCTGGACAATGCCGGGGTTGGCGAGCATCGTGGCCACGAGCACGATGCCCGTGAGCGCGCAGATGACCACGGTGGACCAGAAGGTGCCGGTCATAGCCACGAGCGCCTGACGGGCGGGGTTCTTGGTAGCCGCGGCCGCCGCCACGATGGGGGCAGAGCCCAGGCCGGACTCGTTGGAGAACAGGCCGCGCGCGCAACCGAACTGCAGCGCCACCATGATGCCGCTGCCCACCGCGCCGCCAAACGCGGCCTTGGCGGTAAACGCGCACTCGAAGATGAGGCCGATGGCGGGCACGATGTATTGCCAGTTGTACACCAGGATGAACAGGCAGCCCAGCGTGTAGGCGACAGCCATGAACGGCACCAGCTTCTCGCACACGTTGGCGATGCCCTTGATGCCACCGAAGATGACGAGCGCCACCGCGATAGCGATGACCAGCGCGATAATCCACGTGGGGATGCCGGGGATGCTCGACTCGATGATGCCCGTCATAGCGGCAGACTGCACGGCCGAACCCGTACCGATGGTGGCGATAATCGCGAACAGGGCAAACGCCACGGCGCCGAGCTTCGCCCACCAGGGGGTGGTGCCGTCCTTACGCTTGAACGCGCGCTCCCATGCGTACATCGCGCCGCCGAGCATCTCGCCACCGCTGTCCTTCACGCGATAGCGCACCGAAGCGTACACCTCGGCGTACTTGGTGGCGATGCCGAACACGCCGGTGAGCCACATCCAGAACACGGCACCCGGACCGCCCGAGATGATGGCGGTAGCCACGCCTACGATCGAGCCCGTGCCGATGGTGCTGGCCAGCGCGGTGGCAAGCGCGCCAAACTGGCTCACGTCGCCCTCAGAGTCGTCATCGTTGACGACGGACATTTTAATGGCCTGCGGCAGCTTACGCTGGATGAAGCCCGTGCGAATGGTGAGGAAGATGTGCGAGCCCAGCAGCAGGCAAATCATGACCGGCCCCCACACGAAGGCATCGATCTGGTTAAGCAAGTTAATGATATCCATAGCGTTACTTCTTATCTTTTCCGGTGTGACACGAAACAGTCGAACGATTGTACCAAAGCTCGCTTTACCTCGATTTTACGAAATTGTTAATGGCGTAAGCATCTCGTGGATGGCAGGAGAAGCCAGATGTAGCACGGTCGGCGCAAGGGTCGGCTAATGCCCCATCTTCCGATACTTCGCCTCGGTGGCGGCCTTGGCGGGCTCCCACCAGTCGCGATGCCCCTCGTACCAGGCAATCGTCTCGCAAAGGCCCTCGGAGAAGTCGGCGTGCTTCGGCCTCCAGCCGAGCTCGCGGCGCAGCTTGGCGGAATCGATGGCGTAGCGGCGGTCGTGGCCGGGACGGTCCTTGACCCGCTCGAAGTCGCCGGCGCCGCACCCCATGGCCTCGAGAATCGCGCGCATCACGTCGATGTTCGAGCGCTCGCCGTCCGCGCCGACCAGGTACGTCTCGCCGACGCGCCCGCGCGTGAGGATCTCCCATACCGCGCTCGAGTGGTCGTCCACGTGGATCCAGTCGCGCACGTTGCGCCCGTCGCCGTAAAGCTTGGGGCGCTCGCCGCACAGGATGTTGGTGATCTGCCGCGGGATGAACTTCTCCACATGCTGGTAGGGGCCGTAGTTGTTTGAGCAGTTGGAGATGGTGGCCCGCACGCCGTAGGTGCGCACCCACGCGCGCACCAGCATGTCGCCCGCCGCCTTGCTGGCGGAATACGGCGAGCTCGGCCGGTACGGCGATCCCTCCGTGATGCGCGCCGGGTCGTCGAACGCCAGGTCGCCGTACACCTCGTCGGTGGACACGTGATGGAAGCGCACGTCGTGCGTGCGGCACGCCTCCAGCAGGTGCATCACGCCCTCCACGTTGGCGTGCAAGAACGGCTCAGGGTCGGCGATGGAGCGGTCCACGTGGGTCTCGGCAGCGAAGTTGACCACGGCGTCGCATTCGGGCACGAGGCGGCCCAGCAGCCCCGCGTCGCAGATGTCGCCCACCACAAGGCCCACGCGGTCTTCCGGCAGCCCCGCCAGGTTGGCCGGATTTCCCGCGTACGTGAGCGCATCGAGCACCGTGACCCGCACGCCGGGATGCTCGCGCACCACCCAGCGCACGAAGTTGGACCCCATGAACCCGCATCCGCCGGTAACCAAGATATGCATGGCTCCTCCGCGCTCCATCATCGACTACCTATCACATAACGAAATCGCCTCTATCACACTCACGGGCGGGCGGCGATATAACCTACAGAATGCGAAAAGGGGCATCGAACAGCGTCGATGCCCCGAAATCTAAGACACTACCCTTCCGGATGAGACACCCGAAACAAGCTCGAGGAGCAATGCTTAGCCCTCGATCTCCACCAGTTCGATCTCAAAGGTGAGATCCTTGCCGGCGAGCTCGTGGTTCATGTCGAACGTGGCATACTCGGAGTCCACCTCGACAACCTTCGCCGGGAAGGGGCCCATGGGGCCGTTGAAGTACACAGTCTGACCAACGGGCAGCTGATCGGCGTTGGGGATGTTCGACACGGGAACGCGCTGGACGGCCTGCGGGTTGTACTCGCCGTACGCCTGGGCTGCGGGAATCTTCACGGTCTTCTTCTCGCCGAGAACCATGTCCTTGACCGCCGCATCGAAGCCGGGAATCATCTGGCCGGCCATGCAGGTGAACTCAATGGGCTCGCCGCGATCGTAGCTGCAGTCGAACTGCGTGCCGTCGTCCAGCGTGCCGCGGTAGTGCGCCTTGACCTTCTTGCCTTCGTTGCTCATGAAGGTATCCTTTCAAAGAGAAATTGCAGTCGCACCACTATACCCGACCCAAGCCCCTGCGGGCACCCGCGGTGCGCCAACCCGGCATAATTCCGCAGATTTCCTTTGACGAGCCGGCGGCAAACTTGCTATGCATCCACTTCGACAAACTTAGGCGGAAGCGGATCGGAGCCCGTAGCCTCCACCGCCGCCGAGATGGGCTGGATGGTAGGCGACGCGAACAGCTTCGAGGTCGCATGGGCCAAAAGCCTGCCCGACTCGTCGCGGACCTCCGCTTCGGTGAGGCTGATAGTGCGCCCGTGTTTGATGACGCGGCCCTCGCACACCACCGTACCGGCCTTCGTCGAGCGCAGGTCGCTCACCGTGAGGTCGATGGTGGTGTAGCCCATCCCCTCCTCAACGCTGCAATACAGCGCCCAGTAGGTCACGTTGTCCAACAGCGCTGCGTAGGCGCCGCCGTGAATGCCGCCGAACGCGTTGAGCAGGTTGCCCACCGGCATCACCGAGCGCGCGTACCCTTCGCGCATCTCCTCCATGCGAATGCCCATGTGGTTGAGAAACGGGCTTTTGTTGGCCATGCCGATGACGCGTTCCACGTGTTCGGGGTTGAGCTTCTTCATGGGCGCACCTTTCTCCCGCGGTCCAGCCTCTCTGGTTTGCACCTTCTAGGGTACCGCAACTGCGCGAAAAGCGAGCACGAACCCGTTACGCTTTTCGGGACCACCCCCGCCGCTCAAGCCGCTCCGTCCTGCACCCCCGTCAACGCTCGCGCCCAACCATCTCGTCGTGCCCCGCCCTTCGCGTCAGTCAAATGCGCCACGCCCCGAAATACAGACCGCTTGCCATGCGCACAAACCTTCGTGCTGGCGCGTAGACACCGCCCCCGTGCGTCGGCGGTATAATGAGGCCGCGCGCGGCAAGGGGTCCGCGCTGACGAAAGGGGATGCAATGTCCAAGATGAAGAAGATTCTTGTCGCCCTTATGGCGGCGTTGACGTTGACTGCGGGGCTTTCGCTTGTCGCCTGCTCTTCCGGGGAGTCGCCCGAAGATGCCATCCGCACCGACCTTGCGGCGCAGTTCGACCCCATCAAGAACCACGACCAGGAGGTCATGGACGAGCTCACCACCAGCGTCGAAAGCGCCGGACTCGACCAGTACGGCATCTCCAACAGCGATTATGTGGCTTCGCTGCTCGACGGCTTTGACTATACGGTTGATTCGGTGACCGTAGCCGAGGACGGCAACACCGCCACTGCCGCCGTGACCATAACCTGCAAGACGTTCACCGATGCCACGGCGCGCGCCGAGGAGCTTTCCGCCGAATTTGGCGAGAGCGACGAAATTCTGGACATGTCCGCCGATGAGCTCAACGCGAAGATCGGCGAGATCATGATGCAGGCCATCAACGAGACCGAGCCCAAGGCGACGTCGTGCGAATTCGGCTACACCCTTGTCGACGGAACCTGGACCATCGATGCCAACGCCGAGAGCGAGATTTACAACGCGTTCTTCGCATAAGAACTCGCTCCGCTGGGCGTTTCGCGCGATGAGCGCTCGGCCCCATAGTTCGCCGCCTGTCGCTCTCGTAGCTCGCAGCATCAAGAAGGCCGACGCATGTGTCGGCCTTCTTTTTTACCCTATAGCGTAGGTTGCCCGCGTTGATGCCCGATGCCATCCTCCCGCACTATGGCTGTTGGGTGGCAAACAGCATGATCACGCCTATGACAATCACGGAGACGAATGACGCCAATGCCGTGACGACCCCTATTACGACTCCGCGCCCGCCCTGCACGCGCCGAACGGCCGGCACGAATCGAGCAATTAGGCGCTTGTCGAACAAAGCGAATGCGAATCCGCACATCATAATCATGACACCTACGTATTCGGCAACGTTGTACCACGTCGGATACGATGCCGCCTCGCCCATGGGATGCATGATTACCTGATCAACGCCAGTAACGCCCATGCCAACCAGTGTGATGATCAGGCATATATCCCACAGAACGCCCACCCACGTGGGAATCGCATCGATCGTAAAGCGGCGCTTAGGCAATCGCCCGAACTGCACAGGATGCGGCATCGTCTGGCTCGCACCGAACCTACCCGCCCGATCAGGCGGAGCAATCGGCTGACGCGGCGCTTTGGGTTGACGAGACGTTTCGGCCCCCGGAGTAGTTGCAGGCCGCGCGCCATGCGTTTGACTGGCATTGCGCACTTGATTGCTCTTGGCGGCCGGGGAAGGCGCCGACACATTGGGCCTCACAGGGCGCGTGTCCGGCGCGATAGCTGCGTGAGTTACCGATGCATTATCGATCGCGGCCTTTGCTGGGCAACTCCGTCCATCGGTCGCAGCCTCATTCGACCCAGCTCCAGCGCCAATGGCAACGGATTGGCCATCCGCACGCTCCAATGACCTTACCGCCACAAGAAACGCCTGTTTGAGCGCGCGAACGCTCGCATAGCGGTCATCGGGATCGAAGGCGGTCGCGTGTAGCATGACCTCCCGCACGGGCACCGGAATACGTGAGTCAAAGAACCCCTCTTCACGCACATGCGCATCGGGCGTTTTCTCCACCAGGCAAAAATACAGCAGCATTCCCAGGGCGTACACATCGCTTCGCACGTCGGTCTGACGGTAGCCGAATTGCTCGGGCGGTGCATACGCGCGCGTGCCGAAGCGCACCGTATCGGCATCGGCCTCCTCGCGGAAAGCGCGTGCGATACCAAAATCGATAATCGTCAGGCTATCATGCGAAAGAATGATGTTTCCCGGTTTGAGGTCGCGGTGGATGATGGGCGGATCAAAGCCCTCGTGCAGCTCGATGACGGCATCACAGAGGCGACAAAACACATCGATGGCCAGCGGCAACGAGGGATCGCACCGATACACCACATCGGCAAGCGTCTCGCCCCGCACGTATTCCATGACCACCACCAGCGTGTCATCGACATCGTAGCAATCCATCACGCGAGGAATATGTTGGAACCGGCGCCCCGCACGCTGCGCCTCGAAAATCCGGCGATAAGCCGAGCCCAGGCCGGCATCGCGCTTGATGTATTTGCGGATGTACGGCCCCTGCTCGGAGCCGTTCGCGCCCACGAAGAACACCTTCTGGGTGGTTTCGAATTGCGATTCTTTCAGCACGGAATCGACGCGATAGCATTCGTCGCGTTTGAGTGCGTTCAGGTATTCTGCCAGTTCATCGATTTCCATAGAGGGCATGGTATCAAACCAGAGGTGGCTTCGCTTACTCGGCGGCACGCAAGGAGGCCTCCTCCGCGGTGGCTAGCATATGGTTTCCTCGCCGAAACGATACAGCTCCTCATCGGTGCGCTGAAGCGAGTAGCCATGGTCGAGGCAGAAAATGATGATGGCGTCGCGCCGGTTTTTGCAATAGAGCTCGTTCACGCCGGCGGCCTGCAGCATGCGGTTGGCCTCTTTGAGCGTGCAACGCATGGCAAAGGCAATCTGCAGTACCTTGTTGCGCTTGGGGTGGCGCTGCCCCATGAAAATCTGATAGCCGAACGTCTCATTAAGGCCGGCAGCGCGCACGATGTCAGCCCGCTCCATACCCTTCTCGTCAAGCAACTGCTGCAGATACTCGGAAAGCGACCGCTGCGTGATGTTGCGCGCGTCAGCGAATGCCGCCGGATCGGGCGCATCTAGCAGCTCTTCGAGCAGCTCCTCTGTCAACGGCTCCTTCACGCGGCGCTTCCTTCGCTTTCGTTTGGTCTTCTGGGTTTCCATAATGATACATAAACAAACAATACCGGGTGTCCCAAGTTAAGGGCACCCGGCATACTTTAACGTGATGCTTTATTCCAGATGATCGACGGCGTATTGGGCCTCTTCGGCCGTGAACTGCTCACCATATTCCGAGGTGAGCAGTTCATAAATCGCATCGGGCGACATAGCCATATCATTCTGATACACTTTTGCCTTCTCAAGTGCATTGGCCTTGTAATCCGCATCCAGATTATCAATCGCATACTGTGCTGCTTCCTCCGAAAACTGTTCGCCATACTCGGAAACAAGCTGGTCGTAGATTCCTTGTTTGGACATATGCATCATGCTGCTGTACGTTTCTGCCTTGGTAAGTGCCGACTTGTACTCCGTAGGCACCTCAGGCTCTTCCTCCTTGGGCTCCTGCGCCTCATCCGCAGCATCGTCATTCGTGTTGTTTTCAACCGCGGGTTCGTCCGTAGCAGTCCCCTCGGCTTGCGTGCTTTGCTCTTGAGATGCCGCGTTGGAGGCATTGCTCGAATCCGCACCGGAACCCCCTGCCGCACCACCAATTGCAATTACCACAATTACGATGACAACCCAAAACCACACTCGTTTGTAGATTGGCTTCTTCATTTCTTCCCTTTCTCAACGCCCATGTCAAAGAAGGGTGCTAGCGGTTAATCCATCCCTCAATGTCCCAGCAAAATACCAGGGTAAACTTTTCCCGGGAGCAATGTCCGCCGGCTAACTTGAAACGTTGTCCAAAAATCTGATCACTTTCCGGTCTCGTCGTTTCATTGTTCACGATGCTAGCCGGAGCGCATAATATGTGCCGATAGCGTTTG
>CAUWMI010000063.1:0-12023 GCA_963559755.1 uncultured Slackia sp. | reverse complement strand
GTCTATGATATCTTGCGGGGTTGCCTCTTCTCTTTGGAAGGAAACTGCGCAGGGGTCCCCTCGGTTCGCGCACAAAACCTTGCCGATTTCCCCTCAAAACCTTGCCGGTTTCTTACTCTGCCTGATAGCTCCAACTTCAAAGGTGTGGATGTCTTGCCGGACGGCAAAACCAGTATGCCCGGCGAGTACAAATGACAAATGGATTCCATATGCAAAAGGCCGTCAGCCAAAAGCTGACGGCCTTGTTGTTGCTGGCGAAATACCATTGCGAGGATCGCGCTCTGGGTAACTGACGCGCACCTTCTCTTGGCTGGGGAAATGCTCCGTCCTATCGGGACTTATGCCCCGCGTTTTCTCGAAGCTTACGCTTCGTCTTCCTCGGCGCCCTCGTCCTCGACGGCCCCTTCGTCCTTGGCGACGGGCTCGGCATCGGCCAGGAAGTTGTCGGTCTCAGCGATGTAGACGACCTCGTCATCGAAGTCGGTGACGGCACCCTCCTCGTCAACCGTGTACATCATGCCCACGGCCACGGCCTGCGCATCGCCCGCAACGCCGCCCTCGGCGATGATGGCATCCTTGTCGCCCTCGTCGGTGTCGATGTAGCCGTCATAGCAGAACGCGTACAGGCGCGCGCCGGCAGCGTTGAGCACCGCGTCGCGCGCGGAGTCGAAGCACTCGTCGATGGTGCCCTCGTGCGTCTCGGTGAACAGCTTGTCGCCCACCACGGCAGCGGTGAACGGCGGGAACACCTCGCCCTGCTCCATCTTGCCGCGCGCCTCCTCGATCACCTGGATGAGCAGCGACTCCAGCTCCTCGTCGATCTCGGGCACTTCCATGACTTCGTTTTCAACGGTGTTCTCGGACATCGATGACTCCTTACTGTTGGCGCTTGGCACCGCGGCTGACCGCACTGCCAGCGAAACTTCGTACCAGTTGCGTTCGCCTTCCCGCAAAGCAACCTCGCGCATCGGCGCGGCCGCCTGGAAAGCTTTCAGCAAGTATATACGACCCCGCAACGCGTGCGCCCGCCGCGCCCAATGAATCAGGAATTCTCGAAAGCCGGTCGGAGGGACTGCCCATCTATAAAAAACCAGCGTGCTATGTCAGTGGCTTTCATGCCCTTCTGCGCACACATTGCGAAACTTGATGCGCTGCACACTTCGCAATATCTAAATATTTCTTTTTTGCGAAGTTCATTCTGCTTTTCAACCGATTGATATCAAGTACAAAAGAACCCCGCCGAAGCGGGGTTCTTGCTTGCTATGGCGCGGGCCTTGCCGGAGGCTCGCTATGGGGCCGTTCGCTCACGCCTGCGCGGCCGCCGTCCGGCGCTCGCCTGGCGAGGCGCGTGCGGCTCTGCCGCGCCCGCCTTAGCGGCGGCGGGTGCGGAGCAGCCCGATGGCGCCCACGGCCACGGCCGCGGCGGCGATCACGGCGATGCCGGCGATCAGCATCCACGGCGTGGAGTCGTTCGTCTGAGCGAACTTGGGCTCCTCAGGCTCGGCCGCCGGCTCCTCGGGAGCAGGAGCAACAGGCTCCTCGGGCTCCACGTAGGTGTTGTGGAACGTAGGCAGCGCAGCCTCGCCATTGTAGGTGAGCTCGGTGACAACCAGCTTGCCCTTGTTGTCGTCGCTCACCACGACGTGAGCCGTGTAGGTGGTCTCGTCGTAGGTCACGCCGCCCTTCTGGATACCCTCGGTGGCGGCGTCGTCATCCTCGGGCAGGACCTCGGCGATCACGAAGTCGTACTCGCCCGCGTTGCCGAAGCTCTGGACCGCGTCAGCGAAGACGATCTGACCCGTTTCGTCGTTGGTGGCGGTGCCAAGCACGTTGCCCTCAGCGTCGCGCAGCTCAAACGTGAACTCGCCGTCCTTGACCGCACGACCCTCGAGCGCCTTGGCAGCGCCGAACGTCACCGAGGTGTCGCTCACGAAGTACGTGTTGACGAACTCGGCCGTCGTCACGTCGTCGTTGTTGGCATCAGTCATGGTCCACTCAACGCTCAGGGTACCGTCGTGGTCGTCGGTCACGTGAGCAACCACCGTATAGGAGGTGTTCAGGTAAAGCACACCGTCCTTCTCGTATCCGCCGTCGACCGGCGTGGCACCCTCGGGCACAACCTCGCTGAGCGTGTAGGTGCAGTCGCCTTCGCGGTCGAACTTGATCGCCTCGAACGCCACGTTGCCGTCGGCGTCGTTGGTGGCGGTGTAGACCGTCTCCGGATCGGCAGCGCTCACCAGCTGGAAGGTGAAGTCACCGGCCGCCAGCTCACGCGTGCCGCCCTGGCGATCCCAGACCTTGGTGAAGGTCAGGGCACCCTCGCCCTCGGTGGGCGAGCTCTCCTCGGGCGTCACCGAGTAGGTGTTGTTGAACGTGAAGTCCATGTTGGTATCGGCACCGTCGGCAACCTTGGTCACCGCAGCGGAGATCTTACCCTCGCCCTCGTCGGTCACCGTAACCTCAACGGTCTTGGAAGCGCTGTCGTAGGTGATGCCGTCGATGGTATCACCAGCATGGGCCTCGCTGATGGTGTAGGTGTAGGTCTTTGTGCGGCCCGCGGTGTAGAGCTCGATACCCTCGTTCTCAGCGGGCGCAGACTCGCCGGTGGTCTCGACCTCAGTGGCCTCGCCCTCGGTCTCGGTACCCGCGGTCTCGACAGCCTCATCGGTCTGCTCGGCGGCAGCGGCCCCGGCTTCATCCGTCTGAGCGGCCTGGCTGCCAAAGACCTCTTCCATCTTATAGGTGATGGGTCCGAAGCTAATGCCCGTGCCCACGTTGCCCACCGTGACGGTCTCCGGCATCGGTGCTCCGTCCGCACCGCTAATGGCGAACTCGAACATGCCGTCGGTCAGGTTGGGGGCCTGAGCGCCGTTGATGCCGGTCAGGTTCTTGTTACCGCTGATGGTCACCACGGCTGTTTCGCCTGCACCGTAGGTGTTGGTGAAGACCAAGCCATCGGCGTTGGGCTTATGCTCAACCTGAATGCTGAGTTTGCCGGCGCGGTCGTCGGTCACCGTGACAGTCACGGAGCTGTCTTTGCCGCTCTTGTAGGTCACGCCATCGACCGTCACCGGGTCCTCGGACACGGTGTAGTTGAACGTGTACACGTCCACATCGCCCGAATCGTCAAGCAGCGCGGTGCCGACCTCGTCGGATCCGCCATGGGCGGCCGCATAGAGGTTCTCGCTCGTGTAGGTGATCGTATCGAATGTGATGGAACCGTCAGCGCTGTTAGTGCCCTCGGCCACCGTCACGTCGTCAGCGCCAACCTTGCCAGTCACCTTGAAGCCGAACATGCCGTTGTAGTTGGCGATGTCGTCGTTTTCGAGCACCTTAGTAGCAACGATGGTCGCGTCGCCCTCGGCACCCACGGTCACGTCGCCCGCATCGTAGGTGTTGACGAAGGGCACGGTGGCCTTCTGTGGAGCCGCCACGGTGCTGGTCACCATCTCGTTGTAGCCAGCATTGCTGGATACCTGCGTGCTTACGCTCATGGTGCCGTCGCCGTTGTCGACCGGCTTGATCTCCACCGTGAACACATCAGTGTCGTAGGTATAGCCAACAGGCGCCGTGCCAGTCTCCTCGATGGTGTAGGTGAACGTCTTGCCGCTATCGGTGCGACCAAACGTCACGTTGCCGAACGGGTTGCCGATCACGGACTGCGCCGTATCGGCGGCAGCCGCGACGGACTTCATCTCGACCGTCTGGTCACCAATCTTCTCGGCAGCGAGCTCATCTGCCGCAGTCACCTTGAAGGTGAACTGGCCCTCGGTCATATCGCGGTTCTGGAGCATCTTGGTGATGTCGATACCGCCCTGGCCGTTGGCGCCGTAGTCGAACGTGGAGTCGTAGGTGTTCTGGAAGGACACGGCGGCCGCATCCTCAGTAGCGGGAACTGCCTCATTGGTCTTCTCAACGGCAGCAACCAGACCACCGGTGCCGTTGTCGGTCACGGTCACCTTGATGGTCACGGTACGGCCATCATAGGTGATGCCGTCCGCATAGCCGCCCATGCCGAGCTCGCCGTCAGCGTTGGCCTCTTGCACCGTGTAGGTGTAGGTACCGGTCTTGCTGTACTCGATGCTGCCAAAGTCGATGGGCGCAATGCCGTTCTCGACGTCGGTCACATCGGTAGCGTCAACAGTCACGGTTTCGCTGCCCTCAATGCCGTCGTTATCGGCAGGCATAGGCGCACCGTCATTACCCGTCAGCGTAAAGCTGAACTTGTCAGCCTCGAGCCACGCATTGCCGTCGCGACCCGTGAACTGTTTGGTCAGGCTGAAGGCGGAATCGGTGCCCTCTTCAACCGTGCCGGGATCAACGCTGTAGGCGTTCACGAATGCGGCGGTCCGACCATCCTCAGTGATAGTGCCAGTCATTTGCGACTTGCTGGGTTCATCAGCAACGGCCTTGCCATTGGCGGTGTAACCCTCGGGGACATCTTCAGTTACCGTCCATGTAGCACCCTCGGGCAGGCCGTTAATCGTCACCGAGCCACCATGCTTGAGCGTAATAGTGCCGCCATCGCGCACCTTGCCTTCGTAGGCGGTAGCACCGTCGGAGGTTCCCGTGAACTGATACTCACCTGTCAAGGCTGCATTGTTCTTGCTGAGATTGACCGTGAAAGTGAATTCCTTGTCGGTGTCAATCTCGGTCGCGTCCTGGCTCTCCGCGTCAAGCTCAACCGTCTTGGAGATAATCAGGTTGCCCGAGCCGATCTTCGTTTCCACTGTGTTGGTGGTCACGTCGGGATCGTTGTTAAACCAAGCAGTGTTAGAAACCGTGGTTCCCGTAGCATCCTCGTTCACCTGGACCTTGAAGCTCACCGTGCCAGTCGCACCGGGCTCCTGGTCGGCGATGGTCCAAGTGATTTCGCCATTCTCAACGCTAACAACATCGTCACCGGCAGGCTGGCCATTCAGCATGATGGAGTCATCCACCAAGGTGGTGCCAGTGGGAACCTTGTCGCTTACGATCACGGCGGCAGACTGTGCCTCACCATTCTCGGAAACAGAGTTGTTTGCCCAGTTAATGGTGTAGGTAATGATATCACCAGCACTTGCCTCGACCGCAGAATCAAGGTGATCGCCTGTAGTGGTCTCAACCGAGCCAGACTTTGCCGTGCCTTCATCGAAGTAGGTGTTCACGAACGTGGTGTCGTACGGATCGACCTCGACCTTGAGCACACCGTTCTGGTTCGGATCGGTTACGTGGATCTTGATGGTCTTATCGGAGTTGTCGTACGTCCAGTGCTTGGGTGCAGCAGAGTCGGCCTCGTTCTCGGAGACCGTGAAGGTGTAGTCACCCGTCTTCGTGAACGTCATCTTGCCAAAGCCCGTGGTCTTCTGACCGTTCTCAACGCCGTCGCCGCCAGTGATAGTGCGAACAATGCCGTCATCAGTCAGTGCGACCATCTGGCCGTCAGCACCCTCAACCTGCACGCCATCAAGAGCAGCGCCGTTTTCCGCGTTCGTGAGCTTCAGCGTGAAGTTGAACTCCATGTCGGCAGCGAACTCGGTGCCGGCGACCTTCTTGGTCACGCCAAGCTGGCCCTCGCCGTCCTCACCGATGGTGCCGCTCGCACGATACACGTTGGTGAAGGCAGCCTTGGTGGTCTCGTTCTTATCAGCATCAGTCACAACACCGGCGGTGTCGTTGTCGTAGGTAGCCGCGGCAACCAGCGCGCCCTGACCGTTGTCGGTCACGGTCACGGTCACGACAGTCTGATGACGATCATAAGTCAGGCCATCCTTGACCGGGTTGCTCTCAGCCATGCCCTCGGCAAGATCCTCTGTGATGATGAACTTGTACGGGGCGTCAGCGGCGGTTACATGCGTGAACGTCATCTTGCCAAAGGCAAAGTTCGCCGTTGCAGCGGTGCCATTGCCCGCAGGAGTGGATGCGCTCCAGTTGCCGCGGATGGTAATCCAACCTTGGTTGACTGCGCTCTGCGTCGCCTCATCAAAGGGTGCCAGCGTGTAGTTAAACACCTCGTCGTTCAGGATGTTGCGTCCGTCAACCGTCTTGGTGCCGTGCAGCGCATCGTCGCTCTCGAGCGTGCCGGAAGTAGGCTGATAGGCGTTGGTAAAGTTCAGATTGCCATTACCGAACGTGGGCGTGGCAACAATCTGAGCATCACCGCTCGATGTATCCGTGGTCACAACGACCTCGATTGTGCGAACAGTAGGATCATAGACCATGCCGTTCTGGATGTAACGACCCTCGCTATCGGGCGTGACGACTTCGGTCACGGGCTTCCACTCGCCGTTCGTATCCTTCACAGCCTCAACCACGTTGTAAGTATAGGTATTACCGTCGTGATCCTGCGTGTAGGTAATCTGCGGGAACGAATAACCGCCACCAGTGTTTAGCACGGTGTAGGTCAACGGATCGGAATCCTGGTCGGTAGACGCGTCGGTAGGCATCGGAACCTGCGAAGGTTCAATCGCGCCACTCTGACCATCCGTACCGCCCGTGGGGATTAGCATGAATGCGAACATACCAGGCTTCAGTTGATCGCCCGGTTGCGTGGTGTCAACGTAGTTCTTGCTACCCGAGAACGCCTCGCTATCCGTACCAGCGGTGTAGGTATTAGTGAAGGTTGCAGAAGCATTCTCTGCAATCTCCTGATTCATGGAAGCACCATTGTCGTTAGCGGCAACCTGAGTTACCACGTAGTCGGCAATCTTAAGTGCACCAGTGTTGTCGTCCAGCACCGTTATATTGATATTGAACTGAGCCAGCGAATGATCGACGCCCGGAATGTTCGGATTGAGCTCGCGCACGTTGTATGAGAACGTCTTAGTACGCTCGCCAGTGGCGGAGTCGACCGTCGCATCGCTCATATTGTCGAACGTGAACTGGAAGTCACCCAAATCGATCTCGACCGCTTGATCTTCAGGCGTGCCCGCAAGCGCACCATCAGCGTTCAGCGCCACAATCTTGGCGTGAGAGCCCTCGGGGTCATCCTCGCCCACATTGGGCAGCGGCGTGTCGGCGCTCGCGCTGATGCGGAACTTAAACACGTCAGTATCATTCCAATCGCGACCAGTCAGCACCTTTTCGAAGGTGTAGTGATCATCGATGCTGAACGTAGCCGGCTCGGCGTTGTAGGAGTTCACAAAGGCGAAGGCGCCCTCGTCGAACTGCGCGGTAGCGGTGAGCTTACCGGTGTGCTTGCCGTTCTCATCGAGGTCGGTCACAGTGACGGTCAGGGTACCCACGTGCGTGTCATAGGTAATGCCATCAGCGATCTTGTTCTGCTCATCAACACCAGCGGGCACAACCTCGCTCACGTTGAACGTGAAGGTGCCCGTACAGGGGAGGGTGATTCCTGCGCCGAGGTCAACCGGCTTGAACGTAATGTCGCCAAAATCGAACGAAGCGGTGTCGGAACCAGCAGCGTTCTTCAGACCGGTAACCATTGCCTCAGTCTTATCGAGCGTGATAGCACCGTGCTTGACCATATCAGCAGTGGAATACCTCGCACCGGTGGTGTCGGCATCGGTCGTCGAGGGTTCGAGCACGAACTTGAACTCCTCGTCGGCAAGCATGTCGCGACCAGTGAAGGTCTTGGTGCCTTTCAGATTCGTGGTTGCATAGGTAACTCCCTCAGTCGGGAAGTACCTGTTGGTCCAAGTCACGGCATCAGTCAAATCACCATCGGTGACTTCAATGTCGAGCTGGCCGAGGCCGGTATCCTCCACAGTGAACACCACAGTGTGTTCAGCCGTGTCATAAGTCACGCCAGGCAGATTGCCTTCGACCTCGGTGAACGTATAGGTGTATACGCCAGGTTGCGTGAAGGTCACGGTACCGAACGGAACCTGAGCGCTCGAACCCTGAGTCGGGTTGATGGTGAGCTGCCAATTGTCGTCAACACCAGAAGGCTTGGGCGCATCAATATCAGCCGCGCCCTCCTCGGCGGACGCCTTGCCGGAACCCTCAACCTGGAAGGTAAAGCTATCGCCTTCCTCGAAGTCACGGCCTGTGATGTTCTTGGTGCCCGTCAGATCCTGGCTACCCGTAGCGGCGTAAGCATTGGTAAACACGTTGCCGCCCGCGGACTGTGCGCTATCGAGCGTGGCAACCAGATTGCCGCCGCGGTCGACCACGTTATAGGTGAAGGTGTGTTCGGCGGTGCTGCCGGTCACGCCGTTCAGTGTCCAGGTACCATCCCCGTTATCAGTGGCGTTCTCAGGCACGTTCTCCTTCACGTGAATGGTGAAGGCTCCGGCCTTAGTGAACGTAATATCGCCGAAGCTGATGCCACTGACGTACACCCCATCTTCGGCAGCGTTGTCGGCCGCGTTACCAACCGTGAGCTCGCCGGGGAGCTTCACGCTGTCGACGTCAGAGCCTTCAGCGGCTGTAACGCTCATAGTGAACGTGAACTCATCAGCAGCAAGAGCCGTGGAGCGATTGCCCGTCAGCTCCTTGGTCATGCGAAGGTCAGCCGCAGTAAGCGTCTCATCGACGGGAGCGTAGCTATTGCTGAATTGAACCGCCTGCGCGGTGTCGCCCTCAACTGCCTCCCAATCGACATCAGCGTTGGCGCGCTTCTCGATGCTCTTAATGGAAGCGGTAATCTCGCCCTTCTGGTCATCAGTTACCGAAACGGTGACGCGATACTGCGTGTCGTCATAGGTGTAACCAGCGGCACCACCATTCTGCTCGCCGATGATGTACTGGAAATCACGCGTCTCAACAGGCTGACCGTCGACAACGAGATCATCCTGATCGAACGTAATGCTATTGAGCAGCGTGATGGCGGCAGAGAAGGTACCTTCCTGACCCTCAACGGCATTGCCCGTCTGATTGTAGTTGGTCGTAGACGTACTACCCATGGGAGCACCATCGACCGCGTCAACCGTAAATGCGAAATCGTTCGCATTGAGCTCGGTTCCAGTGGGCCACTTGGGGTTGGTCAGCGTCTTAGTACCATTCAGGCTGATAGCGGTGTCACCATCAAACGTGCTGGTATATGTATTGACAAACGCTGCCGCCTCTACGGATTCACCGGGATTGATATCGTTACCTGCATCCCCGACAACCTTCGTCATGGTCGACTCAACAGAGAGTTCCCCATCGCCCATATCGGTTACAACAACCTGCACGTTGTACTGAGCCTTGGAAAGCGTCATCCCGTTCGTGTCGGCGCCAAGCTCGTGGATGGTGTAGTTGAAGGTCTTAGTCTTCACGTACTCACCCTCAGCATCCACCATATCTTCCTGGTCGAACACGATGGAGCCAAACGCCGCGGAATAGTCAGCAGTGGCGCTTGTTATCGTTGCAAAATTGCCATTGCCCTCGGGCATAGGCGCGCTGTTCTCGCCTTCAAGCTGGAAGGTAAAGCTATCGTCCGCATTCCATGCACGACCCTCAAGCGTCTTGACCACTTTGAGATCGGTGGCTCCATCAAGGGTGCCGGTAGCGTTGTATGTATTAGTGAAGGAGAAGTCAGGAGCAGTGCCCTCGATGGGGGTCCCTGCTCGTCGCAAACGGTCACGTTGACCACGTCGCCACTACCATCCTGCGCAGGAACGGCCTCGACCTTCACGATGACGACTTTTTCTGCCTGGTCATACGTAATGCCGTCGTGCTGCAAGCCATCCTCGTCAGACTGATCTTCAATGCCAGTGGTGTTCTCAGTGATTACATAGCGATATTCCTTGTCAATATTGGCAACTCCGAATGTCATATCACCAAACAGAACGGATCCCGTTGCCGCCGCTTTCACTTGAGTAGCATCGGGCAGAGGCTGGGAATCATCTTCCACGAATTCGCCCGTGCTCCCCAGATCCCTCGATCCTCCGCGAGCGATGTCGAAGGTGAAGCTGTCGGTATCCAACAAATCGCGACCATCCAGGTACTTCATACCAGAAAGGGCGACCTGCGTCTCGGTTGCGGAATACGTATTCGTGAACGCAATGTCTCCATTGTCAACAGCATCCCATTGCGTTGTCTCTGCGTTGTACTTCGTGAGTTCCTTGCTCGTTACAACAAGCCCGCCCTTGCCGTTGTCATCAACGTGGACAACCAGACGGTAAATTGCGCTGTCTTTGGTCACACCATGCGCCGAAACCTGATTCTCGGTAATGATGTAACGGAAACCGTTTTCTCCACTCGGCTTGGTGAAGTGGAACGCATTGTCATCCGTGAACTGGGCGGTTGCAGTATCGCCGCTCTCGGGAGCAATCGTCACTTCCTGCTGAGCAGGCAGCGGAGAATCTTGAGCGTATTGGCTTCGATCGATCGTGAACGAGAAGCTGTCTCCGGGTTCGAAATCACGATTCGAGATGTTCTTGGTCAGCGTGAGGCCAAGGTCGGTCGGGGTCTGGTCGATAGAAGTGACTGCGTACTTGTTGGTGAACACGAGTCGCGTATCAACCGTTACTGTTCCCGTGGCTGATCCGGTGTTGAGGTCAAAATCAAAATCGGATTCCGCGTTTACATAGACACTAATCCTATCAACCGTAAAACCATCGTCGGGGTTGTCGGTCTCGGTAATCGTGCAATTAACGCCGCTCATGCCGGGAATCGCAATTCCCTGTCCATCGGACAAAGTGAACTGCGCAACTCCCTCATCGTTGAATTCCAGCGTTACGGTTTCGGTAGTCGCCTGACCACCTTCTTCCTCAGCGGGCGTTGTCTTAATGGCATTGACCGTTTGGCCAGCCTTCGCCTGTGCGGTAATGGTGTAATCGAACGTAGCCTCAGGTGCCGTAAGGCCTTCAACAGCCGTTACCGCCTTCTGCACGGTCAGCGTCGCAGGCGCATCAAACGTCAGCTTGCCGTTGTTGCCCAGGTACTGAGTCACGACACCGTTGTCCACCTCGGACGCGTAGCGCTGTGCTGCGGTGCTGGTACTATTACTGGCCTTTGCGACGGCAGCATCCATTCCGTCAACGAATGTGTTCGGGTTAATATTCCATTGACCATCAACACGCGTAACGGAATTTTCAATATCGCTTCCGCTTACCTGGCCAACCGCAGTTGCCTCAGCATTGCCGTTGTAGTAATGCACCTGATAGTAATAAGTCCCGCTCGAGTTGAAGTTGTTACCCGTAACAGGTTGATTGCACTCAGCATTAGTAAAGAGCGGAGTGTTCTCATGCGTGTAATAGAAGGGATTGGTCGATGCGGGGGTGAAAGTCACCGTTGCATCGCCCACCGTCGCACCGTCAATGGCGTTGCCAGAGTAGGCGTTACTAAAGAATTCAACCTTACCGTCGACAGTATGCTCGTCAATATACTCCTGGCTCACGCCATCGCCGCCAACGATGATGTTGTCGTTAGCATCGACGGTACCTTCCTTCATGCCAACCTCGTATACGACACGAAGCGGATAGGCGTCGCTAGTAACCTCGTTGGTGATATTGCCATCAGTGTCAGTGGTAACGGTGTTCACACGCAGCGGAATCGCAGCAGCGGGAACATCAACCGTCAGCGTCTGAGTGCCATCTGTATGCGTTGTCACCTGAACATTGATTACATTCGCGTTGAGAACATTCTCATAAACAGGGTTGTCAATCTCACGAGTGAAGGTGTAGGTCTTCACCTGCTCACCCTGGTCGTTGGTGCTTTCAGCGACCGTAGCGTCACGATCAATGCGCACACCACCGTAGAGGATGGTAGGCACATCGTTTACCTGCATGTACTCACCGATGGTGTCAGAATACGAAAGATAACCGCTATGAACGGGGTCGTTGCCGGAAACAGCAGTGGGGTATGAGGGGATAGATGTTGATATCTCGCTTACGATGTTTTGGAAAACAGAGGTCATGGACGAAGCATCGTCAACATCATAGTATCCGTCGTTATAGGCTATGGAGTCGATATCTCCAGTCTGGGGGTGGTCGAATGTATAGCCATCCAACTGCGCCCTGCGATTGTTCTGGTAGTTATTCCATTGCGTACGAATATCATTTGAAATCGTATTGTTGTCGTTCAAGTGACCGGAGGGATCGAGGGTGATTCTACCGAGTCGTCCCTCTGTTGTATTTGCTCCAGACATTTCGACG
>CAUWMI010000062.1:0-12127 GCA_963559755.1 uncultured Slackia sp. | reverse complement strand
CGTGCGGGCTCCCTTTTTAAGGGGCTATACGACGGAAACGGACTGCAATGAGTACCATCGTGGGTAACGACAATCTGCGCGGCCTTTGGGAGCGGCTGCGCGTTGAGCGTGGCGACCATGTGTTCATGGAGTATCTGAGCAAGGCGGGGCAGAGGCAGACGTTCACCTATGCCGAGTTCGACCGCTACATTAACCGTATCGCCAACTACTTCATGTCGCTGGGCGTGAAGAAGGGCGATAACGTGGCCCTGCAGCTGTACAACTCGCCGGAATGCGTGTCGGCCGCTATGGCGCTTGCGAAGATCGGCGCCGTCGCCGTGCCCATCAACATGGCGAACATGGTCGAGGAATGCGCGTTCGTCTACGAAAAGTGCCATATCGACATCGTGGTGTGCGAGCCTGACTGCCAGCCCTTCTATGTCGAGAACGTGCCGACGGACATCGAGTGGCGCAACCCCGTGCCGGCGCCCGTCGAGCGTGTGTACCCCATCAAGCACCTTCTGGTGTCCCACCACCACGAAGGGGAGCCGCTGTTCGGCCACGCGGTGGATTTCGATGCCGAGGTGGCGCAGTGTTCCGACGAGTTCGAGGCGCCCTGCGAGCTTTCCGAGCTCGATACCGCGATGATCATCTTCACGTCGGGCACCACCTCGTGCCCGAAAGGCGTTGAGCTCACGCACGCCAACATGCTCTTCGGCGGCTACTACACCGATTGGCAGTGCATGCTCACGTCGGACGACCGCCTGCTCACCACCATGCCGGCCTTCCATTCGAACTTCCATCTGGCGGCCCTCATGCCGGTGCTCACGGCGGGTGCCACGCTCGTGTTCATCGAGAAGTACAGCGCGCGCCGTTTCTGGAAGCAGGTGCGCGAGTATCGCGCCACGTCGCTGCAGCTCACGGCCATGCTCGTTCGCACGATGATGCTCCAGCCTCGCGACGAGGGCGAGCTCGACCATCATGTGCATTCCGCGCAATACTATTTGGCCATCACCGAGGAGGAGAAGGATGCCTTCGAAGAGCGCTTCGGCATTCGCCTCATGAACTGCTACGGCTCCACCGAATCGGTGTGCTGGGTCCTGACCGATCTGCCGTACGGCGAGCGCCGCTGGCCGTCCATCGGCCGTGTGGGCCTGGGCTACGAAGTGGAGATCGTCGACGACGCCGGGGTGCCGGTGGCGCCTGGCGAGACGGGCGAGATCGTGGTGCGCGGGATTCCCGGCGTGGGTGTCATGAAGGGCTACTACGAGGATCCGGCCGCCACCGCCAAGACCATCACCGCCGACGGGTGGCTGCGTTCGGGCGACAAGGGCTATCGCGACGCGCAGGGTTGGTTCTACTTCGTGGACCGCAAGTCCAACATGATCAAGCGCTCAGGCGAGAACATCTCGGCATCCGAGGTGGAAGGTGTGCTCATGGAGCATCCCGCCGTCGCCGAGGCCGCCGTCATCGGCGTGCCCGATCCGGTGCGCGACCAGGCGGTCAAGGCGTTTCTGATTCCCGAGCCGGGATGCAGCGTGGATACCGACGAGGTGACCGCGTTCTGCCGCAGCCGTCTTGCCGGGTTCAAGATCCCCTCGATCTGGGAAGTTGTTGCAGATCTGCCCCGTACCAGCGTGGGCAAAATCGCCAAGAAGCTTTTGAAATAGGGAGGGAGCGCAATGGCAATCAGCACTGAAATCGTGGGGAAGACCTTTGGGCCTTTCGTGCGCGACTATACGTTCAAGGACCTCGAGATCTGCGCCCTGGGCTGCGGCTGCGGCTGGGACGGCAAGGTTGATCTCGAATATGTCAATGAGCATGACGCGAAGAACCCCGACCTCAAGGTCCTGCCCATCTTCGGCGTGCCGCTGACCGTGAACGAGGAGATGACCACCACCCTCGATTACGGCTTCGACTACTCCGGCTCGCTGCATTACGGCATCGACGTGTATTTCCACGCGCCGTTCAAGATGAACGACCACATCGAGACCTACGTGACCCAGGAGGCCATCTGGGATCGCGGCGAGGGTCGTGGATCGCTGTCCAAGCAGGTGGGCAAGTCCTACAGCTCCGACGGCACGCACCTGTGCACGGTGGAGACCTACGACTGCTGCATCTACGACGGCGGCTTCGGCGGCGAGCAGCCCCCGAAGGATGTGGTGGAGTACCCCGATCGCGAGCCTGACATGGTGTATGAGGAGGTCGTTGGCTACAACTGGCCGCTGATCTACCGCATGATGGGCGACTGGCACCAGCAGCACATCGACTGGGCCTACACCGAGCAGACCGGACTCGCGCGCCCCATCAACCACGGCGTGTGCACCGCGGGCATCGCGATGCGCCACGTAATCAAGCTGCTGTTCCCCGGCGAGCCCGAGCGTCTGCGCCGCTTCAAGTGCCGCTTCACCTCCCCGGTGCTGCCCGGCACCAAGCTGCGCACCCAGGTGTGGAAGATCTCTGACACCGAGGCGCGCTTCCGCGTGGTGGATGCCGACGCCTTCGACGCGGCGGTGGCGGCGGGCGAGCGCACGCCCAAGCCGTTCCTGAACTCCTGTCTGGTGGAGTGGGAATAGTCGTGCGGCGCGCCCGTACATGGAGGTAACGCTTGTTCAACGGTGGGGGACTTGTATAGTTCTCCACCGTGAATTGGGTGCATGATGGACAGATAAGGCATTCTGGCCGTTCGTCTATTCATCACAGACTCAATTTGGCGCCTTTGACGAGGCAATGCAGGCATGGGGCCTGCGATCGTAGGAGGAGGTTCGCGCCATGAGCAACGACGTGAAGAAGAACACCAACGTGACAAGCCCACCCGAACAGAAGGAGCAACGCCTTCCTGACCTGGGCCCCGACGTTCGATCCACCCATTCGTACAAGAAGGCGCGTGACCGCTTTTCGCCCGAGGGCTTGGCGGATGCTTTCAAGCACATCCCCGAGCGCACGAAGGAGGCGGCGAAAAAGACCATCGACGACGTGCAGATGACGCCGTTTTTGCGCAAGATCTCGTTCTTCTCGAGTGGCGGATCGTTCTTGGACGGCTATGTGCTCTCGCTCATCGGCGTGGCTCTGACGCAGATCACCCCGATGTTCAACCTGAGCTCCGTGGAAAGCGCCGCCATCGGCGCGTCGGTCATGCTGGGCATCCTCGTGGGCACCATCGTGGGCGGGTATCTCACCGACATCATCGGCCGCAAGAAGATGTTCATCATCGACATCCTCGCCATCGCGCTGTTCTCGATTCTGAGCGTGTTCGCGAGCACCGCGTGGGAACTCGTTGCCGCGCGCTTCTTCATCGGCGTGTTCGTGGGCGCCGACTATCCGATTGCCACCTCGCTCATCGCCGAGTTCACGCCCAAGAAGCACCGCTCGGTGTCTATGGGCATGGTTTCGGCGGCGTGGTACCTGGGCGCCACCGTGGCCGTCATCGTGGGCTACTTCCTCTACAGTGTGCCTGACGGCTGGAAGTGGATGCTGGGCAGCGCGGTCATTCCGTGCATTATCCTGCTGATCGGCCGGCACGACATCCCTGAGTCGCCCCTGTGGCTCGCCCAGAAGGGTCGCACCCAAGAGGCCGAGGAAGTCGTGCGCAAGGTGTTCGGCGACGACGTTGAGCTTGAGCCCGCCGATGCCGAGCAGAAGACCTCCCTCAAGAAGGTGTTCGAATCTGGCTACTTCAAGCGCATGATCTTCCTGGGATTCTTCATCCTGTGCCAGGTGGTGCCGATGTACGCCATCTACACCTTCGGCCCGCAGATCATGAACGCGTTCGGCCTGGGCGCGGGACACGAGTCCATCCTGGGCGAGGGCGCGCTGAGCCTGTTCTTCCTGGTGGGCACCATCCCCGCCATGTTCTGGCTCAACTCCATGGGACGCCGCAAGCTCGTGCTGATTAGCCTGTTCATGATGGCCATCGGCCTGGTGGTTCTGGGCGTGTGGCCCACTGCGCCAGTCATCGTGGTCATCCTGGCGTTCGGCCTGTACGCGTTCTTCAGCGGCGGCCCCGGCATCCTGCAGTGGCTCTATCCTAACGAGCTGTTCCCCACCGAGGTGCGCGCGACCGCCGTGGGCATCGCGATCGGCTTCAGCCGCATCGGCACGATCATCTCCACGTATGGCACGCCCATCATTCTTGCCGATTTCGGCGTGGGGCCGACGATGCTCATCGCTGCCGGCCTGGTCATCATCGGCTTCGTGATGTCGTACTTCATGGCGCCTGAGACGCGTGGCAAGTCGCTTGCCGAGACCAGCACCATCGAGGGCATTCCTGCCGTTCGTCAGAAGCGGCATTAATCGCGCAGGTGAGCGGCGGCATTCGGGAGGGAGATGCCGCCGTCGCCATATTATGTGCGACAGAGATATCGTGCATTGCGGCCGCCCTGTATGGGGCGGCTTTTTTGCGCGAAAACGCCCTCTATTCTTTTCTGCTCCGCGTATGTTGAAGACGGATTCTTAAAGGGCGTTTCGAAGCGTCCTCATTTTTCGCAAAACGCGGCGTTGCTGGCTCGGCTGGGCCATCTTCCTATACTTGATTGCAGAACGGTTCGGTCGCCGTCCAGGCGTTCGACGCAGGTGGCCGAGGCAATCGAGGCAACCGCCCTAAGGCGGCGTGAGGAAGAAGGAAACGATGGCTCCCCAAGTACATTCCGAAGAAATTGCGAAGCTCATAGCGCAGGCGCATCCCGGTTGGACGACGGATGCCGTGCAGGAGCATGCCCGCGCATACGCGGAGACGTTTGACGAGCGTCTGCTCGGGCTTCTGCGCGCGCACATCGGTACGGGCGCCACGCCGAACTTTCGCCACGGGGAGTTTTCCGTCATTCAGATTCAGCGTATGGCGCGCGGCAGGAGCTATCTTGACGCGCTCGTGCTGATGGATGCCTACGTGAAGGACGAGGCATCCGGGCGCGCGCTTATCCTGAGGCGCTAGCATGGGCACCTACGTGGCCCATCGAAGCGCTCCGGCGACGCGTTACGCAGAGCTAGGCGATACCCAGCTTTTAGGTCTGTTCTCTACCGATCGGTGGGGAAAGCTTTCTTTTTCCGAAAAGCTTGACGCCTGCCAAGAGGTGGAGAATCGTTATGCGGCGGCTCACAACTGCGAGCCGTGCACCGTGCGCGCCGAACCCATGACGGGCGCAACGTTCGGCTATCAGAACAACCATTCGATCTGCCTCAACGAGGACGTAGTGCGCGACGGCGTGTTTTTGACCGAGGACGTGGACGAGAACGGCGCCACGGTTCTTGTGCCCGTGGACGTGCGTGCGTCCAACTGGCAGACGCTGGAGACCGTGTTCCACGAAGGAACCCACGGTATCCAAGAGAGTCGCGGGCAGATGCCCGGTACGTATTTTGACCCCGAATCTGACTACGACATCTACCGCATTCAGCCCTGCGAGAAAGAGGCGTTTCAGGCGGGTCAGGAAAACACGCTGCGCGCCATAGCGGCCGTTCAGGCGGCCGAAGGCAAGCAGGATCAGAATGCTGCCGATTACGTGGCGGCCGTGAAGGCGGCATCGTATGAGGCGAGCCTGGAGGCGGCCGCACGCAACTATGGAGACGAGAATATCGATGTGACGCTGGAGGCTCTTATCCAGCACCGAGACTACGGCTTGACGCTGCAGAACCCGTCCGAAAGCTACAAGGCGCTCGGCGAGTTGCTCGATAGGCAGGATAGGCAGCTGGTGGAGGCGCAGAACGAGGCGGATCGTATCGAGGGGGAGCATCGACTGCAGCAGGATGCGCTGAAAGCCGAGGCATCGGAGGCCGGCACTGCGAAGAGCGGTTCCCATGGGGCGGAGGTGGACGATGGGCTCAGCTCCGCGCTCGGTGAGCGTTCTGGCGCCCTGGCGCAAGTAGGCACGGCTCGGGGCAACGAGACGGTGGGCGATGCCGTTGGCGGCGCAACGCAGGACGGCGAGTCGACAGGCGTTGCTCTTAGTAGCGCGGCACAGGACGGCGGAACGTCAGGTGCTTCCTTTGGCGGCGCGGCATACGGCGGCGCAGCGCGGGGTGTGGAAGACGGGCTGGGCAGCACATCGTTTGGCATGGGCGATGCGTCCTCGTTTGACGGCGGGGGAGAGGATGCAGGCGTCTCTAACGACGACGGCGACCCGGGAGGGTCTTCAGGCGGCGGCAGCGACCGCGATGGGGGAAACGATAGCGGCGGCGGCCAGGGTGGCGGCCAAGACGGCGGCGGCGGTCAGGACAGCGGCGGACAGGACATGTGAGGCGAGCATGATTACCGGAAAAGACACCCTCTTTGGATATTCTCTCGAGAACTGCGTATACGTACGTTCTCCGCATAAGCCTCGTTACGTGTTCGAGAGCTCGGATGGCGGGCCCGCGTTCGCCGTGGACGACCCCACGGTCTTCAAGAATATTCTGATGCTGGGAGGCGCCGGCAGCGGCAAGACCAACGTGCTCAATCAGGTGGTTGCCCAAACCGCCCTTTGGCGCGGCGGCGAGGACGGCGTGTCGCTCATCTTCGACACGAAGGGCGATTATCTTGCCCACCCGGGGTTTTACCGAGGGGGCGACTACGTTATCGCCAACGACCGCGCCCATCGCGACCAGAGCGATATCTGGAATCTCTTCCTAGAGGTGACCGCCGATGGGAACGATCCTGTGGATGTCGAGGCGAATGCGCGCGAGATCGCCGCGGTGTATTTTCGCGACCGCGGATCAAAGATGCAGCCGTTCTTCGCGAAAGCGGCCCGCGATATTTTCGCCGCCGCCATCATTTATTTCGTGCGCCGCAGCACAGACGGGCCGGCTGCGTGGAGGGACGCGTGCAACAACGCGGGTCTTGCCAACTTTCTTCTACAGAACGACGTGGCCAAACTGATGGGATATCTAGAGCGCTACGCCGATTTCAAGGGGCTGCGCTCGTATGTGGGCGATGGCACCTCCAACCAGGCGCTGGGCGTGATGGGCGAGCTGCGAAGCCTGCTCTATGAGTGCTTCCAAGGCAATTTCGCCGCCCGCGCCAAGCCGGGGCAGCGGTATGTGTCCATGCGTCGCGCCATTCGAGAGAAGGGCGGCAGGCGCATCTTCGTTCTGTACGACCTTTCGATCGGTGAGACGCTTGCGCCGGTGTACAGGGTCCTAATCGACCTGGCGCTCAAGGAGGCCTTGGGTACAACGCTTGAGGCGCCGGGCAGAACGCACATCTTTCTGGATGAGCTCAGGCTGGTGCCGCAGTTGGTGCACTTGGAGGATGCGCTCAACTATGGGCGCAGCAAACGCGTGAGCGTGGTGGCGGGTCTGCAGAGCGTGGGCCAGATCAATGCGGCGTACGGCGAGCACGTGGGGCGCAACATCTTGTCGGGCTTCGGATCGGTGTTCGCGTTTCGGATGAACGATGCCGCATCGCGCGCGTACGTGTCCGATCTTTTCGGACCCAACGTGGAATCCTATCGCTACCAAAACGTAGGCAACAGGCAGTTCGACCGCGAGCGTGAGGGCAGGGCGGTCGAGCAGTGGGACACGATGGGCCTCAAAGTCGGCGAGGCGGTGGTGGGGCTTGCTTCGCAGGCCGCCCCGTTTAAGTTCCGCTTCATGAAGGATCGAGACGCTTGAGGCTAAGGCTGGGTCGGCCAAGGGCGTGTTGGACGGGTGTTGTTGCGCGAGAGAAGGCTGTAGCGGGTGACGCGGCGCCATCCGGCTATGGCAAGAAGCAGTACGGAGAAATAGGGGAGGAAAAGTATGGCGCACGTCAATTTCGCGAGGTTCGCCACGCAGCGGCGTGAACTGCGTCTTGAAGACGTGCTGCCGCAGGCCGGCGGCGCATCCAGCTTCGCGGCGTTTTGCGGTTCTGCCGATCAGCGCAGGAGCGTGGCCCTGCGCGGCATCAGGCGTTCGTGCGGGCGGATGGGAGTCGTGGTGCTGCAGAACGATCCGCAGCTGGCGGCTGAAGTGGGTTCGCTGCGCGAGGGGTTTTCGAGTGCCGCGGGTGCCAATTTGGCCTTTCGCACATACAGCATGAATCCCGTCGGGTCACTTGAGCACTACTATGACCCCCTGTACGGGCTTTCTGCTGCGGCAGCGCTGGATGCCTTGATTCCCGATGACATGCCGCCGGCCGAGGCCCATGTCCTGCGAAGCTATCTTTCGGCGTATCTGCAGATCATGCTGGTCCAGTTCAGAATGCGTCCCGAGCCGTTCGGTGCGTATCCGTATAATCTTGACCTTCTTCTCGATCTGACCGAAATGTCGCCGAGCAGGTTGGAGGCCGATGTAATAAACCACATGCCGAGCCAAGATGCGCAGGCGGTTAGAACCGTGCTCTCGCAAGAAGATTCGCAGCAGCGCGCCTATGCGGCGGTGCGTGCGTTCGCATTCGAGATGGGTGCGTACCTCTGGACGCGGCGCGGCTTCGCGCGGCATACGCGCGCAAGCGTGGCGGCAACGGTTCGAAACGGGTGCATCGCTTCCGTGACGATGCCCACCTCGAATAAAACGGTGTTTCGCTGCCTGTATCAAGAGCTGCGTTCGCTCGTCGAGGAGCGTTGCTCGTTTTTACTGGTGGTAAGCGACGTGGCGCTTGACGAAGCGCCCGATGTGCGCCGGCTCATCACGGCTCCGCATGAATCGGCGGGCTATATCACGGGCGTGACGGCGCCTGACGTGCAGCATGTCGCGCGTGACGACGCCGAGGTGGGAGCGCTCATTGCTCAGCATGCCGACGTGCTGGTGTTTCGGTGTGCGAGTACCCAGCAGGCCGAACCCTTCTCGCAGGCGTTCGGCACATACCGACGCATCGTGACTGACAGGCAAGCGAACACCTACCGCCAGCCTTTCGGCCTGTTCTCGTCGCACGGAGCAGGTAGCACCCGACGCGAGGTGCAAGAGCGCAACATCAACGGAGAGGAACTTATGGACTTACGCAACGGAGCGGTCTTGTGCGGCAGTGCGCATGCTCGGCCGGTTCTTTTCAATCGTGTGGTCTTGTAGGGGAGGGTGGCGTCATGGCGAACAGCAGCAGCTACTACGAATCGCTTTTGAATGATTTCGAGCATCAATCAATCGGGTTTACGGGCGTTCGGAGTGACGCTCTCGCCCAGCGACAAGGCGCGAGCGGCGTTTCCACGGGTGGGCAGATGCAGCCAGGCGCCGGAGGGTCGTCTTGCGATGCCCCAGCGTCGTCTGACGGAGGGAGCGATTACTTCGCATCGTTCGCTGTGCCGCAAAGCGTCGTCGTACCCGAGCGCGTCGATGCGCCGGTAAGCATCGGCCCGACGAGCGCCGGATCGCAGGGGAAGAGAGGGCTGGCAGGCCGCGCCCGCGACCTGCTCGATGAGCGCCATCGGCATCGTTCGACCAACGGCGCATCCTCTGCGAGCCGCGTGATTCCGTGGTTTCTTTTCTCCCAGGGCGCCGTTGCTCGCTTTTTGCGTACGGTTTTGATCGTCGCCGTGCTTGCCTTCGTATTGTGGAACGCGCGCTATGCTATAGGCGATGCCCTTATCGGAATCATCGCCACCTTTGCCCCCATCGCTTTGATCGTCTACGTAATTTACCGCATGATTCGAATTCGCTAGGCTCATCATCCCGCTCTCTCTCGAGCTTCGCAGATTGCTCCGCGGGCGTCGCTCGGTTCTGATAAGGCCCCTTCGTATCTCTTAGTTTCACGCCTCTTGTCCTGCGCATACGACGCTTTCGCGCCCCTTGCTTTGAGGGCGCGATTGGTGCGTAAGATGATTGGGGTATGATGAGTGTAAACAACGACGGTCGTCCGAGGAGGGTACGTGGCAGCGCGGGGAATATGCAGGAGAGTATGGGACGTGCCCGAGATTTATCGCGTCCGGCTGCCTTTCTCCAATTTGAAAAAAGGCTCATCGAACTGCTACGTAGTCAAATCAGGCGGCGCAAGTCTGATCGTCGACATGGGCGCGTACAGCCCCGAGGCGCGCGACCTGTTCGTGGGTGCCATGGACGAGCTGGGCGTCGACGTCAAAACGAGCAAGGTGTTTCTGACGCACATGCACTTCGACCACGCCGAGATGGCGCCGCATCTGATGCCCGCGGGAACGTGCGTCTACGCCTCCGCCATCGGCGTCAAGGCGCGCACGCCCGAGGAGATGAAGCGGTCGCAGGAGCTGTTTTTCCGGCGCATGCTGGCGAACGGCGCTACTGAGGACGATGCGCGGGCCTATCGGGCGTGCAACGCGGAGACGGCCTTCATCGACCAGAACCTGTTTGACGTGCTCTACGTGAAGGAGGGCGACATTCTGCCTGTGGGCGACGCCGCGTTTCGCGTGGTCGCCACGCCGGGGCACACGCCCGACCATCTGTGCCTCTATGAGCCTGACCTGGGCATCCTTTTCGGTGGCGATGCGGTGCTCTACACCACTACGCCCTCAATCGACCCTTTGCCGGGCAAGCTCGATGCCTACGCCCAGTTCATCGAGACGCTCGAGCGCCTGCGCAGCCTGCCGCTGCGGTGCGTGCTTCTGGGGCATGGGGGTGCCGTGTACCACCCGGTGGGGGAGCGCATCGACCAGATCATCGAGAAGAAGGAGCACAAGCTCGAGCGGGTGTTTGCGGCTGTGAAAGAGGTGCCGTACTGCACGGGGGAGACGGCAGCGCGGCTGTCGCTGCACCGCACGATGGAGGCGTGGCGGGCGTTTTCGCCTATCCAGCGCTACTACGCGATGCTCGAGTGCTTCGTGAGCATCCAGCACCTCATGGCCCAGGGTCGTATCGAGCGCACCTTCGACGACAACACCAAGGTGTATCGCCACCGCGCACTCTAGGATGCAATAAGCGAGTATTGAACCGTCGGGCTTATCGACGAGTGCCTTGAATGCGAAAACGTCCGCCATTGCGACGGACGTTTTTTGCATGTCATGCGAGGAACTAATCCGAGACCTATGCGTTGGTATCGGTGTACTTGCGCATGATCAGCGGCGATGCGATGCGCACCATCACTTGGTCGGTGCCCTCTGCGATCTGGAAGCCGCGGCAATCCTGCCAGATGGCGGCGACGCGCTTCTCGCGAGTGTATCCGCGGCCGCCCATGATCTGCATGGAATCGCTCGCCACCTGCGTGGCGGCGGAGGGTACGTAGCGCTTCATGAGGGCGACGGTCAGGCGGTCGTGGGAATTGTTGTCGTATTCCCAGGCGGCCTGGTACACCAGGTTGCGCATATTGGTCAGGCGCACCTCCATGTCGGTGAGCATCTGCTGGATCTGCTGGAAATCGGATAGCTTTTCGCCGAAGGCCTCGCGCGAGCGCGCCCATTCTACGGCATCCTCCATGGCGGCCTGCGCCTCGCCGAGCGCGGTGGCGCATACGAACACGCGGCCGATCTCGAGCAGCTGGTAGAGGCGCCCGAATCCGAACTCGATATCGCCCAGGCGGTATTCCTCCTTTACCTCCACGTCATCGAGCACGATGTTGGCGAAGGGGAGCATGCGCTGGCCGATCTTGGCCTCGGGGTACACCGAGATGCCGGGCAGATCGCGCGGAAGCATCCAGAACGAGAACGCGGGTTTGCCGCTGTCGCTGCGCACGTCGCCGTCGAGCGCAGCGATGAGCAGGAAGGGGGCGAACTCGCCGTTGTTCACGAACATCTTTTGGCCCCGCATGATGAGGCGGCCGTCCTCGGTGCGCACGCGCGTCTGCATGCCGGCCGTGTCGGACCCGCCGCCGGGCTCCGATACGGCGAGCGCGAATGAGAGGCGCCCCGTGTCTTGGTACTGCGAGCGAATGGCATCCACGCGCTGCGGGCCTGCGAAGCGCTCGAGGATCTGCAGGTGCAGAAAATCGATATGGAAGGGCAGGGTGGCGCCGGCGACGCGTGCGAGCTCTTCGAGCACGAGCACCTGGGCGAGCATGTCGTAATGCATATGATCACGGCGGTGGATGACGCCGAACCCGTTGAAATCGAGCTGGACGAAGGCCTTCACGACCTCATCGGGAATACCGCCGTCGCGCACCCACTGGGCGACCGACAAGAAATCGAAATGATTGTTCGCGAACTCACGCACCTCGTCGATGAGCGCGTAATGCTCCGCCGTCAGAAAATGATTCATCGGTCTCCCCTTTCCTCCCTCACGGGTACTGAAGACTCGAAACGTGCCCCGATAGGGCACCTAAGGACCGCTTTTTCACACGTCTCAGTCATTGTGTTGCTCTCTTGAT
>CAUWMI010000061.1:0-12248 GCA_963559755.1 uncultured Slackia sp. | reverse complement strand
TACGATTTCGGCGATTTTGCACTTTCCATCGACCATGTGCAAGGCGATCCCTTTGCGTCGCCGTCGAAGATGAGCGTGCGTATTCCGGCGCGCGTTGCGGGCTTTGAACAGGGGCTGTTCGATGCGTCGCACAGGCGCGTGGCTCTTGAAGATTGGCTGGTTCGTCGGTTTGCTGCGGAATGTGCGCGGGTGAGTTTCAAAGCGGGCGGCTCGGGCAAGAGTGGCCTCATCGCTACGAGCAAGCCGGGGCCCGAGGTGCTTGCGCGGTCTGCCTGCGAGGTGGGCTCCGACGGCTCCGCTGTGCTGCGTTTCGAGGCGGGGTTGCCCGCTCACGGGCGCACGGTGGACGGCCGTGCTGCCGCCCGCATGCTGCTCGAGCTTGTGCCGCAATGCGTGCGCCAGGCTTTGCCGCGTGACGGGCGTGCGATGACGGAGGCGCACGAGGCTGTTGATCTGGCTGACGACCAACATGCCGTACGCCAGGAGCTGGACCGGCTCGGGTTGGCCGCTTTCGTGGCAGACGGCTCCATTCTGCCGCGTGAGAGCGGGGTATCGCAGCGCCCTCTGCGGGATGCGTGCCCCTTCGTCTCGCCCGCGAGCATGCGCGTGGAGCTTGAGCTGCCGCATCGCGGCCGCGTTGCAGGTATGGGCATCCGTCGCGGCGTGACGCTTGTGGTGGGCGGCGGCTACCACGGTAAATCTACGCTGCTCAAGGCGCTGCAGGAAGGCGTGTACAACCACGTTGCGGGCGATGGGCGTGAGTTGGTGATCACCGATGCGACCGCGTGCAAGCTGCGCGCCGAAGATGGGCGCGCGGTGCACCAGGTGAACATCTCGACATTCATCGACAACCTGCCCGACGGGCGCGACACTCATGCGTTTTCGACGGCGGATGCAAGTGGCAGTACGTCGCAGGCGGCATCGACCGTCGAGGCGCTCGAGGCGGGTGCCCGCACGCTGCTCATCGACGAAGATACGTCGGCGACGAATTTCATGGTGCGCGACGCGCTCATGGAAGCCGTGGTGGCTGCCGAGCATGAGCCCATCACGCCGTTCGTGGAACGCGTGCGCTCATTGTGGGAGCGTTGCGGCGTGAGCTCGGTGATTGTGGTGGGCAGTTCAGGCGCCTTCTTTTCGGCGGCCGATGCGGTGGTGCAGATGGACCGCTGCGAGGCGCACGACATCACGGATCGCGTGCGCGAGGTGTGCCGCGAGCGCGGGGTGCCGACGCTAGACGCGAACACGGGTGAAGGTTCGGGCGGCAAAACGGAATCCAGGGTTGAGGCGTGCGAATCGCTCGATGCAAGGGCGGCGGCGCGGGAGGCGTTTGCCGAAGGGCGGCGTATGCGCTTGACGGCCGGATCGCACACGGAACATCGTCGCAGGAGCGGCGGAAAAGGCGGCGCCGCGGGCAAAGATGCACGTGCCGAGCGCAATGCGTTAAAGGTGCGCGCTCACGGCCTTGACGAGTTTTCGGTGGGCGCCATCTCGGTGGATGTGCGCCAAGTCGAGCAACTGGTAGATACGGAGCAGGTCGCGACGCTCGCCCAGATGATGCGTGTGGCATTGGAGCTTGAGCTGCTCGACGGCACGCGCACTCTTCCCGATATCGTCAATGCGGTGTACGCGAGGCTCGAGAAAGACGGCTGGCGTGCGCTTTCGAGTCGTGGCGAGGCGGCCTGCGGGCTGGCCCTTCCGCGCAAGGAAGAGCTGTTTGCGTGCCTCAATCGCTGGCGCATGGAATAGGGAAGCATCTTAACGTGCGTTTTGGCGGAAAGCTGTCCTCTCCGTAAGGGTTGGGCAACGGATTGGACGTGCGACAAAGCTGGTTGCGCGACAAAGCTGGTTGCTTGTCTTTTGATAGGCTGGCTTTGTAACGTATTCCGCAGCATTTCGATTGCGAGGTTGCGCCATGACCGACACATCGCCCAACCCTCCCAGCCCTTCCGGGAACATGCCCGCGACGACTCCGCAGACTCCCGATTCCGCATTGCTCGATTGCATGGAGGGCGGCAAGGGCGTTTCCGCTGGTCAGCGGGCGCGCGGCGCAGCCCAGATGGCGGGAGGTGCAGCATTGGCGGTAGCGGGCGTACCCATGCTCGTGCTACCTGGCCCAGGAGCGGTCGCCATCGTGGGCGGCGCTGCTATGGCGAGCAAGGGACATCGCGTCATGACCGGGCGCGAGGCGACCCCCGTCGAAGCGAAGCTCGACGCCGCTTCGGAGAAAATGGTCGAGGTGACGAAAGACCAAGCCGAAAAGGCATTAGACAAAGTCGCGATGAACGGCCCCGATGTGGTTGCGCGCGCCCGCGAAGCCGCGCCCATGGTGGCAGGCAAGGCGGCGGTGGTGGCAACGAAGGGCGCGGGCATGGCCGTCAAGGGTTTGGGCGCCGTCGTCAAAGGTGCTGTCGCGGCGGGCAAAATAGCAGGCAAGGCGGGCGCCAAGCATGCCACCAGGCGCAAGCAGGCGAAAAAGGCGAAGTGAGCCGTGCGTCGACATTCCTGCGACAAAGCCCGCGGAATCTATTCGCTTGGCGTAAACGTCTGAATATCAGGGTTTATGGGCGGGTTGCCGAGTAGCGCGAAGAATTGCTTGATATCCCCCCAGGTCAGAGGCTCGCATATTTCTGCTTACTTAGCGAAGTTCCGCTAAACCCTGATATTGAGCCATTTACTCGCTCGGGCGAAAGAAGCAGCGGGCGCGCGCCTTTGCTGAACGTCAGTTTTCAGGGCGATTCCCCTGCGCCGAGGCGTGGGACTGCATCAGCCGCTATATCTACAGCGCCTTGCAGGGCGGCGCCATCATGCGCGGCTGGACGAACGACGATCGCATGATGATAGCGTGCTGCAACGACGGCACGCGCCCGGTTGTCTTCCGCATCGAGCGCATCGATATCCCCGAGACCGAAGAGGAGCGCGTCTGGCTCGAACGCCAGGACTTTTCGAACTCGGCGGAGGACGCGTATACGGGTGCCTAAGCTCGGACCGATCGGAGTTTAGGCGCGAGACGCATGCTGACTTGTTGGCGACTGGGCTGCAGCGAGGCCGAATGGGCTCAAGGCGTGTGCCGGCCTCGCTTCCGCTGAGCCTCATTCCCCCACAAAACGGTAGCCTATCCCCACGTCGGTTGCTATGAAGCGCGGGCTTGCGGGCGTGTCGCTCAGCTTGCGCCTCAGCGATGCCATGGTTACGCGGAGCGTGCGATAGCTGTCTGTCGAAGGGTATTTCCAGACGGCATTCTGGAGAAATCGATGGGTGAGCGCCTTTCCGGGATTTTCCATCATGGTTTTCAAGAGGTCAAATTCATGAGGTGTCAAGTGTACGGTTGCGCCGTCGAGTGTCACGGTGCGTGCATCGAGGTTGACGGTCAGACTGCTCACGCTATAGATTCCGGCGTTTTCTGCAGTCTTTGAGGCGTGATGCCTGAGCGCCACGCGAATGCGCGCAAGAAGCTCCGCCATGCTGAAGGGCTTTGACACGTAATCGTCCGCCCCCGCGTCAAGCGCCGCCACCTTCTGGGCATCCTGGGTTCGTGCAGTGAGTACGATGATGGGCGTGTCGCCCTCCTTGCGAATTTGCGCCAGCACTTCCATGCCGTCGAGGTCGGGAAGTCCCAGGTCGAGAAGGATAAGGGCGGGCGCATTGGCATCGTTAAGCGAGAGCGCTGTAACACCGCATGCGGCTTCATATGTCCGGTAGCCTTCGGCGCGAAGTGCCACGCGCAGCATTCTTCTAATGGTGGAATCGTCTTCGACGATAAGGATCTCATCCATGGCGCTCCTCGTCTCGTTCTCCGTCTTCTGCAGTAGGGGCGGGGGCATCGTCTTGCGTCAGGGGCAGAAGGAATTCGAAGGTTGCTCCGCCTTCAGGGTTGTTGCGCACGCGGATAGTTCCGCCGTGCGCCTCTACGATAGCTTTGCAGATGCTCAGACCCAGGCCGATGCCGCTTTTGCCTCGGTCTCCAGCATCCTCGCTCACGAAGCGTCCGAAAATTTTATCTAAAAGCTCGGGGGCTATGCCGCCTTTGTCATCGGTCACTCTGAACGCGGCGAAGGAACCACGTTGCCTTGCTGAAACGCGGATGTGCGAATCGGGGGCGGAATGCTTGATGGCGTTGTCAATGAGGTTGATGAGCACCTGTCGAATGAGCTTTCCGTCCATGGGAACCACCAGTACGTCATCGGGCAGATCCATTGAAATCTCGTGTTCGCCGCGGCGCGAAGCCAAGTGGGCAACGGCATCCCCGATAACGTCGTCAACTACCTCGGGCTGAAAATTCAGCGGCACATCTTCGTCTTGCACGCGCGTCATGCTCAGCAGGTTGTCTATCATGTCGGAGAGCCAGCGAGCATCCTCGGAGATGGAGTTCAGGAGCACATCGCATTCGTCCGGCTCTATGTGGCTTCGATTTTTCGCCAAAAGCTCCGCATTGCCCTGAATGCCGGCTAGGGGAGTGCGCAGGTCATGGGATACGCTTCGCAGGAGCGTGGTCTTGAATCGTTCGCGCTCGATTTTAAGATCGTCGGCGCGGGCGCGTTCTTCCAGGTTGTTGCGTTCCACGGCGACGACGGTTTGGGCTATTACGGAGTCGAGGAACGTTTTGGCATCGCGGTCGATGCTGCGCTCGCCGCACTCCACCGCCACGATGCCATACGTTTTGGTCTTGGCCGCAAGGGGCAGGTAGCGCATTTTGCAATTAGGGTAGCCAGCTATGCCGGCACCGGTCTGGTAGCCTTGGTCGAAGCATTCCAACGAAGCTTCGACTTCGGCGTGGGAGGCGTCCGGGTTGTCAGCGTGCGGTCTGCCAAGCGTGATTGACACGGGCATGCCCAAGATCGAGGTCAGTGCTTTGCTCGTGGAATCGCATGCGGCCTGCGCGGACGTGCTGTCGATGAGTCCGGCGCTTATCTTGTTCAGTCGCCGGAGCGCCGTGGCGTTTCGCTCTGCGATTCCGATCTGGCTTTTGAGTCGGTTAGTGAGCGCGGCGCATACGAGCGCGACTACCGCGAATATGAACAGCGTGATGACATCGGTTTTGCCGAATACGAGCAGCGAGAAGTGCGGCGCGGCGAAGAGCAGATCGTAGGTCAGAAGGTAGAGAACGCCCAAGGCGATGCCCCACGGCCCGGAATCGGTTTCTATGACGGCGATGAGAATGCCCAGCACAAAAAGCAGGAAGCTCGCCTCGGACTCCATGTCCAGGAGCCAGAATCCATAGGATGCCGCTATGCCGACAACGTACAGAGCTGCTACGATGCCCGCGTTTTTGAGGTTTGCCCTAACGGTGCGCGACATGCCTCGCCTCCTCGCCGATGCTCTTCAGCATCCATTTTAGTCCGAAAATGAGAGGGAATATTCCCAAGCGCCCGAATAGCATGGCGATTGATGCGACAATGAGCACCGCATCGGGCGATCCTGCTTGGATGAATCCCACGCCTATTCCCGTGTTGCCCAGGCATGATGCCGATTCGAATAGGGCATCGCCCAACGAGGCGCCGAACAGGGAGAATATGAAGCCGCACGCTATGAGGAGCAGCAGGTAGACGCCTACGAACGTGCGAACCGAAGCGATCTCTTCCGGGGTGCATTCGATGGATGCCCCGAAGCGATTGATCTTATTGCTATACACGCGCCTGCGATGCCCGAACTTGTCTCGTAACGCCCAGATGAGGCTTTTTACGTACACGACGAGCCTATACACCTTGATGCCGCCCGAGGTTGATCCCGCCTCGCCTCCGATCACCATCAGCAGCATGAGGATATACAGAATGCCGGGCGCGAGTGCTCCGAAGCTCGGCACGGTCTGGAGTCCTGTCGACGTCATGACTGAGACCGCTTGGAACACGCCCGCTCGCGCCGCATCCAAAAGGGAACCGGCCTGCCCCGAGGCATAGAGCAATCCCGCAATCATGACGGAGGCCCCTGCTGCGATCGCAAGAAACATCGGCGTTTCCGCGTGTCGGAGGAAGGTGCGGAACTTTCCTCGTAAGAGCATGAAGTTCAGGAGAAAATTCGTGGCGCCCGCGACCATGAGCGCCACCGTGATGGCCTCGATGGCGGGACTGTCGTAGGATGCCATGCTGTCGGGGCGAACGGCGAAGCCGCCGGTCGATACCGCTGAAATGGAGATGTTTACCGCGTCGAATGCCGGCATGCCCGCCACAATATACGCCACTGTGCCCACGGCGATGATGGCGGTGTAAAGCACGAGCACCATGCGCGCCGAGCTTGAAGTGCGCGCCAAGAGGCGCTCGGTGTGCCCCTCCGCGCTGTAGAGCTTCAAGCCGTGGGAATCGCTCACGATGCAGGCGAGCATAAGGATGAGCCCTACACCGCCCACGTAGTGCATCATGGAGCGGTGCAAGAGGAGCATCATTGGGCATGAGGCAACATCCACCACCGAAAGACCCGTGGTGGTGAGTCCGCTCGTGGATTCGAATATCGCCTGGGATGCGTCGAGCGTACCCGAGCACACCAGGGGCACGGCGTAGGCGATTATGGCGAGGACCCAGATGAGGAGCGTGGTACCGGCTGCTTCAGCTCGGGAGAGCGTGAGCGCCCGCCCGTCTTTCGCGAGGAAAAAACAAATTAGGTAGCCTGCGAGCATCGTTGTCACGGCGGGGAAGATGATGCAGGGCGCAAGGGGTGCTTCCTGCGGGCGAAAGAGGAGCACGACGAGCGGGACGAACATCGTCGCGCCGATGAGCATGAGCGCCGTGCCCGTGTACCGCGCAACGGTATGGGCGCTGTTTCGGTGCGCGCTAGTCATGGCCGCCCATTGCCTCCATCGAGGCCTGCTCGATCAGGCGCGACACCATGTACGTAGCGCTTATGGCCGAGGATATGCCCAATTTTTTGAATACGGCGACGTTGCGGGGATTGTACACGGTACATACCGCGTGATCGATTCCGAAATACCGTCGTGCCATGTCGCACACCACCAGGTTGTCGGCATCGTTGTCGCACATGGCTATGACCAGGTCGAACCCTTCGATGTCGGCATCGTCAAGTACGTATCGTTTTGTGGCGTCGCCGTATACCACGGCTGCGTCATGGCGCGAGGAGAGGTATTCGCACCATGGGCGATTCCCGTTGACGGCAACCACGCTGTTGCCACTTTTCATGAGCGATTCGATTAAATAGTCGGTGCGGGATCGTCCGCCCGCGATGAGGATACGCATGGGGTGTCTCCTAGCGAATGCCGGCGAGTTGTCGCAATTCATTGACGCACACCTTGTGCGGACAGATGGCTTGAGCGGTGCCTTCTTCCAGCATGGAGGCAAGATCCTCGTCTTCGATGCGGGCGAACACGCGCCCAACGCCGAAGATGTCACTTGCTATGCGCGCTATGAGGTAGTTGATCGAATCGGTGCCGGTTGACGCGAGCACCAGCGAGGCGTCGGCCAGGCCGTGCGCTTCAAGCGCCGCAATGTCTGAGCCATCGGCTATCACGGTTTGCCCGCCGAATCCTATGTCGAGACCCGTGAAAACGGAGGGGTCTTTGTCGATTGCCGTCACCTCAAACTCGGCATCGGAAAGCATGTTCGCCGCCGAAAGTCCGAGAGCTCCGCATCCTATGACGATGGCGGTCTTGATGCTTATGATGCCCATGGAATCCCCTTGCGTGTATTGCCGTCGAATACCTTCAGTATAGGAAAAGCCGTATTAAAACGGTCTTAAGATTTTGGAGTGTCCAATGCCGGGCTTGCTCGACGGCCCCATCGGGGCATGAGTCTGCTTATTGCCATGGCGATGCGTTTCTGTTTCGGCGATCGGGCGCGTCCTGTCGGCGAATTTCACCCTCGGTTTCGCGTGTGACGCGATACACTCGCAAAAAATGATCCCAACGGAAAGGGCATGCAATGACGATTTCTAAAGCGGCGATTATCGGCAGGGGTGCCGTGGGGCTTTTGTACGGCAGCTTGATTGCGCGAAATATCGGGCCTGACGCGGTTGAGTTCGTGATGGACGATGGGCGCTATGCGCGGCACACGGGTGAGGTCGTGACCATCAACGGCGAACCGTGCGGTATCACAACCGTTCCGGCGAGTAAAGCGCAGCCTGTTGACCTGGTGATTCTTACAGTGAAGGCACCGGGTCTCGATGATGCTATCGACACGATGGAGCATCTGGTGGGGCCGCAAACGCGCATCGTCTCGCTGCTCAATGGCGTTACAAGCGAGGAGCGCGTGGCGGCTCGATTCGGGTGGGAGCGCACAGTGCTCTCCGTCGCCCAAGGAATGGACGCCGTGTTCATCGGCGCCGATATGATCTACACGCATCCCGGCGAGATTCGTTTCGGTGCAGCCGATGGCACGGCGCCCGGCGTGGTGGAGGATATCGCCGATTTCTACGCGCGCGCCGGCATCGCGCACACGGTGGAGCCCGATATCCGCCACCGTCTATGGACAAAACTCATGCTCAACGTGGGTATCAACCAGACGTGCATGGCGTATGGCGGCACGTATGGTTCTGCGAGCGAAGCGGGAAGCGAGCAGAACCGCTGCTTCGTCGCCGCCATGCGCGAAGCGCTCGCGGTTGCGCAGGCGGAAGGCGTCGGCGTGGCCGAGGACGACCTGTCGCAGATGGCTGCGCTCATCGCGTCGCTCGACCCCGACGGCATGCCCTCCATGGCGCAGGATCGCATCAATGGAAAGCCCACCGAGGTGGAGGAATTCTCCGGAACCATCATTCGCCTGGCCGACAAACACGGCATCCTCGTGCCGCAGAACCGCTGGCTCTACGAGCGCATCCGCGAGATCGAGGCGGGCTACGCGCGATAGTGCGATGGGCCTACAGCGGGCACCCCTCGGCTTTCCGCGTCTCATCTTGCTGTCCGTCCGTCGTTGACGCTCGGGCAGCGCGTGGCCGATGGCGGATCGCGCAATATCGCCACCTATGCGAACTCCGTTCTTGACGCCCGGGAAACGCGTGGCCGACGAAGCGGTGCCCTTTTGCAGCGTGCGGGCTATAATGGTGCGTATCGAAGTATTCCAGGCGCCGCAAGGCGCATGCGGTGACGGACGCATCGCTTCGGCGCCGCGCGAGGGAACGGGGGCCGCCCATGCTCGTGACTACGAAGGATATGCTCGATAAGGCGTTTGCCGAAGGGTATGCCATTCCTTCGCCCGACTACGTTGATTCGAATTCGGTACGGGCATACGCCCAGGTGGCGGGCGAGTTCCATGCGCCGCTCATCTTAAGCTTCGCCGAAGTACATCTGGAGCAGATGAGCATCGAGGAAGCGGCGCTTTTGGGTAGGTTCTACGCCGAGCGCACCGACGCTCCCATTGCCCTCCATCTCGACCACGGCGTGCATATGGACGTCATCGAAGAATCCGTCGCGCGTGGGTTCACCTCCGTCATGATCGACGCCTCCAGCGAGGATCTTTCCGAGAACATTCGCCGCACCAAGGCCGTGGTCGATTTGGCGCACGCCCATGGCGTGGCCGTGGAGGCCGAGATAGGCCATGTGGGTACCGAGGAAGAGGGCAACCCGCATGCGCTTTCCGAGAACGTGTACACCGAGGTGGCTGCGGCGAAAGAGCTGGTAGAGGCCACGGGCGTGGATTCGCTTGCCGTGTCTATCGGCACCAAGCACGGCGCGTACAAGGGCGAGCCGCATATCAATTTCGAGCGCTTGGCCGAGCTCAAGGCGGCGCTGAACATTCCGCTGGTGCTGCATGGCGGCTCCGGCTCGGGCGATGAGAATCTGGCGCGCTGCGCGCAGGGCGGCGTCGCCAAAGTCAATCTTTACACCGATTTCATCGTGGCGGCGCGCGACGCCGTGTACGAGCAGCGTCCGGACAATTGGGTCAAGCTGCTCAACACGGGCGATGAAGCCATGAAGGCAGTGCTGCGCCATTACTACCGCGTTCTGCGCTGTGTGAAATAGAGTGCCGAAAGCCGAGCGAGCCTGCGGGGCCGGTCGGCTTTTCTCTTGTAAAGGAGGCGTTTGCTGTGATTACGAAAGACGAATTGGCCGCGCGTTTGAAGAACGCATGCGCCGAGGTGCGCGCCGCGGAGGGCGAGCTCACTGAAATCGACTCGCATTTCGGCGATGCCGACCACGGGTTGACCATGGTCAAGATCGCCAATGCCATCGAGGGCGCCGTGGACGAGGCGGACGGTGGCATCCAGGAGATGCTCGACGATGTTGCCATGGCGGTCATGGTGCTCAACGGCGGAAGCGCCGTGCCTCTATGGAACACGTGGCTTGACGGCCTGCAAGAGGAAGCGCCCGAGGCAGATGCGGCTGATGCGGCGCAGCTCAAGGCCATGTTCGCTAACGCGCTCGAGGAACTGTCCGATATGAGTGGCGCAGCGGTGGGCGACAAGACCATGATGGACGCCTTCATTCCCGCATGCGAGGCCATAGCGGCGTGCGAGGGCGATGAGGCGGCGCTGTTCGAAGCCGCCGCAGTCGCCGCCGAGGAGGGCGCCGAGAATTCGAAGAACTTCCCCTCGAAGTTCGGCCGTGCGAAAAGCTACGGAGACAAGACCATCGGCACGCCTGACGCAGGTGCCGTGTCCATGGCTCGGTTCTTCCGGGGTCTCGCGAAGGCATAGCGGCCGATGCTTCGTGCGAGCGGCGCGTTCGCGGCGTTGCCGCATGAGGCGCATTGCACTGGTACGGTCGGGCTCGGCGTACGACGTGCGGGCCCGTAGGAAAACGGCGAAAAGGAGCCAAGCATGATGAAGAAGTTCATCAACAGCCAGGAGACCATCACCGACGAAGAACTCGAGGGCTTCGGCCTGGCGTATGGCGACATCCTGGAGGTCGACGGCCACACCGTGGTGAGCAAGGCGCTTGCCGGCGCCGACCGCGTGGGCATTGTCACGTATGGCGGCAGCGGCCATGAACCCGCCCAGAAGGGCTTCGTCGGCGCAGGCATGCTGGACATCCAGGTAGACGGCGACATCTTCGCCGCCCCCAACGGCGCCGCCGTGTTCGAGGCCATGAAACTGGCCGACAAGGGCCACGGCGTGCTGCTGCTCACGCTCAACTACGCGGGCGATCAGCTGGCGGGCAAGCAGGCCATGAAGCTGGCGAAGAAGGCCGGCATGAACGTGCGCCAGGTTGTCACGGGCGAAGAGATCAAGTACGACCCCGAGGGCGAAGACAACCAGCGCGGCCTGGCCGGTTGTGTGCCGCTGTACCACATCGCCGCCGCCGCTGCGGCCGAGGGCAAGTCGCTCGACGAGGTGGCCGACATCGCGCAGCGCTACGCCGACAACATGGCGTCCATCACGGTGAAGTCCACCGACGCCACCCACCCGCAGAACGGCATGAGCTTCGGCGATCTAGGCGAGACCGACCAGATGGAGATCGGCGCCGGCCAGCACGGCGAGGGCGGCGGTGTGCGCGTGCCCATGGCTTCCTCCAAGGAAACCGTGGAGCTCATCGCGCCCAAGCTGGTTGAGGCCGTGGGTCTTGAGAAGGGCGACAAGGCGTTCGTCATGATCAACGGATGTGGCGCCACCACCATGATGGAGATGCTCATCCTGTACAAGGACGCCGTGCGCTATCTCGAGGGCCTGGGCGTCGAGGTCGTGGCCAACATGGTAGGCGAGATCCTCACCGTGCAGGAGGCCGGCGGCTTCCAGATGAACATCGCCAAGTGGGACGACGAGTTCGTGCGTCTGTGGAACACCCCGGCTCACACGCCCGTGTTCTTCAAGGAATAAGGGAGGCATCCATGTCTGCTGAATACATGCACGTAGGGATTCCCGTGCTCAATAAGAAGCCCAATATGGTCTACAACGAATGGGGCGGCTTCTGGGTGAACGAGAGCGTGGACGAGTACGACTACAAGATCGAGTACCTCAAGTTCGAAGAGGGCACGCGCTTCCCCGAGATCCTGTCCAAGCAGCCGCATGTGGCTTACAAGGTGGACGACTTGGATCCCTATGTCGAGGATGCTGATCGCACGATTTTCGGGCCTGAGGATTTGGGTGGCGGCGTGCGCATCGCATTCGTGGTGAAGGACGACGCCATCATCGAGCTCTACGAGGAGAAGTAGGCGTTTGTTGTGCACGCTTCGATAGTTGGGAGCGTGCGGAAGGGTCGAGACTAGAAAGGGCGCTGGCATTGCCGGCGCCCTTTGCGTTTCTTGGCGTTCTTGGGTCTTTTGCATACGTCAGACTTCTTCCGGTTCTTCGTCAGTTTTTAGAATCTCTCCCGACCATTCGAGGAGCAGGTCAACCATGGCTTGGCGCTCGATGTCTGTTGCGGGGCAATTCGCTTT
>CAUWMI010000060.1:0-12271 GCA_963559755.1 uncultured Slackia sp. | reverse complement strand
TACACGGGCAGTTCCGCTGGCTGATAAGCCAGCGGAACAATTAGAACGCTTCAATTACACGATGGCGCTCGATGCCGATCGTGGTCAGGCCCTCATGGCCGGGGAACACGATAGTATCGTTGGGCAGGGGTGCCAGCTTGTTGCGCAGGCTCGCACGCATCTCCTTCGCGCTGCCGCCCTCGAAATCCACGCGACCGGTAGCACCGCGGAACAGCGTGTCGCCCGAGAACAGGATGCCCGGCTTACCGTCAAATCCCGGCAGATACACGCACATGCCGCCCTTGGTGTGGCCCGGCGTGTGGATGACCTTGAACTCGAGGGAGCCGAGCTTGATCGTGTCGCCGTCCTTCACCTTCACATCCACATGCACAGGCGCCACGGCATCCCATGCGCCGAAATAACCCGGCTGGCCCGACTCGATGATGTCGCAGTCGGCCACATGCGCCACCACCTTGGCACCCGTCTCCTTGGCGAGCTCAGGCAGGGCAATCAGGTGGTCGTTGTGGTTGTGCGTGCACACGATGTACTCGAGCTTGAGCCACCCGAGCGCCTTGATGATGGCCTGGGCATCGCCGGCGGGGTCGACCACCATGGCAGGCGCGCCCTCCTCGCGGCCGTCGGACACGATCATGCAGTTGTTGTCCATCACGCCGATGGTCAGAACGGAAACGGGCACGCAGCCGGTGCCTTCGGTGATGATTCGCTTGCAGTTTGCTCGCACAGGACTCTCCTATCAGGTAGTTCGCGGGCACAGGCTCGCAGATGCCGGCAGCGGCACCGAAGCCTAATGCTTCTTCTTCCCGCCGCGTCCGGCGTGGGGAGTGTTTCCAGGCAGCATACGACGCGCTTCGAACACGCCCTCAATCTGCCGCAACGATTCCAGAATCTTTTCAATGTTGGACAGCTGCGACACCTGGAACAGGTAGCGCATCTCGACGATACCGTCGGAGTGGCTGACCGTATTGGACGAAATCACATTCACGCCGGTGTCCGAAATGGTATTGATGATGTCGCGCAACAGGTTCAGGCGGTCGAGCGCCTCGATATACACCTCCACCTGGAACGATGCGGCGCTCTCGGCAGAATCCTCCCAGTGCACCTCAATCAGGCGACCCTTGTCGCGCATCAGATCGTTGGCGTTGGGGCAGTCGGCGCGGTGGATGGACACGCCGCGGCCGCGCGTCACGAACCCGATGATCTCGTCGCCGGGCACGGGGTTGCAGCAGCGCGAAAGGCGCACGAGCGCGTTATCCAGGCCCGCCACCACGATGCCGTTGGAGGATTTGCCCTTGCGGGCGGCGCCGGCGGGGCGCTTGGTGTTGGTGAGCATGGGCGGCATCGTGCCCGTGGTCATGATGCTCGACACGGAGCGCGGCTCAGCCTCGGGCTCGGGCGCGAGAATCTTGATCAGGCGGTTTGCCACGTGCAGCACCGTCTCTTTGCCGGCGCCCACGGCCACCATCATGTCATCGGCATCCTTGTAGCCCATCTGCTCAGCCACGGCCTTCTGCGCACGGATGCTGGCGGTGGAGCCCAGTCCCAACCCATGTTTCTTGAGCTCGCGGGCGAGCTTCTCACGGCCGAGCACCAGGTCGTCGCTGCGGCTGACCTTGGAGAAATAGCTGCGCAGCTTACTGCGGGCCGAAGGGGTCTTCACCATCTTGAGCCAGTCGCGCGAGGGCGTGGCGCTCTTCTGCGTGAGAATCTCCACGCGGTCGCCCGTCTGAAGCTCGTAGGAAAGCGGCACGATCGCGCCGTTCACCTTGGCGCCAACGCAGTGATTGCCCACCTCGGAATGCACGGCGTAGGCGAAATCCACCGGCGTCGACCCAGCGCGCAGGCTCTTCACGTCGCCCGTAGGTGTGAACACGAACACCTCGGTGGGCGCGAGGTCCATCTTGAGTTCGCTCATGAACTCGCGCGAGTCGTCCGTCTCCTCCATGCGCTCCACCACCTGGCGAAGCCACGCGATCTGCTTATCGAACGCGGCATCGGCCTTGCTGCCCTTCTCCTTATAGCGCCAGTGCGCCGCGACGCCGTATTCGCTCATGCGGTGCATCTCTTCGGTGCGAATCTGCACCTCAAGCGGGCGACCGGAGGGGCCGATAACCGTGGTGTGCAAGCTCTGATACATGTTGAGCTTGGGCATGGCGATGTAGTCTTTGATGCGCCCCGGCATGGGGTGCCACAACGAATGGACCGCGCCCAGCGCCGAGTAGCAATCCTTGACCGATTCCACGATGGCGCGCACGGCGATTAGGTCGTAAATCTCAGAGAAGCCCTTGCCGCGCTTGGTCATCTTCTGGTAGATGGAGTACAGGTGCTTGGGGCGCCCCGCGATGTGCGCCTTGATACCCAGGCGCGTAAGCTCGGCAGAGAGCGTCTCGATCACGTTGGCCAGGTAGCGCTCGCGCTCCTCGCGGCTTTCGGCCACCATGCGCGAAATCTGCTTGAACTTGGCGGGCTCCAGGTAGAAGAACGATAGATCCTCGAGCTCCCACTTGATGGAGCCGATACCCAAGCGATGCGCGATGGGCGCATAGATCTCGAGCGTTTCATGCGATTTGAAGATGCGGCGATCCTCGGGCAGCGCCTGGAGCGTGCGCATATTATGCAGACGGTCGGCAAGCTTGATCACGATGACGCGGATGTCTTTGCTCATGGCCACGAACATCTTGCGGATGGTGGCCGCCTGCTCATCGGTCAGGCTCTCCACGGCGATCTGCGTGATTTTGGTCACGCCCTGCACGAGCTGCGCGATCTCGGGGTTGAATTCTTCGGCCACCTGCTCGACAGTCACATCGGTATCCTCCACCGTGTCATGGAGCAGCGCGGCGCACAGCGTGTCTACATCCATGCGCAGATCGGCGAGGATGAGCGCCACCTCGATGGGGTGCGCGATGAAAGGCTCGCCGCTTTTGCGCTGCTGGCCGGCATGGGCCTTGTCGGCGAAATGGTAGGCCTTGCGCAAGAGCTCCATGGCGTCCTCGGAGAGGTATGCCGACGCGCGTTTTTCGAGCTCAGCGAAGCGCGCATCAGGCGCCATATCCTCGCCCGCCGCGGCCGAAGGAGCGATGCCCCCGTCGTAGGAATCTATGGAGAGGGCGCCGATCGCATCGGCGAGCTCGGGCTCGACCGGCAATGCGATAACACTGTGAGCGTGGTTCTGTTCTGCCATGGCTACTCTCCCCCTTGCGGTTCATCCGACAGCATGGGGCGCACGATACGCCCGCGCAGCACGTCGGCAGGGCTGCGCATAACCCATTCCCTGAAGCGGGCGAACTCTTCCATGTCGCCCATCCCCTCGCGATATAGCACGCTGTCGGTCAGCTCGACCTTGCTCGCGCCCATGCACACGTGCACCGCATGCGCATGCGACGCGCAGCCACACGGATCGTACGTGCGCACCAGGCCCAGCTCCTCGAACACCGAAATGCCGCAGCTGCATGCCTGAGCATCTATGACGAAACGAGGCCGGCGCGCCATGCAGGCACCCGCCAGGTCTTCATCGGATATTGTAAAGAAAACCTCGCCCTCGTGCACCGAGGCCGCACCCGGACCCGACGGCTGGCCGCCATGCGCCAACGCGCCGGCGGCAACCTGCGCCTCAGCCTCGCGCTGCAGGCGCTTGAGCTCGCGATAGATGCACGCCATGGCATCGTGCTCAGGGGCGCTGCCCGCAAGGATGCCCTCGTTCTGCATGACATCGCGCTTGCCGAAGAGCAGATGGATGCACGCCTCCTGGCCGCCTCGCCCGGCGCGCCCGCTGATCTGGTTGAATTCGATCTCGGAGAACGGCATGCCATAGAGCACCACGTGGCGGATGTCGGGGATATCAACCCCCTCGCCGAATGCCGACGTGCACACGAGCACGCGCAGCACGCCCTCGCGGAACAGGCGCTCAACGCGCTCGCGCTCCTCGCGCGAGAGGCCAGCGTTGTAGAAGCCAATCTGCATGGCCACCTGCGGCACCATGGTGCGCAGCGTGCGGGCAACGTCCACCGTGCCCAGGCGCGAATTCACGTACACCACGGTCTTCTCACCCGTGGCGATAATGCCTGCCACGTAGCTGTCTTTGTCGCGCATGCTGCGGCGATCATCGAGCCCCAGGTTGAAGCGCGCGTGGTCGTCGCGCACCACCTCTTCGATGCCCAGCGTCTGGCACACCGATTCCTCGACCTCGGCCGGAGCGGTGGCGGTCACGGCGAGCACCGTGGGGTTGCCGAGTTTGGACACCACGATGCCCAGGTTCAGATAGGCGGTACGGCGGCCGGCGCCCGATTGGAGCACATGATGGGCCTCGTCAACCACGAAGAAGCCCACGCGATGGCACGCGGCGATATCGTCCGCATGGAACGCTAGGTATTCGGGCGTGGTCAGCACCACATCCACACTGCCGTCGGCAAGACCGGCGTATACGCGGCGGCGCTCAGACAGGGGCGTCTCGCCCGAAAGCGCGGCCACGGAAAGCCCCAGGCTCTCGAAGGCCAAGGCGAGATGGAATCGCTGGTCAGCAAGGAGCGCGCGCAGCGGGTACACGAACACCGATGCTTTGCCCTGCGTGAGCGCGACACGTGCGGCATGCACCTGGAAGATGAGCGATTTGCCGCGCCCCGTGCCCATGACCGCGAGCGTGTTCTTGCCCTGCGCAAGCGCGTCGAGCGCGCGGCGCTGGGAGTCGTGGAGCGAGGCATCGCCGATGAACGCCGCAATCAGGCGGCGCGTAAATTCCTGGGGGTCCTCGCGGAAGAGCGTCTGCCAGCGCGCGCGGCAGTCGGCCTGGCCGCAGCCGCACGGGTCGTCGCCCGCCTCCTCAAGGTCGCGGTCGATGTCGTAAAGCTCGCTCACGAAGTCGATCTCTTCATCGGGCAGGCAGGCACGTAGCGCGGGGCAGGTGCTCGCCGGCTCGATGGCATCGAGCATGCACTTGACGGAACGGCGGCCGCGCCACTCGTCCACCTGGGCCTGGAACGCCGCATCCACTACGCAGCCGCAGGTCATGAGCGAGCTGATGCCGTCGCAGTGGAACATGATGCCGTCCACCGAGGTCACGCCATCGGTAAGCGAGCACGAGAGATGGTTCTTGTTCGCGCCCACCGCGCGGCAATTGGCCAGGCGAACGTTGTGCGCCAGGTAGCGCGGCGTGGGGTTTTCCTGACCGAACGGAGCCAGGCGGTCGAGGCTCTCCACGGCGGGAAGCGTGAGCTCGGACAGGTCGATCACCGCGTCCACCTCGATAAGCGGGTGGAAGCTGTCTTCGGGGAGCGTGTCCATATAGGCGCACAGGCGCTCAGTGAATTCGGGGAGCTTGTCCACGGGAAGCGTCACGCCCACAGCGGCCTCGTGTCCACCGAAGCGCGTGAGGATGTCGGAGGTGGACTCCACGGCCTTGAACAGGTTCACGCTGCCCACGCTGCGACCGCTTCCACGCGCCTCATCGCCGTCGATGGTGAAGAGCAGAGCCGGAACGCCATAGGCGTTTACCAGGCGCGATGCGACAATACCCTTGACGCCTTCGTGCCAGCCCTCGCCCGCCACCACGAGCGCGCGCTCACCGGAGTACGATGCCGCCGCCTTGGCCTTGGCGGCCTCGGCGAGCTCGGCCTCGATGGCACGGCGCTCGCTGTTCACGCAGTCGAGCTCGGCGGCCTTTTGCTGGGCCTCTTCGAAATCATCGGTCATCAAAAGCTCGAGCGCCAGATCGGCGTTGCCCATGCGGCCCGCCGCATTGAGGCGCGGGATAAGCGAGAAGCTCAGGTTGGTCGAGGAGAGAGGCTTGCCCGCCGCATTGCACACGCCTACGAGGGCGGCGATGCACGGGCGCGGGCTAGCGTTCATGCGCGCAATACCGTCGGCCACAAGCGCGCGGTTTTCTCCCGTAAGCGGCATGAGGTCGGCCACCGTGCCGAGCGTTGCGAAATCGGTGTACTCGCGCCACAGATGGGGGTGCCCCATGCGGCCTCCCAGCACCTGCACCATCTTGAGCGCCACGCCCACACCGGCAAGAATCGAGCTCTCGCATGTCGGATCGCACTTGGGATCGGCCACAGGCACGCCCTCGGGCACCATGCCGCCCGGCTCATGATGGTCGGTCACCACGAGATCGATGCCCGCCTCGGCGACAAGTAGCGCCTCCTCCTTGCACGAGATGCCGCAGTCCACCGTGACGATCAGGCTAGGCTCGCTCGCGCACGCACGCTCGATGGCCGCAGGCGTAAGGCCGTAGCCTTCGTCGAAACGTTTGGGAATGAACGGCACAGCATCGCAGCCCAACTCGCGCAGGCCGCGCGTGAGCACCGTGGTGGCCGAAATGCCATCAAGGTCGAAGTCGCCGAACACCAGCACGCGCTCGCCATCGCGAATCGCGCGCTCGATGCGATCGGCCGCCTCTTTCATCTGCGGAATCTCATAGGGGTTGCGCCAATCGCGCTCAAGATCGGGCGAGAGAAACGTGCGAGCCTCTTCGACGCTTTTCACCCCGTGCGCAACCATCGTGCGCGCGACGAAGTGCGCGAGTCCGAACTCCTGTTGAATAAGCGAAACAAGCGCCGGGTCAGCCGGCGCGATCCTAAATTGCGCTGCCATAATGACGTGCCTGCCTTACATAGTATCTTTCGCAGGCTATTGTCGCACACTTAACGCGCGTTATGCACGAGGCGCGCCGTATTGCGCAAAGTGGTTCAAGCCGGGATGGCGCGCCGGCCCATTGCGCAATCCAATTGCAGCCTCAACGGCCAGACCGCCGCCAAAACGCATGAAGCGCCGCGGAAACGGCGCTTCATTTCTGGCTCAGATGCAACAAACGGCGATATGTTGCAGTTTTTGATGTCTATCAAAAGTAGCTATTTTTCAGCGGCTCTGTGACCTGGGAAAACTCAAGCGTCACATTCGGGCTACTCCACACGCCTTCGAAAAACTGCAGCATATCGGCCTCTTTTTCACTATGAGATGCCAAACGGCCCTTTCCGGGCACCTATTGCGCGATTTCCCTCGCATGAAAGCGCAGCATCGCTGCGATGAGCGCCGTCAAACCAGCGAAGTACCCCTCGGGGAATGCTTCCACGATACGGTCATAGAAGGCATCGACCCAGCTCAAAGGATGCGTCTCGATGAACGTGAACACCGCGGCATCGCTTACGGGGTCAAGCACGGAGGACTCTGCGGCAGAATCGCTCGACTCGGTCGCAGCAGCATCGGTGACTCCCGCCTCCTGCGCAGCACGACGGCGGCACAGCTCCGACAGATACAGAAGCTCGATGCCCATATGGTCCTCATACTGGTGATTCTCGTTTTTCACCTCGAGGCCGGCAGCCTTCAACAACGCCTTCATCTGGAAAGTCGCTTCGCCGAATCCCACATTAGTATCTGAACGGTACATAGTTTCCCAAGGAGCAGCCGAGGGCGAAGGCGGTCCAATGAACAGCTTAGTGTATTCGACGGAGGCATCCTGCACGACATTGGCACCCTCCTCCATCCGAGCGGCAGCGCCCTCGGCATAGTGCAAGCAGCCCGCGATTACGTCGGACACCGCAGCGTCATCAAAATCAGGGAACGCCCGCCAAAACGCAGGGTCAAGCCCCACCGCGGATGTCTGGCTCATAGGGGCCAACAGGGAGTTGCCCAAAAACGCATACACCTCGGAAAGCGTCTGCCAGGCAATGGGCTCTTTCGTCATGGAAGCACCTCCGTCACGCATCGACATATAGCGGGGCCGCACGTTTGGGAGGGAGGACGTACGGCCCCGAAGGAAGAGGTCAATTGTACAGCAGTTTGTACCGTTTACGCAGCAGCGCCCTCGGCGATGGCGGCTTCGGAAGAACACTCCTTTTTGGCCGCAGGCAGCAGCTTCTGGCACATGACCATGAACGCCAAAGCGCCGAGCGAAATCACCCCGATCACGATGACGATCTCAACCCACGTGGGGGAATAGGTGCCCACCACGGCCCATACGTCCATGCCGGTCGCATGCGCCGAAGCGCTGGAACCGCTGATAAGACCAGGAGCACCGTACACGTTGGGCATGAAGAACGAGGTGAACAGCAGCCAGATGCGCTTGCAGAACACACCGATCACGATGCACACGCTCGCCAGCATCACAAGGCCCATGTTCTCACGGTTGCGCGCGAACACGAGAATGCAGAACGGAATCAAAAGGCCCAGCAGAATCTCGGCCCAGAAAAACGGAGCCGTCACGCCGCTCGTCATGATGGCGAGCGTCTCGGCACCGGCAGCGCCGGGATACGCCATGGTCAGAATCTCGCAGCCCACCAGGAAGGCGTCGATGGCAACGCAGGTGGCGAGCAATCCGGCCAGGCTGGTCATGAGCTTCTTCTCGGTCTTGAACCAGCCGGACTTGTTGAGGCCGCCCAGGACAAGCATCAGCAGAGCCAGGCCGGAATCCATGGCGGAGACGACGAACAGCGGAGCCATGATGGCGGAATACCAGCCCTCGCGGGAAATCTGCAGACCGAAAATCCATGCGGTCACGCTGTGCACCAGGATGGCCACAGGCAACGCAAAGCGGCTCACGATGGCAACCTTGCGATCGGCGCCTTCCTTGTTGGAGGTCATGAACACCAGGTAGATGATGTTGATGACCAGATACAGGCAGATTACGCAGATGTCCCAGCACAGAGGCGAGGTGGGATTGAATCCGGTGATGATGCGCCACACACGCTGGATACCGCCCAGGTCAACCAGGACGAATATGCCAGCAACGCAGATGCATGCCGTGGACAGGATGACGGCAGGAAGCGCCACCTTCTTATACTCGGCCACGTGGAACACGCTCGCCGAAGAAGCCACAATCAGGCCACCGGCGGAAAGACCCACGAAAAACATGAAGCATCCGATGTAGAGGCCCCACGACGTGCCGTTGTTCATACCGGTCACGCCCAAGCCACCCATCAACTGATAGATCCAGGCGGCGATACCGGCAATAGTCAGAATGCCCAGCACGGCGTACGCGATTTTCGTCTTGCCAGAAGTCATGGTTGCACCTCCTCCTTATTCGAAGTAATGGACTTGCGGCTTGGTGCCCTGCTCCTCGAGCAGCACATAGGCGTGACGCTCAGCGATGAGCTTGGAGATTTCAGAATTGGGATCGTCCAGGTCGCCGTAAGTGCGCGCCTTGGTGGGGCAGCACCTCACGCACATAGGCTCCTCGCCGCGATCGGTGCGCTCCTTGCACAGCGTGCACTTTTCCGCAACGCCCTTGGGACGTACGGGAACCTCTTTGTCGCCGAAATTGAAATCAGGCTTGCGCGTGGGCTCGTTCCAGTTGAACACGCGGGCATTGTACGGACAGGCGGCCATGCACATGCGGCAACCGATGCATTTGTCGTAGTCGATTTCCACGCGGCCCTTGTCGTCTTTATACGTAGCGCCCGTGGGGCACACGCGCTGGCACGCGGGGTTTTCGCAGTGCTGGCAGGCGATGGGCAGATAGCTGCGGCTCAGGTTGGGATAGGTTCCCAGAGCGCCGTCTTCGACATCGCAGCCCTCGGTGATAACCCTGTTCCAACGCATCCCCTCGGGCACGTTGTTCTGCATCTTGCAGGCGAAAGCGCACGTCTGGCAACCGATGCAGCGCGTCTTATTGATAGCAATAGCTAGTCTCGTCATGACGCTTCACCTACGCTTTCTCAATCTGGACGAGCACATCGTTGTACGGAATCTGCGGACCGAAGTACATGTCGTACTGACGATCTTCGCGGTGGGAGTTCGTCACGTTCTGCAGGAAGCCCTCGTCGTAGTAGCGGGTGTATGTGGTCTCGGCCATGAAAAGCACGCCAGGCTGCAGGCTGCGGTTCACATGAACGCCGCACTTGAACTCGCCGCGGTCGTTGAACACACGCACGGTGTCGCCGGTCTGGATGCCGCGCGCCTCAGCATCCTCAGGGCTGATGTTGACATACGGACCGAAGTTCTCCTGGAACCACTCGCATGCGGTGTAGTACGCATGGATGCGGTAGCGGCTCTTGCCTTGCATGAAGTACAGCGGGTACTGCTCCTTGATCGGGTTGGAAGCGTACGCTTCGTTCGCGTCGGTGTACACCGGGAACTGGTGGCCCCAATCGGTCAGATACTCGTAGTAGAGCTCCACCTTGCCGGAAGGCGTCAGCAGGTTGTCGGCGGTGCCGTCCGGGCGATAATCGGGACCGGTCTCGGGCAGCGCCATGCAGCCGCCCTGCTGCAGAAGAGCATCGTAAGTGATGCCCGCCATGCGCGGGTCGAGCTCCTCGACACCGTCGAGCATGAAGCGCGCCAGTTCCTCGTAGGTCTCGGGCAGCGTGTCCTCGAGGCCCCACTGCGCGGCGAGCAGACGCTCGATCTGCAGGTCGGTCTTGGATTCGAACAGCGGCTTGATCAGGTTGTTTGCAAGCATGACATGACCATAGCTCGCACGCAACGACTTCACGTTCTCCTCCGACTCGAACTTGGAGCACGCAGGCAGCACGATGTCGGCGTAGTCCACGGCAGAGGAATGATAGATGTCGATGATTGCGAAAAAGTCGAGCGACTTCACCCAGTTCAACATGTCGTTGGCGGCAGCAGCCTCAAGCGTGAAGGCATCGCCGAACGTGAGCGCCACATGAATCGGATTCTCGTTGTACGGCATGTCGTACATGGCGGTGCCGCAGCTCGTGTAGCCGTACCCCTCGGGAAGCGTCCAGTAATTCACCGTCGCAGCCGGATCGTCAACGCCTACGCCGCCGAAGAAGCCCATACCGGAACCCTTGCGTCCATAGTTGCCGGTGATGGCAACCAGGATGGACGTAGAATGGCCAAGCACGTCAGCGTTGGTGTACTTGTCGGGACCACCCAGGCCGAAGTCGATGATGGCGGGGCCGTTGTTGGCATAGCGGTCGGCAAGAGCGATGATGGTCTCCTTGGCGATGCCGCAGGTCTCGGCAGCCCAATCGACAGAGTACTCAGAGATCCACTCCTTCATGAGCGTCCACTCGGTGGTGTACTCTTTGCCGTCGATCGTCCAGCTGCCTTCGAGCGCGGGCTGGATGCCCTCCTCATTGTACAGGCGCGCCTTGCCCTCGGCCTCATCCCACACATAGGGAGCGCCCACGGTCAGCATGCCCACGACCGTCGGGTTGGGGCACATGACATCCTCACTTCGATACGTCTTGCCGCTTTCGCGCTCGACCAGATACGGCAGCGAGGTCTTATTCTTGATGAACTCCTCGTCGTACCAGCCCTCATCAATGATGGCACGAATCATGCCCTGGATCAGCGCAGCGTCGGTGCCGGGCAGCACGGGCAGCCACTCATTGGACTTAGACGCGGTGCCGGTGAAGCGCGGATCGACGGTCACGATGTAAACGCCTGCCTCCTTGGCATCCATCAAGGCGCGAGACCACACGATGCCGCTCTCAAGCGGGTTGTGACCGAGCTCGATGATGGTGGACGCATCCGAGAACTCATGGATGGAACGGTTCGGGCAATAGCTGAATGCACCGAACGCCGCAGCGGTGCCGTTCGGCTGGCCGCGGTCCAGGCCCCAATTTCCGCCGGAATCGGCCTTCATCAGCTGGCCGAAGAAGTCGAAGTCTATGCTTGCCTCGGTCGATTTGCGGATGAACACCGAGCCCTCACCATACTGATCCTGGGCGGATTTGATGGCATCGGCGATCGTCTGAATTGCTTCGTCCCAGCTGATGGCCTCGAACTTGCCCTCGCCGCGCTCACCCACGCGCTTGAGCGGGGTCTGGATGCGGTCGGCGGCATAGATGTGATCCACTTCACCGATGCCGCGCAGGCAGATGGTCTGATGGCTTTCCTCAGCGAGATCGCTAGGCTCGATGATGGAGACGCGCTCATCGCGGATGGTGCACTTCAGGTTGCATCCCGTAAGGCAGTGGAACTGATGGCACAGGTGCGCCACGCGCTCCTCGCCGTCGGCATGCGCCTCGGCGGGCGCCAGCCAGTTGCTGGTGGTGGTCATGCTTGCGGCGCCGGCAAGGCCCAATGCGCCTGCCGCAACACCTGCGGTTTTGAGAAAGTTCCTGCGCGTCATCCCGGCATGCGGGCTTGTAGCTCCTGACATTTCTCCCCCTTCGAAGATAGTCAGGATACCCCTCTAAATTGGTTACCCCTGCGGCCCGTCGGCCGTATTGTTCGCGTGACTTTAAGCATGCCGCTTTCAGCATTCCCCTCCCCTGCAGACTTCGCCTTTTGCAGGCAAGTTTCGCCCCTCGAGCGCATCTTCGCAGGTTCGCATCGCGCGAGCATGGTTAGCTCAACTCTCGGGTATCCC
>CAUWMI010000059.1:0-12969 GCA_963559755.1 uncultured Slackia sp. | reverse complement strand
ATCCATGGTGCCGCGACGCAGGAGGGCGCGTGCGCGAGCGAAGAGCTCGCGCACGCCGGACGGCCATATTAGAGCAGCAGAACTGGGCTGCCATATTAAGGCAGTAGGACTGCACGGCTATATACCTGCTTAAGGCAAAGCATCTCGGCCTTACGGCCTCTTCTGCGCGACCCGCGACCGTCGTCAAAGAACTCCCGCAAGTTGTCTTCGCAAGGCAACCAGAGAGAGGGGATGAGTCAGGATGACGAAATCTGACGAAACCAAGTACTCCTTCACGCGCAGGAACTTCATGAAGGGCGCTCTTGCCGCCGCTGCCGCCATGAGTGCGGGCGCGGTTGTCGCCGGCTGCTCGCCTGCGGGCACTACCGAAGGTGCTGCCGAAGGTGCCGCTGAAGGAACCGCGGAAGGCACCTCTGCCGCCGCCGCGGATTATCAGAACATCTATGCCGACGGCGTGAACCTCATGCCCGGCCGCAAGGCCGCATGCCCCGGCCCTCGCGGCCCCGTGGCGTTTGAGGCGCGCGAGATCGGAGACGACGAGATCCAGCGCGAAGAGGATTTCGACGTGGTTGTTGTGGGCGCCGGCGTGGGTGGCCTGATCGCTGGCCTCAAGGCCGCCGACATGGGTGCCAACGTGCTCATCCTTGAGAAGATGACCAAGGGCCGCGGCTGCTTCGAGTGCTTCGGCGCCGTGGGCGCGAAGTGCCAGGAGGGCACCAAGATCGACAAGACTGTGCTGCTTGACGAAATCTATCGCGGCGCTTACTACCGCACGCGCCCTGAGCCCGCGCGCACCTACGTCGATCGCTCCGGCGAGGCCACTGACTTCTGGCAGGAGATGCTGGACAAGGGCGCCAATGGCTTCGTGATCACCAAGGTCGAACAGGCTCCGTCTACCTGCGGTTTCCCCGCGATGACCGACCTCATCGACAGCGAGCTTGGCTTCTACGATTCGCCTGCTCTGCCGCCTGACGCGGGCGTGCGCTCCGGCCTTTCTGGCATCTACGTGTGCCTGGAGATGCAGGACGTGGCCAAAACCGCGTACGACACCATCGACATGCGCTTCTCCACGCCTGCCGTGCAGCTGACCACCGACGATTCCGGTGCCGTGACCGGTGTCATCGCCAAGGATGCTGACGGCTACTTCAAGGTCAACGCCGCTAAGGGCGTCATCATGGCCACCGGCGGCTACGACTGCAATCCCGAGATGATGCAGGCTTGGACCCGTCCTGAGGATTACGCCAACTCCAGCTGGTGGAATCCGGGTTGGGGCACCACGGGCGACGGCCACATGATGGGCCTCAAGATTGGCGCCCAGATGGATCCCATTCCTCAGCCGGTTATGAACTTCCGCTGGGGCACTCCTGACTCCTTCGCCGCCTCCGACACGTGGAGCGCCGTTGGCCTGGGCATCCTGGTGAACGGTCGCGGTAAGCGCTTCGTGCGCGAGGACGCTCCGTTCCAGGTAGTGTCCAACGCTCAGAACGCTCAGCCTGCCTACGGCAAGAACTGCTGGTACATCTTCGATGAGACCATGGCCGCCGATATGGATATCGAAGGCTACGAGGCCAAGAGCTGGCTGTTCGAGGGCTCCACGCTTGAGGAGCTGGCCGAGGCCGCCGGCATCGACCCCGAGGGTCTGGCTGCCGAGGTCGAGCGCTACAACGGCTTCTTCGATGCCAAGAAGGATGAGGACTTCGCTCGCGATCTGAACGCCGCTATGCCTATCACCGGCAAGACGTTCTACGCCTTTACCACCAACAGCAACATCCTCGCTACGGTGGGCGGCCTGTGCATCGACGGCAACTGCAGCGTTCTGGATATGAACGACAACCCCATCAAGGGTCTGTATGCGTGCGGCAATGCGTCCGGTAGCTTCTTCTCGGGCAACTATCCGCGCCACATTCCCGGTACGTCCATCGGTCGCGCCGTCACGTTCGGCTTCGTTGCGGCTGAGAGCGCCGTCAACGGCACGCTGGGCGAAGGCCCCAAGCTCGACGGCAATGCTGCTGCGCTCGCTGTGTACGGCGAGGGCCCCGCAGTGACCGAGGAAGAGATGGCCTCCTATGAGGACATGGGCGATTGGAGCCCGTTCAACCCGGTTCATGGCGGCAGCACCCAGTACACGCCTGAGCAGCTGGGCGGCATCCCCGATGCTTGCGATAACTGCCATGATTACGGTGCTGGCGAGCCTACGGTTGCCGATAGCATGACCTGGAAGGCCCAGCAGTAGGCTATGACCCTAAGCTAGGTTTTGTTACGGGTTGGCCTGTTGGATGCTGCGCATATGCGTGCATGCAGCGTTCAACTTGCTGAGCATCGTGCGGGATGCGCGCAATGCTCGAGGTCGCCCGCATACGTTATCGACTCAAGCGCGGTACACCCCTCCCTCCCCGTGCCGCGCTTCGTATCGACCAAGAACCGCCCTCCGGGGCGGTTCTTTGCGTATTGGGGTGTGGATTGGATGGCGAGTGCGCTCCTTGCGCTAGAATGCCCGTATGAAGCAAAGAGAAAATCAAGCATATACTCTTCTTGGGCGCGTCGTGCTGGGTATGAGCGGCGGGGTGGATTCGTCCGTTGCCGCTGCGCTGTTGCAGCAGGACGGTTTTGAGGTCGTGGGCGTGACGTGCCTGTTCGCGGATGATGAATCAAGCCAGGCGGCGGTTGTTGATGCCCGCGCCGTGGCGGAGCGTCTGGGCATCCAACACACGGTGTATGACGCTCGCGCTTTGTTCGACGAGTGCGTTATTCAGGATTTCGTGGAGGGCTATGCGTGCGGCATGACGCCCAGTCCTTGCGTGGGATGCAACGCTCGCGTAAAGATTCCGGCGCTTTTTGCCGCTGCCGAGCAGGTGATGATTTCGACGATGGCTGACGCGGATGACGGTGTGGACGTTGGCATCGCGGATGCTGCGAATAGCGCCACTGATTTCTTTGTCGCTACCGGTCATTATGCGCGCGTGGCGCGCCGCCGCAATCGCTTCGCTGTCACCTGCGCTGCCGATGCCGCCAAAGACCAGTCATACATGCTTTCCATGCTCTCGCAGGAACAGCTCTCCCGGCTTCTGCTTCCCCTGGGCGACATTGAGGGCGGCAAGCCCGAGGTGCGTCGCATCGCGCAAGAGCTGGGGCTTCCCACGGCATCCAAATCGGACAGCCAGGATATCTGCTTCATTCCCGACGGCAATCACCTGGCGTTTCTCGAAGCGTACGGCGTGTCGGCGGCATCGGGCGACATCGTAACGCGCGACGGGCGCGTGGTCGGATGCCACGACGGGCTCTTCCGCTATACCATCGGCCAGCGCAAGGGGCTCGGCATCGGCGGCGCTCCGGAGCCGTATTACGTGGTGGGGAAGGATACCGCTCACAATCGTTTGATTGTGGGCTTCGCGCACGAAGCGCTCATCGACCGCGCGTATGTGGCGCGTATGAACTGGCAATCGATGTCGCCGGAGGAGCTCGCCGTCCGCTTCGCCGAACGAGGCCCGCTCGCATGCTCGGTCAAGCTGCGCTACCGCCAGCATGCCGTTCCGTGCCGTCTGGTGCCTGCCGGTATGGAGGGCGACATGGGGCTCGCGTTCGTGAACAGTTGTGGCCTGCAATTCAGGCCGGTCGGTGTCGAGGGTTCGGTCCCTGCGGCCATCGTTTTGCTCGATGAGCCGCAAACGCCTACGGCCCCGGGTCAGTTCGCCGTGTTCTACGACGGCGACGCTGTGCTGGGCGCGGGCATCATCGAATCGGTGCAGCTGGCGGAACAAGCGTAAGGAGGAGCGCATCATGACAACGGCGGCTTTGATTGGCGGCATCGGATCGGGAAAATCCACCATCTCGGGCATGTTCGCGCAGCTGGGTGCGGGCGTTATCAGCCTGGATGCCATCGGCCATTACGTGCTCACCACGCCTGAGGTCAAGTTCGATCTGGCGCGCACATTCGGCACGGGAATCTTCAACGAGAAGGGCGAGGTGGTGCGTCCGCGTCTGGCTCAGGCCGCCTTCGACACACTCGAGCACACCGCGTGGCTCAACGGCATCACGCACCCGGCCATCATGAAGGAATGCCGACGACGCATCAAGGAGCTCGCGCAGATTCACCCCTTGGTGCTGGTTGAGGTCACATCGGGTGAGATTTCGCACAAGGCGCTCCCGTGGGCGGACGCGATTGTTGCGGTGAGCGCCCCGGAGGATATGCGTATCGTCCGTGCGGTGGCGCGCGGCGAACAGACCGAGGCTGACGTGAAGGCGCGCATCGCCCTGCAGCTTACCGATGAGCAACGCGAGGCTGTGGCGGATTACGTGATTCACAACGACGGTTCGCTGAAGAGCACACAGGCCCAGGTGCAGGAAGTCTGGCAGGCGCTTACGCGATAACGATAAACGGAGGACGCATGGCTGAATACGGAACGGCCAACTTCATTCGCACCGATTCGTGGCGCCCCGGCTGGGTGCGTTATATGTACGTTGATGTGGAGGAATACCTCGCTGACTCTATTTTCGAAACGTATGGTGTGAACCCGAAATATGCCAATGGTGAATACTTCTATCCCGGCACGCCGTATGTGCTCGCCGAATGCCGCGTGCGGGCCGCCGAGGCGGCGCAGTTCGAGGAATGCATGGGCATGCTCGAGCGAAAGGCCCTGCTCAAAGGCTATGCGGATTATCCCGCCATGTGTAAGGAAATCCTGGGGTTCGGTGCCGAGGAAGAGGCCATGGATGCCTACGAGAGGTCGTCCGGCCAGACCGATCACCTGCGCGCCATCGCCGAGGGCGACATCGAAGATCCCACGCTGACCCATGCGCAGGAGGCGCGTATCAAAGAGGCATACCGCACCTACGACGAATACGAGTTCGACATCTGGGCGAAGGGCTTCTACGCCGGCGGCTACGCGACGCAGCGCGCCAAAGCGCAGCCGGCGGATGAGGACGAAGCCGACGCCGTCGAAGACGGGCCCAGCCGATAGCCCGCACCGGCTCTTGCCGCCTTTAGCTCGGTTCGGCATGACCCTTTTCGACATACGCATACATATCCCGTCATTTTTACGCTAAAACGCGCCCAAAAACGCAATTTCAACGTCGAAATGACGGGATTTCTAGAAGGTGCGGCTTGCGCAATCGGCTGCTCTGCGATGCGCAGGCTCTCCGTGCGTGGAGACGGCGTGCAGGGCTCTCGCGTCATCTCAACCACCTGTTGATTGTGCTATTCTGCTCTAAAATCATCGGCGAACGGCTGATTTGTTGATGTGAACGGTTTCATGAGACAAATCAGCTCGATTCGTCTCGCATGTCGCCCGTCGCTCGAGCTTTGCGTGATGCGGGTCAGGCATGCGCCCCGCGCGCCCCGAGCGCGCACCGATTGAGGAGTGTGAACGCATGCAGCAGACGCAGGAAGCGCACGAGGTGAACGCGCAAGCCGACGCATGGGAAGGCTTTGCGGGCGGCATCTGGCAAAACGAAGTGGACGTGCGCGACTTCATCCAGCGCAACTATACCCCCTACGAGGGCGACGAGTCGTTTCTTGTCGGGCCCACCCAGCGCACGACCGACCTCTGGAACGACGTGCTTGTCCTTCTTGAGGAGGAGCGTAAGCGCGGCGGTGCGCTCGACATGGATACCGATGTGGTGACTGGCATCACTTCTCACGGCGCAGGCTATATCGACGCCGCGCACCCCGAGCGCGAGACCATCGTGGGCTTGCAAACCGACGCTCCGCTCAAGCGCGCGCTGCACGTGAACGGCGGCATCCGCATTGCCGTTCAGGCCTGCGACCAGCACGGATACAAGGTCGACCCGCAGATCGTGGACACCTACACCAACCATCGCAAGACGCACAACGCCGGCGTGTTCGACGTGTATACGCCCGAGATGCGCGCCTGCCGCAGCGCCCACATCATCACGGGCCTACCCGACGGCTACGGTCGCGGCCGCATCATCGGCGACTACCGCCGCGTGGCACTGTACGGCGTGGATTTCCTGATTCGCGACAAGGAGCGCCAGAAGGCCTCCACGCCCAACGTGATGACCGAGGAAAACATCCGCGATCGCGAGGAGCTTTCCGAGCAGATTCGCGCGCTCAAGCAGCTCATCGAGCTGGGCCGCATCTACGGCTTCGACATCTCGCGCCCGGCGGCCAACACCCAAGAGGCTATCCAGTGGATCTACCTGGCGTATCTCGCGGCCACCAAGGAGCAGAACGGTGCCGCCATGTCCATGGGTCGCACCACCACGTTCGTGGACATCTACGCCGAGCGCGACCTGGCGCGCGGCACGTTCACCGAGGAGCAGATCCAGGAATTCGTTGACCACTTCATCATGAAGCTGCGCATGATCAAGTTCGCGCGCACCCCCGAATATCAGGAGTTGTTCAGCGGCGACCCGCAGTGGGTGACTGAATCCATCGGCGGCATGGGCGTTGACGGCCGCACGCTGGTCACCAAGACCGCGTACCGTTACCTGCATACGCTCGAAAACATGGGCACCAGCCCCGAGCCCAACCTGACCGTGCTGTGGAGCACGCGTCTGCCGCGCGCGTTCAAGGAGTTCTGCGCGCGCACATCCATCGCTACCTCGTCCATCCAGTACGAGAACGACGACCTCATGCGCGTCTACCACGGCGACGACTACGCCATCGCCTGCTGCGTGAGCTCCATGCGCATCGGCAAGGAGATGCAGTTCTTCGGCGCGCGTGCCAACCTGGCCAAATGCCTGCTGTATGCGCTCAACGGCGGCGTGGATGAGATCACCAAGAAGCAGGTGGGCCCCAAGTACCGCCCCGTCGAGGGCGACACGCTCGACTTCGACGACGTGATGAGCAAGTATCTCGACATGATGCAGTGGCTGGCGGGCGTGTACGTGAACTCGCTCAACATCATCCACTACATGCACGACAAATACTGCTATGAGGCCATGCAAATGGCGCTGCATGACGCGCATGTGCACCGCTGGTTCGCCACCGGCATCGCGGGTCTTTCCGTGGTCGCCGATTCGCTGAGCGCCATCAAGTACGCGAAGGTCCACCCCGTGCGCGACGAGGACGGGGTGATCGTGGACTTCGAGATCGAAGGCGATTTCCCCAAGTACGGCAACGATGACGATCGCGTGGACCTGATCGCGCGCGACGTGGTGCACCGCTTTATGGGATTCATCCGCATGAACGATACGTATCGCAATTCGGTGCCCACCACGAGCGTGCTCACCATCACGTCCAACGTGGTGTACGGCAAGAAGACCGGCTCGACGCCCGACGGCCGCAAGCGCGGCGAGGCGTTCGCGCCCGGTGCCAACCCTATGCATCATCGTGATTCGCATGGCGCTATCGCGTCGCTGGCGAGTGTTTCCAAGCTGCCGTTCCGCGATGCGCAGGATGGCATTTCCAACACGTTCTCCATCGTGCCAGGGGCGCTGGGCAAAGAGGACCAGATCTTCTTCGGCGATTTGGATTTGGACGATGTGGACTGGGCGAACGATGTGACGTTCGAAAACGCCACGTGCGGTGCGTGCTGCGATGACCCCAGTGCGCCCGAGGGTGCGATTGACGGCGATCGATAGCGGCTTGCTGCAAGAGGCGTGGCTGAGTGCGATGAGATTTGCCGACTCGGCGGCATTGTGCGGCTGATGGATTGATGGCAATGCGCGGAATTGTCGTTGCGGTTGTGAAAGCGAGACGCGCCGCCCGTGGTGGGCGGCGCGAGATATGAGCATAAGGAGAACGAGCGTTATGAAGATCGAAGAGGTTTCTCAGGCGCAGGCCGATAACCTGGTGAGCATGCTGGATGCGTATGCCGAAAAGGGCGGGCATCACCTGAACGTGAACGTGTTCAACCGCGAGACGTTGCTGGACGCGCAGGCGCATCCCGAGAGGTATCCGCAGCTCACCGTACGTGTCAGCGGCTATGCCGTGAATTTCAACAACCTCACTAAAGAGCAGCAGGACGAGGTGATTTCCCGCACGTTCCATTCCGAACTGTAGTGTCTGGGATGCTGGGCGACATACATTCGATCGAAACCTTCGGCACGGTTGACGGGCCGGGGGTTCGTTTCGTTGTGTTCATGCAGGGCTGTCCCATGCGCTGTGCTTATTGTCACAATCCCGATACGTGGAAGCCGGGCGAGGGGCGCGAGACGAGCGTTGCGCAGATCATGGACGAATTCGAGCGCAATCGCGCGTTCTATCGCAACGGCGGCATCACGGTGACCGGCGGCGAGCCCCTATTGCAGCCTCAGTTCGTAGGCGAGCTGTTCGCCGCCATGCATGAGGCGCCGGGCGGACGCGTGCATACGTGCCTTGATACAAGCGGCTTTGGGTGGCTGCCGGGCAAGCCGGAGCGATTCGAAAAGTTGCTGGGGGAGTGCGACTTGGTTCTGCTCGATGTGAAGCATGCCAATGCCGATGCCCACAAGCGGCTTACCGGATGCGATTTAGCGCCCGTGCTTGCATTCGGCGACGAGCTGGCGCGTCGGAACATTCCTGCGGTCATTCGCCACGTTGCCGTGCCGGGCATAACCGATTCTGAGGAAGAGTGCGAGCGGCTCGGTCGGCTCATTGCACCGTGGCGTAATGTGGTGGGTCTGGAGGTTTTGCCGTACCACACCATGGGGGTGGAAAAGTACGCCGAATTGGGCATGGAGTACCCACTCGCAGGTACGCCCGCCATGGAAAAAGCCCGCATCCCCGCCCTTCGTCAATCAATTCTTCGCGGCATGAAGGCGGGGCGTGCACAGCTGGCGCGGTAGTGTAGTGGTCGCCTGCTGCCTCTCGCTGGCGTTAGCGGGGCGCCCGGGGCGTGGGGCTTAGAAACAAACGCCGATTTGCTGCAGTTTTCGCACGCCTCCCGAAGTAGCCCAATCGGAGCGAGGCCGTGACCTGAGGAAACGCGAAGCAGAACGACGGTGTACTCGGGGCACCCCTCTAAAACTGCAGCAAATCGGCGTTTGTTTGCGGGGCGACTTTTACGCGGTTGCGAAACGACGTTTAAGCAGCAGCAAATCGGCGTTTGTTTGCAGAGCGACGTTTGTGCTGCGGCAAATCGGCGTTCGCTGCACCCGGGCGCCGGGATCCGCCCCTCGCCGACTCCGGAGGCGGCGCCGAGGCTCGGACGTCCTGCCCCGTGTCCGCTGCCTCCTGCCCGCCGCCTGCTGCCCCCGTACAAGGCGGTTTGCTGCAATCTGTGCTTGAGACGTCCGATGGGGGACGGACTGTTCGTCACCTAGCCGATTCGACTACTTTTTAGGCCTCGCTTGCGTATAACCTGGATGCGGGCCGTCGGTTGAGGGGTCGGAAATTTTGGAGGTTCTCCATGGGGCGCGGAATTCGGCGATTCGCTCTACAGTAGCGTCTTTGAAATCGGTCAGTTTCTCCACGGTGTCATCGCGAAAATCCGCCATTTGCCTAACGGCAGTATCGCGTGCTTCGGCGGCCTTGGCAACTGCGGCGTCGCGGGCGGCTCCGGCGGCGGATGCCATGGCCTGACGCAGGTCTTCCGCCAGACCGCAGCTTTTCAGGAACGAGAGCGCCTCTCCGTACGAATTGCGTCGTAGCTCACGCATGTCCGCCGGCCCATCTTCCGTGAACAGCAGTGCTTTGGTGATCACGCCTACACGCACCGTAAGATACGCGTTCGCCGCGCCCTGTGCTGCGGAGGAAAGCACTACGCTCGATGCGGCGATTGCAGCATTTCCGCCGATGAGCGTCACGATTTCCTCAAGATCCATCTCTTCTATGCCGCCGGCGATAAGCGTCGCCTTCATTGCGCGCACGTATAAGCCGAGCAACGCCGGGGCAGACGGTCGGTACCCGCAGGCCTCAATGATGGCGCGCACCATGCGCAGATTCACCGCTAGGACAGAAATCATGTCAAAGGCGGGTGCCTGCGAAATGGCAGTGGTGGTAAAAGACGCTTTGGCTGCCTCTTTGATGCGCAAATCGACCACGGGCGAAAGGCTTGCTCTGTATAACGCAGCGAATTCGGCTGCGGGAACGCTGTCTGTGCCGGAAAGGATGCTTTTCCTTGCTTCGCCAGATATATTCGCGCGCTGCAGATTCTCGCTAAGCATACGAAGGTGTTTCCTCCGCGAGCGTTCGCTGCCTTCGTGCAATTTGTGCAGCCCGAACACAGGACGACTTAAGGTACGGAAGATGGGATAGACGATACCTGCTGCAACAAGCGCTGCGACAAGAAGGTAGAAAGCCGCGCCGAGAACCCAGTGCGCAGAGAATAGCTGGTTTCCCAAAGAAACCACGCTCCCGATGAGTGCGAGCAGCACAAGCAATCCGAGAGCTGCAACGGGAAGGGCAATGCGGGCGCTGAGCTTGGTTTCCATGGCGATTCCTTTGCGGCGTAGCTGGCAATTGCTCCTTTGCTTATTGTATAGGTTGTTAGTTGTGATGCGCATGATTAATATTAAAAGCCGGATGATGATGGATATCGCGGCGTGCACGTATATTCTCAATCGAGCTCGCGTCATCATCCGATTGGGATTCAATACAACACTTTTATGACCGACAGCTTAACAATCGGTTGCACAAATACCTATATAAGCGTGTGCAAGATGTGGGAGTTGGTAGGGCTTTGCGCAAAGCGTATGAGTCCGGTGATTTAATAACTCAGATAACCAGCCTGCAGGTACTTGAAGGGGCGATTGCATGTCCACCCATTTGCAGAATATCGAAGGCGCCGTCATGGAGGGGAAGCTCCCCGACGTGCGACTCGCATCCACGCCGTTTAGGGTGGTGAGTCCTTACGAGCCCAGCGGCGACCAGCCCCAGGCCATCGAGAAGCTCGCCGAGGGCATCAACCGCGGCTTGCGCTATCAGACGCTTTTGGGCGTCACTGGTTCGGGCAAAACATTCACCATGGCGAAAACCATCGAGGCCGTCCAAAAGCCCACGCTGGTCATGGCTCCCAACAAAACGCTCGCCGCCCAGCTTGCCGGCGAGCTCAAGGAGTTCTTTCCTCATAACGCCGTGGTGTACTTTGTCAGCTACTACGATTATTACCAGCCCGAGGCCTACGTGCCTTCCACCGACACGTTCATCGAAAAGGACGCCTCCATCAACGAGGAGGTGGAAAAGCTCCGCCATGCGGCAACCGCCAGCCTGCTGTCGAGGCGCGACATTATCGTAGTCGCGTCTGTGAGCTGCATTTACGGCATAGGCAGCCCGGCCGATTATGCGGGTATGGCCGTGTTCGTGGATAAGGAGAAACCCGCCGAGCGCGACGATGTGATTCATGAGCTCATCGACATCCAGTACGATCGCAACGATTACGAGCTCAAGCGCGGCACCTTCCGCGTGCGCGGCGACGCACTGGACGTGTTCCCGCCCTATGCCGACAACCCTATTCGTATCGAATTCTGGGGCGACGAGGTGGAAAGCATCCAGGAGATTGACAACGTGACGGGCGAGGTGCTGAACAGCTACGAAGCGCTGCCCATCTGGCCCGCGTCGCATTATGTGACCGCGCGCCCCAAGATGGACCGCGCCATCAAGACTATTCAGGACGAGTTGCGCGACCGCCTGCAGCAGTTCAAGGCCGAGGGCAAGCTGCTCGAGGCGCAGCGGCTGGAGATGCGCGTGAACTACGATCTGGAAATGCTAGAAACCATGGGCTTTTGCAGCGGCATCGAAAACTATTCGCGCCATTTGGACGGGCGCGAGCCGGGCGAGCCGCCGTACACGCTCATCGATTACTTCCCGGACGATTTCATGTGCATCATCGATGAGAGCCATGTGACCGTGCCGCAGATTCGCGGCATGCATGAGGGCGACCGCAGCCGCAAGGTCACGTTGGCCGAGCACGGGTTCCGTCTGCCCAGCTGTCTGGACAACCGCCCGCTGCGTTTCGACGAGTTCGAGCAGCGCGTTCCGCAGTTCATTTATGTGTCTGCCACGCCGGGCGATTACGAGGAGAAGGTCACGCAGCAAGAGGTGGAGCAGATCATTCGCCCCACGGGCCTGCTGGACCCCGAGATCATCGTTCGTCCTATCGCCAGCCAGATCGACGACATCATCGACGAGGCAAAAGAACGTGCCGCGCGCGACGAGCGCGTGCTCATAACCACGCTCACCAAGAAGATGGCAGAGGACTTGACCGACCATCTGCTGGACCAGGGCGTCAAAGCGCGTTATATGCATTCGGATATCGCAACGCTTGAGCGCGTGGAAATTCTGCGCGACCTGCGCAAGGGCGAATTCGACGTGCTGGTGGGCATCAACCTTCTGCGTGAGGGTTTGGACCTTCCTGAGGTAAGCCTGGTGGCTATTTTGGATGCCGACAAAGAGGGCTTTTTGCGCAATCATCGCAGCCTCATCCAGACCATCGGTCGTGCGGCGCGCAACGTGAGCGGCCAGGTGATTATGTACGCCGACAAGCTGACCGATTCCATGGACCGCGCCATCAGCGAAACACGCCGCCGCCGCGCCATCCAGATGCAATACAACGAGGAGCACGGCATCAAGCCGCAGACGGTGCGCAAGGCCATCAATGACATGATGGGCTTCATGAGCGACGCCGACGGCAACGAGGTGGGCAGCGCCGAAGAGGTGAACAAGGCGCTCGCCGAGATGTCGCGCGGCGAAGTCATGCGCATCATCTCCAGCATGGAGGAAGAGATGGCGGCCGCGTCGCAGAACATGGACTTCGAAGAGGCGGCGCGTCTGCGCGATCAGGTAGTGAAGCTGCGCGCTCAGGTTGAGGGTTCGTCGGAGAAGGATGTGCTGGCCGACCTCAAGAAGACCGCCCGCAAAGGCAGCGCGTTCGCCGCCGGGCGCAAAAGCTCCTACGGCGGCGGCCGACGGAGTTAATGCGGACATGTAAGGGATGCGATCCCTGGTGGTTTGGCTCAGGGTTTAAAGAAATTCTTTCTGAGTAACAGCCGAGCTATTGTTTTGACTCCAGGGCGTCCAGGAACTCTTGGCGCGAAGGTAACGTACAATTTTTTGCGCACTTTGACAGCAGGATAGCGTCCAGATAGGAA
>CAUWMI010000058.1:0-13106 GCA_963559755.1 uncultured Slackia sp. | reverse complement strand
TGGGCGGCGTCGTCGCCATCTCGATGGTGGGTTGGTTCGGCGTGCAGAACTGCGTATTTGCCGAGGGCATGCTCGACATCACGGGCTTCCTCAACTATCCCATCTGGGCGTTGATTACGGGCCTGGGCATCACATTGCTGGTCGCTGCTGGCATTCGTTGGATTGCACGTTTTGCTTCTATCTTCGTACCGCTGTTCATCCTCGCGGTTATCGTGTCCGCGGCTATCGTGCTGCAGGATCACTCCCTCATCGAGTTCCTGAACTCCCCGCATCCCGGTCCTGAGCTGGGCTTTGGTGCCGCCGTCACCATCGTAGCAGGCGGCTTCATCGCTGGCGCCATCTGCACGCCTGACTACTCTCGTTACCTGAAGAACGGCAAGCAGGTGTTCTGGATGACCCTAATCGGCACCTTCGTGGGCGAGCTGGGTATGAACCTGATCGCCGTCATTCTCTGCCATGCTACCGGCACGCAGAACGTGACCGACATCATGATGGCCACCTCTGGCGTTTTGGGTGTGATCATCGTCGTGGCCTCCACGGTCAAGCTGAACGATATCAACCTGTACTCCTCCGGCCTGGGCATCGCTACCATGATCAATGCCCTGTTCAACGTCAAGGTGAATCGCGCCGCTATGATTTGGGGCCTAGGCATTGTGGGCACCGTGCTCTCCATGGTGGGCGTCATCAACTACTTCCAGGACTTCCTGACGCTGCTGGGCGTTGCTATTCCGCCCGTGGCCGGCATCATGGTCATCGACTACTATCTGTTGCGCCGCAACCGCGCCGCGCTGGAAGAGACGCGTGAATCCGGTACGCTGCCTAAGCGCGTGGAGAAGTGGAACCCCATCACTATCGTGGTGTGGATTCTGGCCTTCATCGTGGGCGAGGTCAGCAGCATCTACTCCATCGGCATTCCGGGCCTGAACTCCCTCGTGTTCGCCGGCGTGGTGTATTTCATCGCCATGAAGGCTTACGGTGCCGCCAAGAAGGTGGACGTGGTCAAGTTCGAGGAGATCGATCAGGTTCTGTAGCAATTGGATGATCATCTGCTTAGGCACCTGCGCATTGTACTGGGCAGGCGCCTAAGCCACTAAGCGAGTAGGCATCCGACATGCTCAAGTGAGCATGTATCAAACAACAGTTCTGTAGCGCTAATCCGGCGAAAATGTCACCCATGTGGCAAAATCGCCGGATTAGTTTTGTTTTCGGGCTCCGTATCGATAGGGCTACTTGGGAACGTATAATACTTCGGGACATTTCAATCGCATGAAAGGATGGGCGATGACAAAACGCGCACTTGTTGCCGTTTCTGGCGGAATCGCTGCATATAAGGCTGCCGATGTTGTTTCACAGCTGCAAAAGGCTGGCGTTGAGGTTAACGTCATCATGACGAAGAACGCTTGCGAGTTCGTAACGCCGCTCACCTTCGAGGCGCTTACGGGTAAGAAGGTGTATACCGATACCTTCGACTATAGCTCCGATGCCACTATTCAGCATATCGTGCTGGCGCAGGAGGCTGATGCGTTCGTCGTAGTGCCGGCGACGGCAAACGTGATTGCCAAGATGGCGCACGGCATCGCTGACGATATGGTTACGTCCACGTTCCTGGCGGCTACGTGCCCCGTGGTGGTGTGCCCGGCAATGCACGCTCATATGTATGCGAACGTCGCTACGCAGGCTAACATCGAGACGCTCAAAGAGCGCGGCATGACCATCGTGGGTCCCGGCGAGGGGAGGCTTGCCAGTGGTGAGATGGGGCGCGGCACGCTCTCGCCGGTCGACGAAATCGTGAGCGTGGTTCTGAGTGTTCTCGACTAGGAAGGAATCGTGTTTTCTCCCTAGTCGGCAGCCTTCATTAGCGCTTTCTTGCCGGCAGGGCACAGGTCGCTGATGAAGCATTCTGCGCATTTCGGACTGCGTGCAACGCAGAACTCGCGGCCGAAATGCACCCATTGGTGGTTGATGAACAGCCAATCATGCTGCGGATAGATCTTGAGCAGTTTCGCCTCAACTTTAGCGGGGGTGTCGTCGTTGCGCGTTGCGAACCCGAGCTGATGGGCGATGCGGAATACGTGCGTGTCTACCGCTATGCCCTGAGGATTCTTAAACGCCTGGCACATGACCACGTTCGCCGTCTTGCGACCGACTCCGGGAAGTTTCTGCAGCAGGTCAATATCGTTGGGGATTTCTCCTCCAAACTCCGTAAGAACCGTCTGTGCGAGTGCTTTAATGTTGCGTGCCTTGGCGTGATAGAACCCAAGTGGATGGATGATGGCTTCTATCTCTTCGATGCTCGCGTGCGCCATCTTTTCGGGCGTTCCGAACTTGCCGAACAAGGTAGGGGTGATTTTATTGACGGCGGCATCAGTGCACTGCGCCGAGAGAACGACGGCTACCGTAAGCGTGAACGGATCCATATGGTCGAGAGAGCATTCGCCTTCGCCATAGTATTCGTACATACGGCGCTCGATTTCGGCTGCTCGTTCGCGCTTCTGGGTCATATTCTCTCGGGCCATTGTTGCTCCATTCGCTCGTAACCGTTCTTGAGCATTGTACCGTGCTGTTTGCCGCCAGTATCTCGAATTCACTGAATAGTTCGAGTACGGTTTGCTCCGGTGTGTCCTTGTTCGTGACGCATTGCAGCGTTGCTCCGACGCAAGGTGGCAAGCCAATAGGAACGTAGAGGCTCAGCTTGTCGCTAGATTTGACCTATGCCGCCGCCCGTGCCTTTTCCGCTGCGCGAACGATATCCTCCGCCTCCTGTATGGCGGCATGACGATCCTCGTGAAACTGCATGCCAATCAGAGATGTCACGGCATCATCAAACTCAAGAAAATCCATCTGCACGAAGGGAACGGCTCCGGATTCACGAGCAGCGCGCTCAACATCAGCCACAAACTGATCGACCTTGTTGCGGGGAACGGCCCACCCGCTCACCACCTCATCGCTGAACAGGTCGGACAACACCATCATGGTATCGAACTTGCTTTCATTCGCGCTCATGGCTTCCTCCTGCCTCGCATTGCTTTTTCTGCATAATATACGAACGCATGTTCTATTGCAAGATTATTCCCAAAATTACAAACGTTTGTTCTATACTATGGCTAGCTTAGGAGACTTCGTGGTGCGGGTTCGGGCGCGGGGGCTCCTTGCCGCGCTTTGATACAATCGGGTGCGCCGCTTATGCGGCTTTTGGTGCTTGCGCACGTTGTGCCTTGGAGGCCCGTCATGCTTATTGATTCTCTTGCAACCGTCATTCGCGCGTCACATGCGCTGGACGACATAACTGAACGGCTTGATGCCGGGTCCGATGCCGCGCTAGGCGTTGCTTCTTCGGCGCGTGCGTTTGTAACGGCTGCCCTCTTTACGCTACGTCCTGGCTGCTATCTCGTCGCCGTTCCGGGCGAGGAGGCGGCCGAAGGCTTCGCGCGCAGCGTTGCCGCCTATGTGGGCGAGGATTCGGTCGCCCATTTTCCCGCGCGCACCGATTATCCCTTTGCGCCTAAGCCCCCTCGCGCACGCGAGGTTTCGAACCGCGCACGTGCCGCTTGGTCGCTTCAGAGCGGCGCCCCTATGGTCGTAGTAGCGAGCGCTGCGGCAATGATCAGGTGCCTTCCTCCGCATGATGCGCGCGTATTCGCGCCTTTGCGCTTGGAGGCGGGCTCTGAATGCGTTGACCTGACTTCGGGCGAGGTGCTTGATTTCGAGGGCGCCGTGGCGGCACTCGTCGCGCGTGGCTACGATAACGCCGGCGAGCTGGGCGGTCCCGGTACGTTTTGCACGCGTGGCGGGACCATCGACGTGTTTCCCGGCAACTCCGTTTACCCCATTCGTATCGATTTTTTCGGCGATGAGGTGGATGAGATCCGGCGCATCGTGCCCACCACGGGGCAAACCATTTCTTCACTTGATGGGTTCGACGTGTATCCGGTGCGCGAGTATCGTTTGACCTCGAAAAACGTTAAGCGTGCCCAGAACGCCATCATCAAGAAGGCCGAGACGGACCCCGTGTGGCGCGAGCTTTTTGGCAAGCTGCAGGGCGGCGGCGATTTTGAGGGTGCGGATGCGCTCCTGCCTCATCTCTACGCTAAGGTTGAAACACTCGGCGATTACGCTGGGCCCGATGTGCTCACCGTGCTCGATGAACCGCGCAGCCTTATCGACGACGCGTCCCATGCTTTCGATGATGCTACCGAGCGGGCGCAGGGCAGTCATATCCCCGTCGAGGGTCTCTATGTCGAATCATCCAAACTGGGCTTTGACCAAGGTACGCGCCTCACGCTGGCTTCTATCATGCGCGTGGGCGGCGTGCTTGATGCCGAACTTCCGGTCAAACGCACCGATATCGCGGGCGATGCCGATAAGATGGTTGCACGTATCCGCGGCCTAATCGATCAACGCTATACCGTAGTGTTCAGCACGCCCAACGTGCGCGCCCGCGAGGATATGAAGCTTCTGTTCGTGGACAACCAGCTGCCCATCGCCGAGGTGCTTGACTCCATGACGGGCAAACAGGCGCTTCTGCGTCCTGGCGTGGTGAACGTGGTGGATGTGGATATCCCGCTCGGCATGATCATCCCCAAGGCCAAGCTTGCGCTTATCTCCATCCACGACACGCAGGGCCGCAATTCCAGCATACGCAACCGTCGCCGCATCGATATCACCGAGGTCACGTTCCCGTTCAAGCCGGGCGATTACGTGGTTCATGCGGCGCATGGCGTGGCGTTCTTCAAAGACCTCGTGCGCCAGGAAGTGGCAGGCGTCATGCGCGATTACCTGCTGCTCGAATACGCCGAGGGCGATAAGCTCTACGTGCCCGTCGAACAGCTCGACCGCGTGACGCGGTACGTGGGGCCCGAGGGTTCGAGCCCGCGTCTTACACGCCTGAACACGAGCGACTGGTCTCGTTCGCTGGCCAAGGCGCGCAAGGCCACCAAGCAGCTCGCGTTTGACCTGGTTGATGTCTATACGCGCCGCGCCGCCGTGCAGGGGTTCCGCTACTCCGCTGACACCCCCTGGCAGCATGAGATGGAGGAATCGTTCCCCTACGAGGAGACGCCCGATCAGCTGACCGCTATCGCTGAGGTCAAGGCCGACATGCAGTCCTCCAAGCCGATGGATCGCCTGATCTGCGGCGATGTGGGCTTCGGCAAGACAGAGGTGGCTCTTCGCGCTGCGTTCAAGGCCGTACAGGATGCTAAGCAGGTCATGGTGTTGTGCCCCACGACCATTCTCGCTCAGCAGCATTACACCACATTCAAAGATCGCTTCGACCCGTTCGGCGTGGTTGTGGAGGTGCTCTCGCGCTTCCGCAGCGATGCTGAGACAAAGGCGGCGCTTGAAGGGTTCGCATCAGGCAAGGTAAACGTGCTCGTGGGCACGCACCGCTTGCTGTCGCGTGATGTGAATCCGCACGATCTAGGCCTGGTCATCATCGACGAGGAGCAGCGTTTCGGCGTGCAGCACAAGGAGCAGCTCAAAAACCTGCGCGAGCAGATCGACGTGCTCACGCTTTCGGCAACGCCCATCCCGCGTACCATGCAGATGAGCCTGTCGGGCGTGCGCGACATGAGCCTCATCCTCACGCCGCCCGATAACCGCCGTCCTGTTGAGGTGCACGTGGGCGAGTGGGATGTGGATGTGGTGTCCATGGCCATCCGACGCGAGATCCAGCGTGGCGGCCAGGTCTATTACGTGAGCAACCGCGTGCGTACTATCGAGGAGGCCGTGGCGCGTGTGGGCGAGGCGGCTAACGAAGCACGTGTAGGCGTAGCGCATGGCCAGATGAGCAAGGATCAACTCGAACGCGTGATGGAGGATTTCTCCGCCGGCAAGATCGATGTGCTGGTAGCCACCACCATCATCGAGAGTGGCATCGACAACCCGCATACCAACACGCTGATCATCGAGGATTCGCAGCGCTTGGGTTTGGCACAGATGTACCAGCTCAAGGGCCGCGTGGGTCGAAGCTCCAAGCAGGCGTACGCATACTTCATGTTCCCCGAGCATGTGAGTTTGACCGAGGAGGCTACAGCTCGCCTGGAGGCTATCAACGAGCATCGCGATCTGGGCAGCGGCATGCGCATCGCTATGCGCGACCTGGAGATTCGCGGCGCGGGCAGCCTGTTGGGGGCCGAGCAAAGCGGCAACATGAGCGCGGTGGGCTTCGACCTGTTTGCCCAAATGCTTTCCACCGCCGTGACTGCCGCCCGCGAGGGCAGGGGCGCTCAGGAAGACACGTTGCCGCCCGCACTCTCCGATATCGTGGTCAATCTGCCCGTGCACACCTATGTGCCCGAGGAATACGTTTCCGATGCCGACGAGCGCGTACTGCTGTACCGCAAGCTTGCTTGCGCGGAAACGGTGGGCGTGGTGGACGATCTCGAGAAAGCTACGGCGAGCATCCATGGCGAGATGCCGCAGGCGTGCAAGAACATGTTCACCAAGTCTCGCATTCGTGCGTGGGCGAGCGAGCGCGACGTGAAGATCGTGACCGTGGTAGCGGGCAAGCTCAACGTGGAGCCTATCGCTGTGCCTCGCGATATGATGACGCCGCTTCGTCGCTATGGCGGGCGCTACATCCAGCAGAGTCACAAGCTGAGCCTTCCTCTGAAGTATTTCAACCTGAAAGAGGATGAGAGCGTAAGCGATGCTATCTGGGATTTCTTGCAAAAGCTGAGCGAAGAGAAGGGCCAATAACGTGCCCAAGCGTTCCGAAAAGACAAGGCCGCTGTCGCGCACTTCGAAGGGGATGTCCTCATCGGCTAAAGCGCGAAGTTCCCATGATACGGGCCGCAAATCGCCGCGTTCGTTAACGGGAAGGGCTTCCTCGCCTGGAACGCGTGGCTCGTTTGTTCGGAATCGAACGTTTTCGCGTGCATCTTCGGACGAGCGCCGATCTTCTGCGAAGACTGCTTCCGTGCCTAAGAGACGCAACTCGACTTCGAAGGGTCGCGGAAGTGATCGGGCTGCATCGTATGGAACGGTGAGACGCCTCGCCCCTATAGCTGCAGGCCTCGCTGTTCTTTGCCTTGTTGTTGCGGTGTTTCTCACGTTGTGCACGCGTCAAGAAATCCCCGAAGGCCCTGCGTTGCCTGCGTATATTACCGATGATATGGTTGAGGCGGCCTTGGATATGCAGTCTGAGTATGGGCATCCAGCTGGGTGCACGATCGCTCAGATCATCCAGGAAAGTGGGGCGGGCGATACCCCGTCAGCCTTGGCCGCTCGCGACCATAATTTGTTCGGCATGAAATGGGATGACTATTTCGCCGATAAGCCGGGCGTGGTAGGGCCTGTCAATTGGGACACCAATGAGGAATACGACGGCCAAATCGTAGGCATGTCGGGCACGTTCATCGCGTTCACCGATGACGTGGCGTGCATCAAGTTCCGTTCGAGCGTGTTCCTGCAATCAGAACGATATCGCACGAATCCTACCATACAAGAGGCAATCAAAACGGGTTCTTCCGTAACCATGGCGCAAGGCCTTGCCGATGCTGGCTGGGCAACTGACAGTTCCTACGCAGATTCACTCATCGCCCTTATGGACGAGTACGACCTTTATCGGTTTGACAAATAGGCTCTATCGCACAACGCGGCGTAACGGTTTGGAACGCTCCCGGAAAAATGTTTGCAATCGAGTAGCATTTGGGCGTACGATTCCAACGACATATTCGATAGCGTTGCGCTGCTGCGCATGCGCGCGACAATGCATGCAAGAGGAGGAAGCATGAAACTTGCAGTTCCTACGATGGGGCAGGGCGGTGCCGAGGCGCAACGCTCCGGTCATTTCGGTCACTGTGACAATTTCACGCTGTTCGAAATCGAGAACGGTGAGATTAAGGGCACGTCTATAGTCGACAATCCGCCTCATGAAGAAGGCGGCTGTCTGCGCCCCGTTGGCCTGCTTCAGCAGGCAGGTGCCGATGCTATCGTGGCTGCAGGCATGGGTATGCGCCCGATGATGGGCTTTGCAAATGCCGGCATCACGGTGTATTTCGACAATCAGACTCCCAAAGCGGGCGATGTGGCGTTGCTTGCTGCCGAGGGCAAGCTCCCGATTATGGGTGCCGATCAGGCCTGCCAGCATTAAGCCGCTCCTGCAATACCCTCAAAATCAATGAAGGCTGCTCACTAACGAGCAGCCTTCATTTTATGCTTCGGCGACAAGATCAGGAGCAATCTGAGCGATGTTTGTCTCCACCAACTCGATGGCTTCACGCGGGCATGCATCTACGCACGCGCCGCATCCGATGCAGAAGCGCGGCTCGTAATCGAGCGAGCCATTCTCGGGCGAAGCCATGCGCGCGCCTGTGGGGCAGCATTTCGCGCAATCCAGGCACTCGACGCAGCGGGCCGCATCGGTTTCGCTCACAATCACTTCGGCATTGCTTGCCACAACAGGATGCGCGGCAACAGCCTCGAGCAGCATGCGACGGCGCGGCTGCAACGTGCGACGGGAGCGTCCGTTCTCGGCGAACTTGTTGATGATCTCTCCGTCAAGCAGATTGAGCTTCTCCTGCATGCGCTTGCGCTCTTTCTTGCGATAGAGATCCTTGAGCGTGTCTGAATTCTTCAGGCGACGTTTGCCGGTCACAATGTCGATAGCGTCGTCCTTAATGCTGTCGAATGCTTCGCGGCGCCCGAACTGCGATGCCTCAGCAGCAGGGGATGCGTCCTCCATCTCGGGAATCTCGCGATCCCAGTGCACTTCGCCGCCCGTCCATTCCTCAGCAAGCTCGATCGCGCGCGAAAACAACATCTCACCGCGACCGGGAGCCTTCTCGCAATCGTCACAGTATTTGAGATCACACGCCAGGCACAGCGGCACGTTCTGCGCGAGGAGAAGCGCCCACAGCTCGGGCGGAATGCAGGCGATGCAGGGGAGCACCGTCACGTTCTTCGCAGGCGTGAACCCGGGAAATACGTTTTCTTTACAGGTCAGATACACCACGTCGCCGCGCATAGCCACACGACGCAGATGCTCGTAGAGGGCATGCAGCGAGTTCGAGGAGGACGTGAAGGCGTCGCACACCCCCATGCATACGCAGCACTTGGTGCACGCGTCGCCGTCGATCACCGGCGCGCCCGTATCGCCCTCGAAGGAGATGGCCGACACCGGGCAAGCGATGCGGCAGCGCTCGCATTCGGCACCCGAAGGGCGAACGCAGAACTCAGGTGCGACGATCATCTTCATGGCATATCCTTTCCTGATTTTGTCCGAACGGGATTATAGCGAATTGCTGGCGGGCGAGAAGCGAAAGCGGCGTGCTCTCACAACAAAACGAGGGGCCGTAAAGCCCCTCGTCGGAAAGCAATCTCTGGCGCGTTACGCCTGCAGCGCAGCCATGACCTCAAGCGTGCGGTCGATGCGTGCGAGCACGTCGGCGCGGTCGAGCAGCTCGATGCTCTCGAACAGCGGCGGGCTCACCATGTTGCCGCACACGGCCACGCGCAGCGGCTGGAACAGGGCCTTCGCCTTCATGTCGAGCGGCTCGCACAAGGCGCGGCATGCCTCCTGCATAGGATCGCACTCCCATGCCTCGGCGTTCGCCAGCACCTCGCGGCAGGCCTTGAGTGCCTCATCGGCTCGGGCACCGTCTTTGAGCAGGACCTTCTTCACGCTCTTGGGGTCAAGCTCCACGTGGGCGCCCCAGAACATGTAGGGGAACTTCTCGGCGGCATCGGTCAGGCGTGTCTCGCGCTCGGCGACCAGCGGATACAGCTTTGCGTACCACTCGGGGCGCGCTTCGATATCGGCTTCGCCGGCGGCAAGCTCGTCGTCGCTCAACGGCACAGCTTCAGCCTTTTCGGCAACGGTGCCATCCGCAATAAACGCACGCAGGCCCTCGAGTGCAACGGCCTCATCGGCCTGCTCGACCTCGCGCACGCCAGCGGCATAGGCCTCCGCCAGCCAGGGGCGCGAGAGCTCAACCCACTCGGTAGCGTCCATCTCCTTGATGTACTGGCCGTTCATCCACTCGAGCTTGGTCTCGTCGAACACGGCGTCCTTCTTGGTCACGCGGTCCAGGCTGAACTCGCGGCACAGCACGTCGCGCGGGATGATGGTGGTCTCGCCGTCCAGGCTCCAGCCCAAAAGCGCAAGGAAGTTCACCATGGTGTCAGGCAGGAAGCCCTGCGCCTTGTACTCCTCGACGCTGGTGGCGCCGTGGCGCTTGGAGAGCTTCTTGCCGTCGCCGCCCAGAATCATGGACAGGTGGGCGAACGTGGGCACGGGCAGCCCCAGCGCCTCGTAAATCAGAATCTGGCGCGGCGTGTTGGACAGGTGGTCGTCGCCGCGGATTACATGGGTGATCTGCATGTTCGCATCGTCGCACACCACGGCGAAGTTGTAGGTGGGGGAGCCGTCGGTGCGCACGAGAATCATGTCGTCCATGACATCAGCGGGGAAACTCATATGGCCGTACACCGCATCGTCGAACTCGATGGGGCCGTGATCCAGGGGCACCTTGAGACGCCACACATGGGGCTCGCCAGCCTCGATGCGGGCCTTCGCCTCGGCGGGGTCAAGATCGCGGCACGTGCGGTCGTAGCCCGCGTAGGCCTCGCCGGCGGCTTCGGCGGCAGCGCGCTTGGCATCCAGCTGCTCCTTGGTGCAGAAGCAGGGGTAGGCCGCTCCGCGCTCGATCAGCGTATTCAGCGCGGCTTTGTAGGTGTCCATGCGCTGCATCTGATGGTAGGGGCCAAATTCGCCGCCCACCTCGGGGCCCTCGTCCCAATCCAGGCCCAGCCAGCGCATGGCGCGCAGGATGATCTGGGTATTCTCCTCGGTGGAGCGCTCGGGGTCGGTGTCCTCAATGCGCAGGATGAACGTGCCGCCCATGGCGCGGGCAAACGCCCAGTTGTAGATGGCCGTGCGCGCGCCGCCGATGTGCAGCTTGCCCGTGGGCGAAGGCGCGAAGCGGACGCGAACGTTCGAATCAGTCATGGTAATCCTCTCGATTACGTGCGGGTATTCTTAAGCGCGGGTGAGCCCGCAAGCAACAGGTCAGGCGCGCCCTATGACGCACGCGCCGCCCTGTTTTTCAGCAGCTTTCCTATGATAAGGCAAACCACGCAGCCCGCAACCGTGACAGCGAGCCAAATGGCGCCCATCCCCACCCAAAATTCAGGCGGATACATGCAAATGAGCAGCGAATCCCACGAGAAGGTCCACGTGCCTGCCGCGAAGAATAGCGAATGGAACGCCGCGAAGAAACCGTTGAAATCTACAGCCACCCAGGCGGCGAGCAGTGCAAACACCGCGAACACGCCCGCGCCGGCACCCGTGAGCACGCGTCCGAGCGAGCGCATGCCGCCGCGGAACGCCACCGCGATGCAGCCTACGTAGGCGATGACGGCAGCCGCGCAGAGCCACGGCTTGACCTGCTGGATCACGTCGTACACGTCATCGAGGTGTGAGAGCGCGTCAGGCGTAAGCGCATAGGGCTCTTCCTCGGCAAAAGAGAGCCCGTATTCCGCCATAATCAGGTCTTCCTCGGTGGGATCGACAGGCTGGGCATCGCGCGAGGTGGTGATGTAGGTGTCGTACAGGTTGAGCCCCTCAGGCAACGTGCGCCCGTCTGCCTGGGCCGATTGGGCCACCGCGTCCATGGATGTGTAGAGGGCGTAGCGATCGTTGTCATTAATCGTGTAGTGCTTGGCCGCCACAGCAGCCACCACGAGCTCCTCCTTGGTGTAGGGCGAATCAGCATCGTTCGAAAACGCCTGCGAGAGCATGCGCGTGGGCAAATCAAACGCCGCGCACGCCACGAACCCGGCCGCCACGAGCGTCACCGCCAGCGCGATGCCGGAAATCACCGAGAAAACGGCGTCGATGGGGGAGCGCTGAGCGCGCGAATCGTTACGCATCCAGGTCCCCGCAATCCACCCACAAGGTCTGCGACGTGATGCCGCGCGTCTTCTTGCAAATCACCGGTTGGGGCCCGAGGCGACTGAACACGCCGGTGAAGCGTCCGTTGTAGAGGTACAGGCCAGAGAGGTTGTTGTAGAGTGCCACCTCGCGAGATGCATCCTCGGGCTCGCCGTAGAGCGCAAGCGTCTTCGTGCGGAAGGGCGTGCAGTATCGCTGCACGATGAACGGAGCACCAGCAGCTTCGTTGGCGTAGCGGTCCACAATGGCGGCCCATTCCTCATCAGAGAAATCAACGCCCGCGTACACGTCTTTGCTGCCGTAGGCGTCAGTGGGCTTAATGATCCACTGAGCACGCGTTGCCTTCACGTCGTCCACATCCACATGCGCATCGTCCAGGAAGCTCGTGAACGGCACGGTCTCATCCACAAACGCGTTCTCCTCGTCGGTGAGAATCGCACGCGTCTCGGGCATGAACAGCACCTGGAAGATCTGCTTGTCGTGTACGATGTGGCCGGCGAAGCTGCCGATGAGAGCAACTTTGCGCTCGCGCACCGCCTGGATGAGCGGCTGGCTTTCCTCCCAATGCTCGATGATGTCGTTGGTCACGCTGCGGCGCCACACGGCGTCGATGGGAGCGCTGCTGCGCCCGAAGAAGGCTTTCTTGCCAACCAGACGACCGCCCTCGAACGTCAAGTCTCGCACGTCGTAGACCGAGCACTCCACGCCGCGGCTGGCGAATAGCTTGGCGAAGATTTTGAATTCCTCGGTAATGGCGTTTTCCAGGAAGTCCACGATGGCGATGTGCGGGCGTTCCACCTTGAAGGTATAGGTATCGTAGATGGAAAGGAATTCGTCCACCCAGCCGGGGAACAAAGCCTCGTCGCAGGCCTGGATGCTGTGGCGCTTGGCGAACTCGCGCAGCGGTTCGGCGTTGGCGATGGAGGCGCCAATCTCGCGGTTCTCGTTCATGCCACTGGATCCGTCGCCGTTGAACTCGCAGAACGTGGCGTCGAGTGTGTTCTCATCCAGGAACAAATCCACGCGCGCGAAAGGCAGCATGGCGTCGTAATCGCGGGGGAGCAGGATGAGGTCCACCAGGCGCTCGTCGAAATCGAAACATGCGCGGTAGGCGGGGTTTTCCAGATACTCGCGCATGACCTTGACCAGGATGTGGTGCGAGGTTTCGGCGATGTACTTGAAGCGGTCGTACGTGGCGCGATCATAGAAA
>CAUWMI010000057.1:0-13151 GCA_963559755.1 uncultured Slackia sp. | reverse complement strand
GGCGATGATTCCCATGTCGACACAGGGCCTGAATAAATCCATTCGCAGCCTCGAAAAAGAACTTGGTGTCAATCTGTTTGCCATAGATGCCAACGGCAGCCGAATTCCTGCCCAGTACGCCGAGGCACTTGCCATATTTGCCGCGCGCATTGAAAAAGAACGTCAGAAGCTGTTCGAAGAGTATTCTCGTATTGATGCCGAAAGGGTGCGCCTCGTGAGGCTTGCCGCCTGCAGTGGCCTTCCCCGATTTGCAGGAATTGACCTGGTCCATGATTTCAAGGAATCCCATCCCGACATCGAGGCCCAGATGCGCGAGATGAGCGATCCTTCCTGCGACGAAGCGATTAAACACGGTATGGCCGATATCGCCCTCACCCTGCTCCCCTTTGACCCGGGACTCGTGACAACCACGCTCTATTCGGAGGGAGTTTACCTCTGGGTTAACACGAGCAACCCTCTGGCGGCACGAGATTCTCTGACGTTCGAAGATCTTGCCGGAGAAAAACTCTCGACTTCTGGCGAGGGCATCAAGCTGCACACGAGGCTGATGGACGAGCTGCGCAAACGAAACATCAAAATCGCCGGATCGGTGGAATCCTCCGAAATGTTTCGCCATTATCAAGATGCTCTTTCAAATGGAATGATAGGGCTGACCGTTGAGAATCTCGCAAAGGACGAATTGTTCTGCCAATCGCCCGAAGTTCGCGCCATTCGGCTTGAAGGCATGCAATGGACAATAGGCATTTCGCATTTACACGGACGTGTTTTGGCCCCTCATAACCAGGAATTTCTTGATTTTGCGATTCGATGGTTCAAGAAACACCGCCCGTCTCCACAGCAAAGCCGCGCCTAAGCGCTACCCCAGCGCCTCGTTCGCCTTGGCGACCTTCTCGTTGGCGTGCTGCTGCGATCCGGCGTTCATCAGCACGATGCCGCCCACAACAAGCGCCATGCCCAGGCCCGTGTACAGCGAAAACGGCTCGTTCCACACGATGCAGCCGATAGCGGTGGTGGCAACCGTGCCCAAACCACCCCAGATGCCATACGCCAGACCCAGCGGCACGTGCTTGAGCACGAACACGAACAGGCCGAACGAAATCACGTACGCGACCACTACCAGCAGCGACGGCACCAACACAGTGAAGCCTTCGGACATCTTGAGCATCGTGGTGCCAAACACCTCGCCCACAATGGACACGGCCAAAAGCGCATACCCGATTCCGTCGCCGCCGAACATCTTCCTCAAACGCTTCTTGATATCGTTCATCTCACACACCTACATTCCCATCTCGAGGATGACCACGCCGGCGATGATGCACGCCAGACCCGCAGCCATCTTCAGATTGAAGCCTTCTTTCCACACAATCGCACCCACTACGGCGGTTAGCGCGATACCCAAGCCCGTCCACATGGCATACACCGGGCCGATCGGCAGATGCTCGAGTGTCTGCGCGATGAAATAGAACGCGATGCCGTAGCCCGCCACCGTTCCCAGCAGCGGCAATTTGCGCTGGAAGCCGTTGGACAGCTTCATCATGGAGTCGCCGAACACCTCGGCCGCCACCGCGATTGCCATCATGAAAAACGGATGCATGTCTCCTCTTTCTTTCCTCTTTGCCTCGTCGTCCGATTCGCCCGCTTCGTCGTCTTCACGTGCTCCCGTGCGCAACGTGCATGCGAACGGGACACGTCGTCGCTGGGCGCTCTTGCTCTCCTTAAACGGAAACTACGTCGAATACTCTGCGCCCACAGCGCCGCTGAAGCCGCGTGAGCAGCACCACCGAGGCCGCGCGAATCCTTTTGCGTTGCGATAGGTTAAACTATCCCATAATGGGAGAGTCAAGGGATGCCGGTGTATAAATCGTGAAGGCAGGCATCAGGAAGGGCAACATACATGAAAGGCGAGCTGCTAAGCATCGGCGAAGTATCGAAGATGAAGGGCGTGGGCGTAAAGTCGCTGCGATACTACGAGCGCATGGGCGTGCTGCCGCCGGTGTATCTGGATCCCGAGAGCGGATACCGCTACTACTCCATGCGCCAGATGGTGGATATCGACATCATCACCACCTGCATTGACCTAGGAATCCCCTTGAGAGAGCTGCGCGATCACATGGACGACGGCGGCATCGCTGACCTGGAAGCGTTGCTCGCATGGAGCCGCGAGATTGCCGTCCAAAACCTGCACAAGGCGGAAATCACCTTGAGCCAGCTGGACGGCTACCTCGACGAAGCGCGCACGCAGAAGCAGCTCGCCAAGCAGCCCACCCCTTACGAGCGCGACCTTCCCAAGCAGCTGCTGTTGTGCAAAGAGTGGCCGACAAAACGCTTCAACCTGAAGCGCTACACCACCGCCACAACCGAGCTGTACGAGCAGGCCAAAGCTGCAGGCGTCATTCCGCTGTACGCTCAAGGACTGGTAAGTTTTGCCGAAAGCGCATCCATAACCCACAACACAGGGTCTGGCACGCTTGCTTCCAGCAACGCCACAACCCCTGACGAGAAGGCGCATCGTCGCACGTGGCACACGTTCGTCGCCGCCGCGATTCCCTCATGGATGACCGCCCATCAGGCGCACGAAGAAATTCGTGCGGCAGGCGAAGGGCGTATGCGGGCGATTCCCGCCGCCACGTTCCGCGGATGGCGCATAGGGGCGCCCACATTGACCGACTGCTTCGAGTCGCTGTTCGACCGGTGCGACAACACGAATAGCACCATACTCGCAACAGAAATCTGGGATGCCGGCATCAACGGCGCCGACTATGCGGTCGAGGTGCTCACGAGCCTCTAGCAGGTTGTTGATAGATTGTCGTTAACAGACCGTGAGGTAACCTCCCCGATAGCGAAGGATGCGTTGTTGCCTTTCTTTACCCATTTCACCCGTTTCCGTCCAGAAGACCAATGACTAGTAATTGACATTTCGCCTACGGAGCTACCGTCGTTCTCCATCACGGTGTCGCAAAGGTCAACGCTGACACGCCCATGTGGTCAAAAATCTATCGAGTGGGCGGATTAGAGGTTCGCTCGATAAGGCGTGGTCATTATTTCATCGAATGGGCGAAATGGGGGTTCGCGGAATCCCAGTTATCTCAAACTGTACGCCATACGATGCGGCATTTGCGGCTTACAGGCCATTAGCCTGACCATCATCACCCTTCCCGCCGGCAAAACCAGTCTCACTACGACAAAAATGAATCCTCCATTCGCCCATTCGAAGCCCTTTTGACCAAGAGTCGGATTTCCAATTTGTGAATCGCCCATTCGAGCGAAAAATGACCTCTTCATGCCGTCTCAGGCCGACACTAAGCGGGCAAATTGCCTCGTCTCAAACCCTGTCTTGCGCCCTATAGCCCTAAGCAAGCCTAATCATAAAAAACGGCGGCCACGTGGGCCGCCGCAATGCATTCGTCTTCGCCAGACTCGCCTTCGACCGGATTACTCCTCGTCGAGAGCGGCCATGACCTCGTCGGTCATGTTCATGGTGTGGTAGACGCTCTGCAGGTCCTCGAGCTCCTCCAGCTTGTCAACCAGACGCATGACCTTCTTGGCATCGTTAGGAGTCACGTCGGTGGGGGTGGTGGCCTCCATGGTCATCTCGGCACCCTTCACCTCGATGCCCTGCTCCTCCAGGCCACGCTTGACGGCCATCAGGTCGGTGGGAGCGGTGTAGACGATCCACTCCTCGTCGGCATCCTCGTAGTCGGAGCCGCCGGCCTCGGCCACAGCCATCATGAACTCGTCCTCATCAGCGGCAGCGCCGTTGGGCTTGACGGGGTTCTTCTTGTCGCCCGTCTCAACCTCCTTGGACACCATAATCTGGCCCTTGCGCTCGAACATGAACGCCACGGAGCCGCTGGTACCCAGGTTGCCGCCGTGATGGTTGAACGCGGCGCGCACGTCGGCGGCGGTACGGTTGCGGTTGTCGGTCAGAGCCTCGCAGTAGATGGCCACGCCGCAGGGGCCATAGCCCTCGTACACCACGGTTTCGTAGCTGGCAGCATCCTTGCCGGTGCCAAACGCCTTATCGATAGCAGTCTTAATCTTATCCTTAGGCAGCGAATAGCCCTTGGCCTTCTCGATCGCGGCAGCCAGCGACGCGTTGTTGTCGGGGTTGGGGTCGCCGCCCTCCTTCGCCGCAACGGTGATGTTGCGGGAAAGCTTGCTGAACAGGGCGGAGCGCTTCGCGTCCTGCGCGGCCTTGCGGTGCTTGGTGGTTGCCCATTTAGAATGGCCTGACATAATCGCCTCTTTCTTGGTATCCATCGCGAACGGCGGCATGCAGGCCTGCGCCCTCGCCGGCCATTGCTCCGCCGCACGACGCCTTCTATCGAAGCGCCCTGCGACGCGCCGCGTTCCCGATATCGCTCGTAGGAAAATTCCGACGCGCTAGTTTACTGCAAAACCCCTGCATTCGTAAAGAAAAGGACGATTATCGCCACGTCATTGCCATAGAGCGGCGGCAAAGACCAGAAAAAAAACCAGATCCAGAGACGGGCACGAAGGCCGACACAGCACGACAGGCGCAAGAGCCCAGACGTAAAGGACGTCAAATGCACGGTGAAACGAAGCGAACTGGGCAGTTTCACCGTAGCTTTTGACGCCCTTTGTTGGAGAGGGGAAGCTTGAGAGAATGAACGGTTGCGAGGTCGAGACCCCCTGTGCCGTTTGGCGAAGCCGCCTCCACCACCTCGCTTAAAGATGAGGGCGTTTGCGCGCGCCAGTCGCCACGCGTTTCGTTAATCCCGCTTCACGTGCGCGGCGACCTCATGCACGCCGCGACCGGGCTGGGCGAATTCCTCCACATGCGCGCGGTCAACATCCTCGATGGCATCCAGAAGCTCGCGACTTGCCTCAGTGGCCTCAGCATCGGCCACCTGCAGGTTCGCATCGGCACCGGCGCTGGTCACATACACCACGCCGCGCTTGGCATCGGCGCGCGCCGCAGAAAGCAGCACTATGAATCCCACGATGCCCGCCAGCGTAGATGCCGCGAGAATAGCGGCCTTCGCGCAGGTCACATCGGCAGGATCAACGTACGCAAGGTTGGCTACGAAAATGGCCATGGTGAAGCCCACGCCACCCAAAATGGACGCACCGAACACGTGGCGCCAGGTGACGTTCTCGGGCAGATGCGCCAGCTTGAACACCTTCACCACAGCAAAGCTGAACAGCATGATGCCGATGGGCTTGCCCAGAAGCAGGCCGAAGAACACACCATAGAGCGCCGGGTTGGCAAAGAAGCTCGCCGGGTCGGAGCCCACCAGCATGACATCGGCGTTGGTGAGCGCGAACAGCGGCAGAATGGCGAAATACACCCACGGATAGAGCGCGTGCTCGAGGCGCGTGGCAGGCGGGATGGCCAGGCGCGCCACCGAGGACAGGTTGCTCACGTTGCGCACGTATTCCTCCTGGCCGATGATGGGCTCATCGGACTTGTAAGCCTCGTGCGCCTGGCGAATCTTCTTGCCCGACCACGCCGTGAAGCTCTTCAGGTTCACGCGCGAGCCCGACGGAATAACGAACGCCAGCAGCACGCCCGCGATGGTGGCGTGCACGCCGCTCATGAACACGCAATACCACAGCACCACGCCCACCAGCAGATACGGCACGAGCGAGTACACGTGCGCCTTGTTGAGCGCCACGCCCACCAGCAGCACCACGGCCGCCGCCGCAATCCAGGCGATGCTGGGAGCCTGGCCGTAGAAAATCGCAATCACCAGGATGGCGATGATGTCGTCGGCCACAGCCAGGGTGGAGAGGAACACGCGGATGCCACTGGGCACGCGGCTTCCCAGAAGCGCAAGGATGCCCAACGCGAACGCGATATCGGTAGCGGTAGGCACGCCCCAACCGCCCGCCGTGGCGGGGTTGCCCGCGTTGAAGACGCTGTAAATCACGATGGGTGCCACCACGCCGCCGCACGCCGCCACGATAGGCAGCAGCGCCTGACGGATGTTGGTGAGCTCGCCCACGGTCATCTCGTACTTGATTTCCAGGCCTACCAGCAGGAAAAACACCGCCATGAAGATGTCGTTGATCACATGCCCCAACGACATGGAGGCCACGGCGTCGCCGAAGAAGATGCCCACCGGCTCGTGGATAAAGTGCTCGAACGCCTCGCCTGCCGGAGAGTTCACCACGATGAGCGCGGCGATAGCGGCGAGCAGCATGATGCCGGCGGCCTTGGTGGCCGAGTGGGTGAACTCGACGACCTTCATGTAGCGCGCCTGGTGGCGGCTCACTTCCTTGATGAACAAGGGCTGATCGCCGTGCCCGCCCTGGTTGGCGGATGCATGCTGATTGTTGGGGACGTGCTGGGATTCTTGGGTCATTCGCTCTACTCGTTTCTCTTCGGGAGAATGGCCTTATTATCGCGCTTTACGTTCGTGCGCGCGAATATGCGGCGCACCCGAAACCATGGCGCGTCGCGGTTTGTCGAAAAGCATGGGCGCCATTACATCCGGAGGCCCCGCCCCCATCGTTCCCGATTGCTTCCGTCGCGAAATTGTCACCAAAATACCGGCAATACGGCTGAGCGCGCCCCTGCGTACGGGCGCCTTGGCCCTCTACTCAAGAGGCGCGAATATGAATGCTGCGCTGTGCTCCTGCGCATGAGCGCTTTGTCGCTCGTCGATGCTCGCAGCCGATCGAATTGGCATTGGAGGCCGCTTTTTTCTTTCCTAAACCGCGTTTTGGCCGCACAATATCCCCAAGCACGAATTCTCAAGTATCCACCGCGCATCGGGGCCCGGCATGAAAGGGTCGCGCCAATCGCGAAAGGCACGCCATGAGAGCACCAATGGGATCGCCAGCATCTGAATCGTTCGAATCGGGCCCTGCCTCCGCCCGCGAGGCCGACCTCATCATCGTGAGCCGCAACGTGTTCACGGGCGTGGAGGCACGCCCCAGGCCGCACAGCGCCCGCGACCGCATGCTGCCTCCCCTGCCGAGCATCCCCTTCCCGCCCGCGCCCGATGCTGGTCCCGCCGCCGTGTGCGTGCGCGATGGGCGCATCATCGCCGTGGTGGACCCCGACGATGCGCATGCCTTCCGCACGCCCGCCACGCGCGTGATCGATTACGGCGACGCGTTCGTGTGCCCCGGCCTGCACGACGCGCACGTGCACGCCTTCCACAGCGCCCTCTACGCGAGCCCTCTGGCGGAGAATTTCCTGGGCGAGAGCGAGGCCGACTGCGTGAGGCGCATGCGCGCCCTCGCCGCCCGCAAGCCGCAGGGCTGGTTGCTCTCGCAGGGGTGGCGCGAATACCGCTGGAATCCGCCGGTGCTTCCCAGCAAGCATTCGCTCGACGCCGCCTTCCCCGATCGCCCCGTAGCCATGTATTCCGGCGACGGCCACACACTGTGGCTCAATTCGCACGCGCTTGAGGAGCTGGGCGTGACGCGCGACAGCACGCCGCCGCAGGGCGGCAGCTTCGACCGCGACGAGGCGGGCGAGCTCACCGGCATCGTGCGCGAGGCCGCAGCCATGGAGCTTCTGCCGCGTATCATGGCGTCGTTCTCGCCGGACGAGGTCACGCAGGCGTATCGCGGCTTTCTGCGCCGCATGGCGTCGTGCGGCATCACCGCCATCTGCGACATGAGCCTTGCCGCCAACCCCGGCATGGACTTCATCCGCGACGACATATGGAGCACGCTGCTCGACGCGGGCGAGCTCACCGCACGCGTGCACCTATTCCCCACCCTGACGAGCGACCTGGAACGTTTCGAAGCCATGCGCCGCGACCTGCGCGGATGCATGCTGCAGGCGTGCGGCTTCAAACAGTTCTTCGACGGCGTGTCCAGCCAGCACACCGCCTATCTCAAAGAGCCTTATACCAACGCGCGGCACCCTGGCGACCGCGGACATCTGACCGTGCCCTACGAGCAGATGCGCGAGATGGTGCTGCGCGCTAACGGCAAGGGGTACCCTGTGCGTATCCATACGATCGGCGACGAAGCGATTCATCTGGCGCTCGACATCTTCGAAGAAGCGCAAGCGGCATGCGGCAGGCCGTCGATGCGGACAAACGGGGCGGGCACGCCCGGACGCAACACACTGGAGCACCTGGAAAACCTGCAGCACGCAGACATCGAGCGACTGGCGCACCTCGGCGTGGTGGCATCGGTGCAGCCGCCGCACATCACGCTTGACCCCGGCGGTCCCGAGCGGGATCTGGGGCCAGAGCGCTGCCGCTGGATGTGGCCGTTCGCGACATATTTGAGCGACGGCGTGCAGATGGCGTTCGGCACCGATTCGCCCGTGGTGAACATCGATCCCATGGCAGGGCTCTACACTGCTGTGACCAGGCAGGATGCAGCGACGCACGAACCTCGTGGCGGATGGCTGCCCGAGGAGCGCATCCCCATGCGTGCCGCGCTTTCGGCCTATACGTACGGGTCGGCGTGCGCGGCGGGCGTGGAAAGCATGGTGGGTACGCTCGAAGCGGGCATGGCGGCCGATATCGCCGTGTTCGACCGCGATCTGACGAGCAACGAGGTGCGGCTCAACCCCGAGCTTATCCTGGATACGCGCGCCATCGCCACCTATGTGGCGGGGCAGCAGGTGTTCGGTGGGTGAACTGCGCAAGCGAATGCCCCGTGCAACATTCGGAAATCGTGAGCGAGAAACCCCGGAACATAAACGAGCTGATGAGGACTTTATAATACGACCGATGGGTCAGCCCCGGAACGCCCTAAACGAGGAAGAACGATTATGCGACGCACGAAAATCATCTGCACGCTGGGACCGGCGGTCGACGACGAGAGCACGCTGCGAGAGCTCCTCGATGCCGGCATGGATGTGGCGCGCCTGAATTTCAGCCACGGCAGCCACGAAGAGCACGCGCGACGCATCGCCGCCGTGAAGCGCCTGCGCGAAGAGATGGGCGTGCCGTGCGCCATCATGCTCGATACTAAGGGCCCCGAGATTCGCACCGGTTTGCTGCCCGGCGGCACGCCGCTTGCGCTGCACGCTGGGCAAACCGTCACGCTCGCCAGCGATCCGAACGCAGGCAACACGGGTGGCCATATCTTCCACGATTGCCCCGCCCTGGCGGAAAGCCTCGCACCCGGCGCGCGCATCCTACTGGATGACGGTCTCGTCGAACTCGAAGTGACGCGCATCACGCCGAGCGCCTCTCAGATTCCCACGCCCGCTGAAACGGCCGCCACGCCCGACGGCATGCATCGCGATGTCATCCCCCTTAACGTCGAGTGCACCGTGCTCAACGACGGCATGCTGGGCGGGCGCAAATCCATCAACGTGCCCGGCGTGCAGCTGCCGCTTCCCGCGGTGACCGAGCAGGATCGCGCCGACCTGCTGTTCGGCATCGAGCAGGGCGTGGACATTGTGGCGGCTTCGTTCATCCGCGACGGTGCCGGCGTACGCGAGATCAAGCAGTTCCTCGCCGCGCACGGCGGAGCAGACATCGCGGTGGTCGCCAAGATCGAGGCTGCGGGCGCGCTCGACCACATCGCCGACATCGTGCGCGAAGCCGACGGCATCATGGTGGCGCGCGGCGATTTGGGCGTGGAGGTGCCCACATACCGCGTTCCTCACCTGCAGAAAGAAATCATCCGCCTGTGCAACCGCGAGTCGAAGCCGGTCATCACGGCCACGCAGATGCTCGAGTCCATGATGCGCAATCCCCGCCCCACGCGCGCCGAGGTGGCCGACGTGGCCAACGCCGTCTATGACGGCACCGATTGTGTCATGCTTTCGGGAGAAACGGCATCGGGCGCGCATCCCGTAGAAGCCGTGCGCACCATGGCGCGCATCGCGTGCGAAACCGAGCCGCACGTGTTCGACGAGCACGGGCCCGATCGGCAGCGCACCCATGCCCGCGCGTCGCTCGCAGTGGGCATCGCCGCCGTTCAAACGGCAGAGACGCTAAATGCCGCCTGCATCATCGCACCCACGGTGTCGGGCCGCACCGCGCGCCTCATCTCCAAACTGCGCCCGCGCATGCCCATCTACGCCGTGACACCCAGCGAACGCGTAATGCGTCAGATGCAGTTGAGCTGGGGCATCGTGCCGCTGCTGGACGATATGCAGGACGCACGGCGCCAGGTGATGGAAAACGCTATCGCCAAGGTGCGCGCGGCGGGCTACGTGAAACCGGGCGATGTGGCGGTCATCACCACGGGCGATGCCGAAACAGCCCCCGACGAGGACGTGCGCCCCGGCAGCGCCCTCGGTGATTCTGCCGTTCAAGGCTCCCTCCCCGCCATCGCCCCCACCAACGTGATGCAAGTGGTACAGATTCGATAGCTATTCCCGGGCGCGTTGTATGGGAAGCATGGCCACGCGCGGGCACGTGGACGCAGGTCGCATCACAGAATGGCAACGCGTGGCAGCAATCCGGTCAGAAGTGCGCTACCATAGCAGTGGACAAAGACTTTTCCGCGCTAAAGCGAACGCACCGATGTCCGCCGCCGCGCGCAAAACCTTGACATGTTTTCGTGGAAAGCCTTCGCCCGAACGGTGGACGAGGGCCGACACTAGAAAGGACGGAAAGCATGGAGATCAGAGTCATCGGCAGGAAAGTCACGGTAACCGACGCGCTGAACGAGTACGCCACCGAGAAGATCGGCAACGCGATGAAGGTGCTGAGCCTTGACATCCCCACCGCCGAAGTGGTGCTGCGCGTTGAGAAGAACCGCCCCGTGCCCTGCATCTGCGAGGTCACGCTGCGCCCCAAAGGCCACACCATCCATGTGGAAGAGCACGAGGAAGACATGTACGCCGCCATCGACGTGGCAGCCGCCAAGGTGCTGCGCCAGCTGCGCAAGTACAAGACCCGCGTCATCGACCATCGCATGAAGGAAACCCTGAAGGCTGCCGAGCCCGCCATCGAGCCCACGGGCGTCGATTTCGACGAGCTCATGGCTGAGCTTTCCGCGGACGACGAGGTTGTACGCGTGAAGGAGGTCGAGTTCACCCCGCTCACCGAGGAGGAAGCGCTGGTGCAGATCGACCTTTTGGGCCACGATTTCTTCGTGTACACCGACCGCGACACCAACGAGGTGCACGTGCTGTATCGTCGCACCGGCGGCGGCTACGGCCTGCTCAAGCCCAAGGCGGAATAGCAGGACATCCGGACACACGCGCATTCGCGAACGCCGCGCCGCAATGATGTGGCGAGCGTGGCGCGAGCCTCACGCGATTCATCGGGGAGCCTTCGGGCTCCCCTTTTTATTTCGGCATCAACTCTGTTCTTCTCGTGCGGCAGCTTCCCCATAACGCGAGGTCGCCTGGTACGGTGCGGCCAACACAAGAAACCGCATGCGGGAAGGAGCAGCCATGGAAATCAAGAACGTCACCATTGCAGGCGCAGGCGTACTGGGAAGCCAGATCGCGTTCCAAACAGCCTTCAAGGGGTTTAACGTCACGGTATGGGTGCGCAGCGACGCGTCCATCGAACGCGCCAAGCCCAAATTCGCCGGATTGGTGCAAACCTACGTTGATACGCTCGAGGCCATGAAGACCGATCCCGCTGCCTACTGCCGCGGGCTGGCAGCACCCGACACGAGTGCAGAAGAGCTCGATGACCTCAAGGCCAAGGCGCACGAGGCGCTTGCAAACATTCGCTTCACCACCAGCTATGAGGAAGCAGCCCGCGATGCTGACCTGGTCATTGAGGCAATCGCCGAAGACCCCGCCCAAAAGACCGCGTTTTACGCCGAGCTCGCTTCACACCTGCCAGAGCGCACCATCGTGGTGACTAACTCTTCGACGCTTCTGCCGAGCATGTTCGCCGAAGCAACCGGTCGCCCTGAAAAATACCTGGCGCTGCACTTCGCCAACCAGATCTGGAAGAACAACACCGCCGAGGTCATGGGGCATGCGGGCACCTCGCAGGAGGCGTTCGATACCGTGGTGAGCTTCGCTGCCGCCATCGGGATGGTGCCGCTGCCGCTCCATAAAGAGCAGCCAGGGTACATCCTCAACAGCATGCTGGTGCCGTTCCTCAATTCCGCGCAAGCGCTCTACGCCACAGGCGTAGCCGAGCCCGAGGTCATCGACAAAACGTGGATGCTCGCCACCGGCGCGCCAATGGGCCCCTTCCGCATCCTGGACATCGTGGGGCTCATTACTGCCTACAGCATCGTGACGATGAACCCGCAGGCAAATGACCCCGAATCGGTGCCGGGCAAGATTGCCGCGCTGCTCAAGGATAAAATCGATGCCGGCAAAACAGGCATCGCCGCCGGCGAAGGGTTCTACGCGTACCGATAAACCAGCCACCGCAAAAGAGCCCCGGCGACCGGGGCTCTGCTTTCTCATGAGTATGTGGCGGTACAGCCTAGTTGTTCTCGTAGCGCTTCAGGAAGTCTTGCGTGCGCTTGTGCTGCGGATGGTTGATGACCTGATCGGCCGGGCCTTCTTCCACGATCACGCCGCCGTCCATGAACACGATGCGATCGGCCACATCGCGGGCGAACTGCATCTCGTGCGTGACCACCACCATGGTCATGTGCTCGGCCGCAAGCTGCTTGATCACCTTGAGCACCTCGCCGGTGAGCTCGGGATCAAGGGCGCTCGTGGGCTCGTCGAAGAACACGATCTCGGGGTTCATGCACAGCGCGCGAGCGATGCTCACGCGCTGCTGCTGGCCGCCGGAAAGCTCGCAGGGCACTTTTCCCTCGTTACCCTCCAGGCCCATCTTGGCAATAAGCTCGCGCGCCTGACGCTCAACCTCTGCCTTGTCGCGCTTCTGCACGCTGACGGGCGCATCCATGATGTTCTTGAGCACCGTGTAGTGCGGGAACAGGTTGTAGTTCTGGAAAACCAGGCCAAAACGCGATTTCGCCTGCTTGATCACGTCCTTGGCGCCATAGACGGCTTTGCCGCCCTCGGTGTGCGCCACCTGCAGATTGCCGTAGGACAGCTCGCCCGCGTCGAACGTTTCAAGCAGCGTCGCGCAACGCAGGAGCGTGGATTTGCCGCCGCCCGAAGGGCCGATCACGGCAACCACCTCGCCGGGATACACCTCCAGCGAGATATCCTTGAGTACCTCGACCTCGCCGAAGCTTTTCTTCACATGCGACAAACGCACAATGGGATTCGTATCGGACATGAACACTCCTTAACCTTTGGGAGTAGCTATAACATACAAGTGACATGCACTTGAACTGCGGAATCGGAACGAAAC
>CAUWMI010000056.1:0-13377 GCA_963559755.1 uncultured Slackia sp. | reverse complement strand
AGCGGGGAGCTGGGTGGGCCCACAGGTCTTAGCGGACGATATCGCGGAAGCCATCTGCAAAAACCAAATCGATCTTGATTGGATTAGTGTTTACGCGCGCATGCCTCGCTGTGATTTCGATCTTGTTATTCATGAGATCGGTGCGCGTTTTGGCGATAACAGGGGTTATCGGTTCAAAGACCACGCGTTTGGCGACGCGGCGGGGTGCTTGATGCTTGGCATCCGCCCCGCTACGATTGTTTCCCGCCTGTTAAATCACGCGCCGTATGCCGGATAATTCATCCCGTTCAATGGACTTGCTTGGCCAATCTCCCCATAATGAATGAAACGCTATCGTGGAGTAAAGCGCGATAGCAACGTATCCGTTTCGAGCGCGTCGCGGCGGGCGGCGCAATTATGGAAAGGGGATGATGGGGATGGCAGACGAGTCCGCAAAGAAAACCAGGCCGGGCAAAGTCGTGCAGTTCGCAGGCACCCTGGTGGGCACCTTGGTTGGTTCGGGCTTCGCATCGGGCCAGGAGGTCATGCAGTACTTCACATCGTATGGAACCCTGGGCATCATCGGAAGCATCGTAACCACCATGCTGTTCGCGGTTCTGGGCGCTGTGTTCATGAACTACGGCTACAAGCACGCCAACGCGGTCGACTTCTCGAGCTTCCGCTTCTTCGCCGGCAAGTACATCGGCACGTTTTTGCAGTGGTTCACCATCCTGTTCTGCTTCCTGATCGGCATCATCATGCTGTCGGGCGCAGGCGCTACGTTCAATCAGTACTTCGGGCTGCCGCAGTTCGTAGGCAGCGCCATCATGTGCGTGATCGCGCTGGCGAGCGCGCTTCTGGGTATGAAGCGCATCGTCAATCTGCTGGGCACCATCGGCCCTGTGGCTATCGCGTTTCTGATCATCATTGCTCTGGTGGCGTTCTTCTCGAACTTCCAGAACCTGGGCAATGCTGATGCCGCTGTTGCTGCGGCCGATGCCGAGGGCGGCGTGCTGCGCGGCTTCGGCGATTCCACTCAGTACTGGCTGATGGGTGCCATCATGTACGTGGCGTACAACATCCTGGCGGGCGTGCCGTTCATCTCGCGCATGGGTGCTGAGGCTGCCACTCAGAAGGAAGCCGTCCTGGGCGGTCTGTTCGGCGGATTCCTGCTGGGTCTGTGCGCGGTGTGCCTGAACCTGGCCATGCTCTCCACCTATGCCGACGTGAGCCACCTCGAGGTTCCTGCGCTGCAGTTCGCGCAGATGATCTCTCCTGCGGTGGGCATCGTGTTCGCGATCGTGCTGCTTATCATGATCTACAACACCATCGTCCCGATGTTCGTCTCCGTGGCCAACCAGTTCGTGACCGAGGAGAAGGATCCCGTCAAGCACAAGACGCTGATCGTGGCTCTGGCGCTGGTCACACTCATCGGCGGGCAGCTGCCGTTCTCCATCCTGGTGAACACCATCTACCCGTTCGTGGCGTACTTCGCCATCGCATTCATCCTGATCATCGTTGGCCGCTACATCTACTGGAAGGCTACCGGCAAGCAGCCTGAGATGGAGCGCGACGAGGATTAGAATTTCCCTTGATAGCTGTACAATGAGATGAGATCGGCGCGGCGGATTCGTCTGCCGCGCCGCTGCGCATGCGGAGCGCTTGCGGGTCGCCAAAGTGCCTTTGCAATCGGGCGCGCTTGCTTCCTTCCGAGGGGCAGGTGTGGCGATCGGAAGAGGTTCAGGGCGGATGCCCAGATGGCGCGGGCGCATGGGCGGCGAAGCGAGCAAGAGAAAAGAGGTTCATCATGGCGGATGCTGAGAAGAAGCTTTCGCAGCAGATGGTGCAGCAGGAGCAGAAGTATTATGCTCCCACGGGGCGCATCCCGTACTACGACATGGTTATCGACCACGGCGAAGGTGCCATGCTCTACGATGTGGACGGCAACGGCTACATCGATCTTCTGGCGAGCGCGTCGGCAACCAACGTGGGCCATTGCCACCCGCGCGTGGTGGATGCCATCACGCAGCAGGCGCAGAAGCTGATTCATTACACGCCGGCATACATGTATCACACGCCTGAGATTGAGCTCGTGCAGAAGCTGTGCGAGATTGCGCCGGGCCCGAGCCCCAAGAAGGTCGTGTTCGGCAACTCCGGCTCCGACGCCAACGACGCCATCATCAAGTTCGCGCGCGCCTACACTGGCCGCCAGTACATGGTGAGCTTCCAGGGCGCCTATCACGGTTCCACCTATGGCTCGCTCACGCTTTCGGCCATCAGTTTGAACATGCGCCGCAAGATGGCTCCCTTGCTGCCCGGCGTGTATCACATCCCGTATCCCGACGCCTACCATGAGGGCGTGGACCATCTCTCCGAGGAAGAGCAAGCTGCCTACTTCATGCACCCGCTGCTGGAGATGTGTGAGAACTACCTGCCGCCCGAGGAGATCGCCTGCATCATCATGGAGCCCATCGCGGGCGATTTGGGCATCATCGTGCCGCCCAAGGCCTATGTGGAGCAGCTGTATGCGTTCTGCCAGAAACACGGCATCCTATTTGCCGTGGACGAGGTGAACCAGGGCATGGCGCGCACGGGCACCTGGTGGTCCATCGAGCATTTCGGCATCGAGCCCGACTTGATGAGCGTGGGCAAGTCCATCGCCAGCGGTATGCCGCTTTCAGCCGTCATCGGCAAGGCCGAGATCATGGATTCGCTCGATTTCCCGGCGCATCTGTTCACCACGAGCGGCAATCCCGTATGCTGCGCGGCATCGCTTGCCACGATCGGCGTCATCGAGGACGAGGGCCTGATCGAGCGTTCGCGTGAGCTGGGCTCATACGCGCGCGAGCGTTTCGAGGACATGCAGGCGCGCCATACGATCATCGGCAGCGTGCACGGCATGGGTCTCAACCTGGGCATCGACATCGTGGAGCCTGGCACGCGTACCAAGTGCGCCAAGGATGCGCTCAAGATCATCTATCGCGCCTACGACGAGGGTGTGGTCATGATCACCATCGCGAATTCCATCCTGCGCTTCCAGCCGCCGCTGGTCATCACCAAGGAGCAGCTCGATCGCGCGCTCGACGTGCTCGACCAGGTTATCGGCGAGGTCGAAGAGGGCAAGGTGCCCGACGACGTGGTTCCCGCCGGCAAGGGCTGGTAGGCCTGAACTGGGCGGTTGTCCTGCTTGACGCGTCCTGATTGGCTCACCTCGATTCGGACATTTTCGTAGCCAAGGAGCGTCATTGCTCGCCTTGCGTTGTCGTTGATGGGGCAGCTATAGGTTTCCATGTGAAGCCGCGACTTTCGGGTCGCGGCTTTTTTGCGTTCATGGCGGAGTGCGCTGTGTTCTGGACGGTTCGTGCATCGTTGGCGAATACAGCCGATTTGTTGTGGCGGTGATGCCGCGTGGCGGGCGCGGCAAGGTTGCGGCCGCAAGGTTTTGGCCACAAGGTTCCGGCAAGGTTTCGGCAAGGTTTCGGTCAGAACAAGAGGGGAAATTGCCGAATATCGATAGAGGATGGTGAGGGGAGTGGGCAAGTTCCGGTCGAGGCGTGCAGAGGCATTCTGCATAATCTGCGCCGCAAAAATCGAATTCTGCGGCAAGGGTTCTGCAAGGTTTTCAGGCTAGCATCGAATACGACCGATGAGATGGCGTCGATCCGGCGCCCGGTGCGGAAGGCGGTGCTCCTATGTCGTTAACCCAATCCTCAGAAAGCATCCTGACCAAGATTCGTTCCCTGCGGGTGCCGCCTGCCGCGCTCATCGGTGCCGCCGTGCTTGCCGCAGTTTGCGTGGCGGCGGTGGCGTTTGGCCCGTTGTCGGGCGGCACTCCATCGTTCACGGTTCCGAACGATTCCGCTGCCGAGTCAGTCGAGGGAAATCCCGATGCCGATGCGAATGCCATCGTGACCTCGAATAGCGCGGACGCGTCAAGCGATGGCGCATCCGAAGGGGATGCGGCATCTCAGCCTGCGGTTTTGGTAACCGTGCACGTTGCTGGTGCGGTTGCGGATGCGGGCATCTATGCGATCCCCGAAGGCTCCCGCGTGCAGGATGCGGTTGATGCGGCGGGCGGGTTCGTCGAGGACGCCGCTCCCGACGCCGTCAACCTCGCACGTATGCTTCAGGATGGCGAGCAGGTGGTGATTCCCACGAAGGAGCAGGTTCAGGGCGGCGTGGTGCCCGCCACTGGAGGGGCGCAGGCGACGGGTACCGCCGAGGGTGCGGGCATCGCCACCATGGTTAACATCAATACCGCCGGGGCGGATGAATTGGACACGTTGCCCGGTGTGGGGCCCGCCACCGCCCAGGCCATTATCGAGGAACGCGAATCGGGAGGGCCGTTCGCTTCGATCGAGGACATCCAGCGCGTAAGCGGCATAGGCGAGAAGAAGTTCGAGAAGCTCAAAGATTCGATTTGCGTCTAGGGGTGGGCGATGAGTGCCCACAAGGGACGCGGCGATGCGCGGAGTGCGGCATCGGGCTGGCCGCGCAAGATGACTGGTCGGTCGCGCATGACGTCTAGCAAGTCGCGCGTGGCGACGTTCTTGAGCACGTTTCTAGGCGAGGGACACGCGCGAGGTGATGACGGCCATCCTCTTCGGCCTCGGCCGCCGATTACCTTTTGGATTGCGATAGGCGTGTGGGTATTCGCTGCCTGCTTCACGGTGCTGAGGATCGATTTCGACCTTGTCGAGCGGGGCGTGCCCGAAGGCCTGCAAGCGGGCGAATACGTGTTCGAGTTCGCGACCGATGCGCAGCGGGGCGATTTCGGCACCAGCGCGCAGGCGTATGTGCAGCGTCCCGACGGGGGCCGCGTGAAGGTGCTGCTTTCCTACGAGGACGATACGCTGTATTTCGCACGTGAACGCATCGTAGGCACGGCACGCTTCTCGGAATTATCCGACTCATCGTTTGCGCGCTACGCCTCGCAAGGGGTCGTGTGCCGGGCGAGCGTGTCGGACGTGCGGCCGTGCGAGGAGCAGGGCTTTCTCGGACCGGTTGTGGCTGCTCGCCGTTGGGCCGCTGAGTGCTTTGATGACATTCCAGGCGTGGGGTCCGCCTTGCTTCGCGCGCTGCTGCTCGGCGATCGGAGCCATCTGGATGAGGGCGGGCTCTACGATGCCATGAAAACGGTAGGGCTCGCGCACATGGTTGCGGTGTCGGGTTCTCATCTGGCCGTGGTGGGGGCGTTCGTCTCCGCATTGTTTGTGCGGGCGGGCGTGCCACGTCGTGCGTGCGTGATCGCGCTGTGCCTGTTCTATGCGGCTTATTCGGTGTTCACGGGCCTTTCAGCCCCGGTGATACGGTCTGCCGTCATGGCGGGCGTGGCCATCTCGTGCGTGTTCGCCTCGCGCAGGTCATCGCCCCTCGCCGCGCTTTCGGTGTGCGTATGCGTTCTCATTGCGCTCGATCCTGCAAACGCGCTTTCGCTCTCGTTCTTTCTCTCCGCCGCCTCCACTTTCGGAGTGGTGGTGTTCGCGGGCTTGTTCTCGTCGTGGTTCCGGCGCGCTATGGGCGGCCGGGCTGATGCGGTGAGCGAGGCGTTCGGCATGACCATGGCGGCGAACCTCCCTATTTTCCCCGTGACGGCGAGCGTGTTTTCGCGCGTGCCGCTCATCTCCCCGGTCGCCAATTTGCTCGCAGCGCCGGCGTTCTCCTTGCTCCTGCTGGGAGGACTTTTCGCATTGGCGGTGGCGGCCGTTGCGCCTGGCGTGGGGATGGTTGGCCTGCACGCTCTTTGTGCCTGTTCGGGGCTGTTCTGCGATATCGCGATGGCGCTTTCGCACGTCCCTTTCGCGGCGGTGCCGTGCTCGATTGGCGTCATAGAGGTGTCGCTGGCGACGGTTGTCGCCGTGGGCGCCATTTGGATTGCATGGCCGGACGTTTCCGCGAGGGCGGCGAGGCTGGCCGCATGTACAGCGACGGCGCTTTTCATCGCGTTCTCGTTTGCCGCTCCGCGCCTTTCGGCGGATGAAATCGTAATGCTAGACGTGGGACAGGGGGATGCGATTCTCATCCGGAGTCAAGGTGCCGCGTTGCTCGTGGACACGGGGAATCAAGATTCCAAGCTCTCGGCGGCGCTCGCACGCCATGGCGTGACGGCGCTCGACGGGGTGGCGATTACCCACCATGACGATGACCACTGCGCATCGCTCTCGGTGCTCGATGCCCTGGTAGCTCGAGGTGGCGTGATTCTGGCCGAGCCCACGCTCTCGTGCGAGTGCGATGGGTGCGCCGAGCTCATCGCCGATGCGGAGCGCGTCGCCGGGGTGCGCGGCATAAGCGGCATTGCGCAAGGTGAGGCGATCAAGGTGGGGCGGTTCACGTGCACGGCCGTGTGGCCGGCGGCGTTCAGCGACGAGGGCGGCAATGCCGACAGCCTGTGCCTGCTCGTCGAATACGACGCCCAGAGCGACGGGGTGCCCGACTCGCGGGCGCTTCTGACGGGCGATGCCGAGGCTGACCAGCTTGATGCCGTGATGGATGCGGGGCTGGTGGGGCATGTTGATGTGTTCAAGGCGGGACACCATGGGAGCAAGAACGGCGTAAGCGCCGAGGCGTACGAGCGGCTTTCGCCCGAGATCGCGCTCATAAGCGTCGGCGAGGACAACCGCTACGGTCACCCTTCGCAAGAGACGCTCGATGCGCTCAACGACGTGGGCGCCCACGTTTTCCGTACCGACTACATGGGCGATGTGACCTGCCGATTCTCAGAGCAGGAGATAGAGGTCTTCACGCAGAAGACCCAATGAGGCGACTTGCGTATTTGTCGGAGTGTAACTTATAAGCTACAATTGAGGAGCCTGAATGTATCAAGTTGTGAAAACAAAGCAGCTTGAGAAATGGTTCAAGAAAATTAAAAACGCACGAAATCGCAGCATTATCAATGTTCGCATCAGAGAAATAGCCATTAAAGGAGAGCTGTGCGGCGATTGGAAATCTCTAGGCGAGGGGCCGTTTGAACTTAGATTCTTTATCGGCCCCGGATACAGGGTGTATTTCTCGCTGTTGAATGGCATGCTTCTGCTTCTTCTCTTGGGAGGGGACAAAACAACTCAAGCGTTAGATATTCGCAAGGCTCGAAATCTCTTGAAGCAGTTGAGGAGGCATTATGAAACCTAAAATTACTCCGTGGGATGTTACGGACTATTTGAAAACGGAAGAGGACATTGCCGAATATCTCAATGCTGCTGCAGAGCGCAATGACCCTGAACTGTTCCAGGCTGCGCTCGGCGATGTCGCCCGTGCGCGCGGGATGTCCAACATGGCAAAACAAACGGGGCTTTCGCGCGAGAACCTCTATCGCGCCCTCAGCAAAGACGGCAATCCGCGCCTCAAAACGCTGGAGAAGATCTTTGACGCGTTGGGCATCGAGGTGGTGTTCAGAAAGAAGACGCCCAAAGATAAATCGTCTAATCCGGACGGATAAGGCATCCGCTCGGCTTGGTTTGCGCTAGACTGGTTGCCATGGCTGAAACGAATCTTCTTCCCGCATACCTCGTCAACGGCGAGGACGAACTCAAGCGCGAAACCGTGCTCAAGCGCCTGCGCGCCCGCATGGACAAACTGGGCGACATGGATTTCAATTCCGACACGTTCGACGGCGCCGACGCCTCGGGCGCGGATATCGTCACCGCATGCAACACCATGCCATTCGCCAGCGAGGCGCGCCTTGTGGTAGTGCGTAACGTCGATGCGCTCAACAAGGCCGATTCCGAGGCGCTTGTCGAATACCTAGCATCGCCGAGCCCTACGACGGTTCTTTCCCTGGTGGCGCGCAAGCTTGCGAAAAACACGCGGCTCTATAAGGCCGTCGCGGCGCTGGGCAAGCAGGCCGTCATCGATTGCACGCCGAAGAAGGCGTACGAGCTCCCCAAGGTGGTTCGTGGAATGGCCGTGTCGCACGGCATCACGCTCAATGATGCGGGCGCGAGGCGCCTCGTTGAGCTGGTGGGCGAGAACACCGTCCATCTGGATGCCGAGATCAAGAAGCTCGCGTTGGCCCATGCGGGGAGCCAGCCCATCGGTCCTGCTGAGGTCGAGGCGCTCGTCACGCGCAGCGCCGAGGTGAAGCCCTGGGATTTCACGGCCGCCTTCGCCGCGCGCGATGCGGCCGCATGCGTCTCGCTTCTGGGCAAGATGGAGTCCGTGAGCCCCTATGCCTTGATCGGCATGTGCGTCACGCGCCTGCGCGAGCTTATCGCCGCCCATGCGCTTGCGGCGCGGGGGCAGGGGGGCGCGAAGGCGCTTGCGACCTACCTCAAGCAACCCGAATGGCGCGTGAAGAACCATCCGGCATGGGCGCGCCGCTGGACGGCCGAGGAGCTGCGCCATGCGCTCATCACCGCGCGCGATACCGAGCGCTCCATGAAAAGCGGAGCCATCCCCGAAGACGCGTTCATGAATTGGATGCTTTCCGCCATCCGCACACGCTGACAACAAAAAAGCCCGCGATCGCTCGCGGGCTTTGCTTTGCTCTATGTGAGCTTGTGCCAGATGGCGTGCTGCTATTCGGCAGCCTCTTCGCCCTCGGCCTCAGCAGCGGCAGCCTCCTCGGCGGCCTTGCGGTCATGGGCGGCCTTCTCCAGCTTCAGGGTCTCCTCGCGACGCTTGGCCTTCTCGGCGTCGGCGGCAGCGTAGGCGGCCTTCTTCTCAGCCTTGCGGGCAGCCTTCTTGGTGCCACCCTTCACCTCGGGGACGCGCTTCTCACGCTTGGGGGCGTTGGCGATGTCCTCGGGGGTCACAACGGTGTTGGCGAGCTGCATGACGCCGCTCTTGCGGTTGGCAGCCTGGTTCTTGTGGATGATGCCCTTGCCGGCAGCCTTGTCCAGCAGGCGGCACGCCTCCTGAGCAGCGACGTAGGCCTTCACGCCGTCCTTCTCGGCGACAGCCTCGCGCACGCGGCGCACTGCGGTCTTCAGGGCGGACTTGCAGGCGCGGTTGCGCTGGCGGGCCTTCTCGGCGGTCAGGATGCGCTTCTTCTGGCTCTTGATGTTTGCCACAGTTCTTTCCTCCATTAACGTGGGGTGTCCAACGATTGCCGCGGTTGGGCCTTGGCAATCGCTTGCGGCCTTTTGCCGCGTGCTCATGCGCTGTACGCTCCGTATCGGCCGAGAGTGGGGGCGGAGCGCGACGGGCATGTGGTCAGGCCCGCATTGCGCACAGCGATGGATAACTATAAGCGCCCGCGCCTCCGCAGTCAAAGGAAATCTTGCGAATATGGAGGAATATCTGCGAAAACGTACAATCTGGCGGCATCCTTTGGATAGTATGATGCGCCGAACCATTACTGCGGGCGAAGGCGGCCGGTGCGGAAAGCGTCCAACGCGAAAGGCATCTGCGCCACAGCGCCCGCAGACGAGCCCCCAAGGGGTCCCATGCGAAACGCGCAACCACGAACAGGAGCCATCCTTGAACTACAACAACGTGAAATTCATGGCGGCGTACGGCACATCCAAGCAGCTGCCCCCCTCGCGCCGCGCCGAGGTATCGTTCGCCGGCCGCTCGAATGTGGGCAAGTCGTCGCTTCTGAACAGGCTTTTCAACCGCAAGAAGCTGGCGAAGGTGTCCTCGAAGCCGGGCAAGACCTCCACCATCAACTTCTTCGAGGCCGATTCGGCGGATTTCGTCGACCTGCCCGGCTACGGCTACGCGCAGGTGTCCAAGTCCGAGAAGGCGCGCTGGGCCGAGATGATCGAGGGCTACTTCAATCAGGACCGCGACTTCGCGCTGGTCGTGTCGCTCATCGACATCCGCCATCCCGCCACCGCGCTCGACGTGCAGATGGTGGGCTTTCTCCAAACCACGGGCCTGCCGTTCGTCATCGTGCAGACCAAGGCCGACAAGCTGAGCAAGTCGCAGGTCTCGCGCTCGACCGCCGCCTTGCGCAAGCAGCTCGAGCTTGGGCCGGACGTTCCCGTGGTGGCCGTTTCGTCCGAAAAAGGCACGGGTATCGACGTGCTCAAGCGCCTGATCGATTCGTACATCGAGGCGTAACGGCGCATCGTCAGCGGTGCGCAACGGCCGCCGCATTCGTGCGAAGAACGCGTGCAGCGCGCGAATGCGGCCATTCGCACGACGCTTTCTCAATTACAATAGGTGCGTTTGACGCAAAGACAGAACCCAGGCATACGTAGAAAAGGCAGTGCATGGCAACCGATCCCCAGTACATCCGCAACTTCAGCATCATCGCTCATATCGACCACGGCAAATCCACGCTCTCGGACCGCATCCTCGAGCTCACAGGCACCGTGGCCAAGCGCGACATGACCGATCAGCTGCTGGATTCGATGGACATCGAGCGCGAGCGCGGCATTACCATCAAGAGCCAGGCAGTGCGCGTCATGTATACCGCATCGGATGGGCATGAATACCAGTTCAACCTCATCGACACGCCGGGCCATGTGGACTTCACCTACGAGGTGAGCCGCAGCCTGGCCGCGTGCGAGGGCGCCGTGCTGGTGGTGGATGCCACCCAGGGCGTCGAGGCGCAGACGGTGGCCAACGCGATGATGGCCATGAACGCCAACCTGGAGATCATTCCGCTCATCAACAAGATCGACCTGCCCTCCGCCGACCCCGAGCGCGTGAAGGGCGAGATCGAGGACGGCCTTGCGATTCTGGCCGATGACGCCATCCTCGCGAGTGGCAAGACGGGCGAGGGCGTGCCCGATCTGCTCGAGGCCGTGGTCAATATGGTGCCCGCTCCCGAGGGCGACGCGAACGCTCCGCTGCGCGCGCTCATTTTCGACTCGTACTTCGACCCGTATCGCGGCGTGGTGGCGCTCGTGCGCGTGGTGGACGGCTCCATTAAAAAGGGCGACGAGGTGCGTCTGGTGAACGCCGGCACCGAGATCTTGGTGGAAGAAGTAGGCGCGCGCCATCCCGCCGAGATCGCCCTGCCCGAGCTTTCCGTGGGCGAGGTGGGCTACCTGGTCACGGGCCTCAAGGATGTCTCGCAGGTGCGCGTGGGCGACACCATCACCTCTGCCAAGGGCGGCGTGACCGAACCGCTTCCGGGCTACCGCGAGGCCAAGCCCATGGTTTACACGGGCCTGTTCCCCATCGAAAGCGACCAGTACGAGGATCTCAAGGAGGCGCTCGAGAAGCTCTCCCTCAACGACCCGGCGCTCATCTGGGAGCCCGAGACCAGCCACGCGCTGGGTTTCGGCTTCCGCGTGGGCTTTTTGGGTCTGCTCCACATGGAGGTCATCAAGGAGCGCCTGGAGCGCGAGTTCGGCCTCGATCTCATCGCCACGGCCCCCAGCGTGGAGTATCACGTGTTCATGACCAACGGCGAGGTGATTAGCCTCCATTCGCCGCAGGATATGCCCGACCCGTCCAAGATCGACCACATCGAGGAGCCGTACCTGAAGGCCACCATCATGATTCCGCCCGATTACGTGGGCGCGGTGATGGACCTCACGGTGTCGCATCGCGGCACGTTCAAGACGATGAACTACCTCTCCACCACCACGGTTGAGCAGATTTGGGAGATTCCTTCGTCCGAGCTCATTCTGGATTACTTCGACCAGCTCAAGAGTCGCACCAAGGGCTACGCGAGCCTGGACTACGAGTTCGATGGCTATAAGCCCGGCGCGCTTCAGAAGCTCGACATCCTGCTGTCCGGCAAGCCGGTGGACGCGCTCTCCTTCATCGTGCATAAAGACAAGGCGTACGACCGCGGGCGCGTGCTGTGCGAGAAGCTCAAGGGCATCATCCCGCAGCAGATGTTCGAGGTGCCCATCCAGGCGGCCGTGGGCGGTCGCGTGCTGGCGCGTCAGACCGTGCGCGCCAAGCGCAAGGACGTGCTGGCCAAGTGCTACGGCGGCGACATCAGCCGCAAGCGCAAGCTGCTGGAGAAGCAGAAGGCGGGCAAGAAGCGCATGAAGGCCATCGGCAACGTCGAGGTGCCGCAAGAGGCGTTCATGGCCATTCTGAAGGTGGACGAGTAGCATGACGAGAAACGACGACTACGATTGGCTAAACGATCCGTTCGATGAGAAGAAGGCGGCTGCCGAGCGCGAGCGCGCGCACATGGGCGGCGGCTCCAAGGCGGCGGTCGCCGTGGGGTGCCTCGTCATCATCGTGCTGATTATCGTCATGTTCGCCGTGGGCGGCTGGATTCTTCTGGGAATGTAGGTCTGGCACGCTGGTGCACGGCTTATCGGGCGCGGGTTCACGCGCCCGTTTTGCGTGAGGAAGGAGGGCGCATGCCCCACGATCCGTACAAGGCGCTCTATATCCATCTGCCATTCTGCAAGCATCGCTGCGCCTACTGCGATTTTGCGACGCAGGCGATTTCCGCCGACAGTCCGGCGATCGACGAGTATATAGACAGTCTGATCATGGATATCCGCCGCAAGGCGAAAGAGGGGGAGCTCGCCGCCATCGAGACGGTGTACATCGGCGGCGGCACGCCGAGCTATGTGGGGCAGAAGCGCCTGAGCTCTCTCCTGTATGCGCTGGGCGTTTCCATGAACCTGACGCCTGAGGTCGAATGCTCCATGGAGGCAAACCCTGAGTCGCTCACGCCCGAGCTGATTCGCGACGTGTACGCGCTGGGCGTGAACCGCCTGTCCATCGGCGTGCAGAGCTTCGACGACGGGCTGCTGAAGACGCTCGACCGCATCCATGATTCCGCACGCGCCCAAGAGGCGGTGCGTGCGGCGCTCGAGCGCTTCGACAACGTGTCGATCGACCTGATGTGCGGCATTCCCGGCCAAACGCCCGACATGTTTCTGGCTGACCTGCAGAAGGCGGTCGACCTGGGCGTGACGCATGTGAGCGTGTATCCGCTGACCATCGAGGACCACACGCCCTTCCGCCGCATGGTGGATTCCGGCGAGCTGGAGGATGTCAACGAGGAGCACGAGGCGCTGATGATGGGCATGGCGCCCAACGTGCTGGGTGCGGCGGGCTTCCACCGCTACGAGGTGGCGAGCTACGCCAAAGACGGGTACGAGTGCCGCCACAACAAGGCATACTGGACCGGCGTGCCGTATTTGGGCCTGGGCGCGTCGGCCGTCACCATGACGCAGAACGAGAGCCGCCGCATGCGCGTGCAGGACGGCGAAGTGGTGGACGACCTGGACCGCCGCCAGATGTGCGCCGAGGATTTGATGATGAAGATGCGCATGTGCGTAGGCGTGTCGGAGGAAGAGGTGCGCGAGGCTGCGCTGCTTCTGCCCGACGTGCTCGAGGTGTTCCGCGGGCTCGTGCGCGACCATCTGGTGAAACGTGAGAACGGACGCTATACGCCCACGCTCGGCGGATGGCTTTTGGGAAATGAGTTGTATGGAAGAATCTACGAATTGGCTCCGTAAGCTTCTCTTGCCTCAAGGCGGGGCTGGCATGGGGGGAGCGCCCGTGCCTGTTCTTCTGGCTCCTATG
>CAUWMI010000055.1:0-13739 GCA_963559755.1 uncultured Slackia sp. | reverse complement strand
TGCCGTCAAAATGACGGGATTTGTCATAGGCAACGTGCCCGGAATGGGCAAAGCTGGAAACAAAGAAAGATTTGCGACAAAGGAAGAGGCCCGCAGCGTTTTGGCTGCAGGCCTCGTTGCAATAGGTTGTGCGGTCTTGGGGTCAGAGGTTACGGAAACGCTCGACGGCGGCCCATTCGGCGAGCGAAGCGGCATAGGCTGGCGAGAGGTAGGTGGTGGAATAGAAGTACACGTCGCCGTTGGACGCGGACACCTGACGAATATCGGGGTACTCGCCCGATTCTTGCACCGCATCCCATGCCGCGAGTATGCGGCTGCGGTCGAAGTTGAACGGGTCGTTTTCAAGGGCTTCGAGGGGCATGGGACGAGGGTAGATGCGCGAATCCTCGCGCACGCAGTCGACGAACGTGATCATGTCGTTGTCCTCGGCCGAGAGAAACGCCCAATGGGCGAAGGCATCGGTCATGACCGAGCGGTCATAGAGGTAGTAGCTATGGGCTCCCACCAGGGCGGCTATGGTCTCGCAGTCGATGTCGAGCACCTTGGGTTTGGCATCTCTGTCGGGCACGAGCACCCATTCGCCTTCAAGCTCCACGAGCGTGTAGCCCTCCGGCAGATCGAGCTCGTCGAGACCGTCGCGCTGGTTCTCATCGACAGGCGAGGGATTAGCGTACTCAAGAGGGGAGGCCTGGCTGGTGTCTGCGTCGGGCTTCGCGGCTGGAATCCCTTCACCGGTCTCGTCCGGGTTCTCGGCGTCGTTCGCCTTAAACGGATCATCTGCCTGCTTGAGTGGAGCGGGCGAGATGGCGGGGTTATCTTTGTTGGCCTGGGACGATTGCGGCGCCTTTGGAGAGGATGCATCTTGGTTTCTCAAAAACGGGGGAACGCCCACGGCGTGGGTGGAGCTGCTGGAGTGGCTGCTCTCGCCATTCGCCTGAAGGTCCACCGTGCGCAGCGGCGTATCGACGGGGGCGAAGCCTGCCTGGGAGTGTTCCTCCCAATACTCGTAGACGAACATCTCGAACTCTTCGGCATCCATGTGGGCGGGGATGACCCCCGCTTCCTCCCAGTGCTCCGGCGTGACGAGCTTGCCATCGCGCGACTGCCGCCGCACCTCGTCGAAGGCGCGGGCAAGCGCATTGTGCTCCGCGAGCTCGAGCTCTTCTTCTGTGGTCTCTGGATCCTCTGCGGTGTCATCTTGGGTTGCGGACGCAGGCATTTCGTCCTGGATCGGGGTGATGTTCAGGCTCGGGGCGTCGCCTTCGACAGCAGGAGCATCCACGTTGGATAACGCTTCATCTGCTGTGACGCATGAAGGGGATTCCGCTTGCTGAGTAGCGGGCTCTTCTGCCGTCGCGCGATGCGCATCGCGCTCCTGGGTGATTGCGATGCGTTCAATCTCTTCGATCATGCCTCGCTGTCCTTTCGGCTGGCTGCCATGGCTTCTTCCACCAGAAGATCGGTACGCGCCGCCCGAAGCGAGCAATGCTCGACGATGAGGCAGCCGGTGGAGTAGGGGTCGCAGGGGAGCTCCTGATCGAGCTGTGCCAGCGTGGCGCCTTGGCGAATGAGCCAATCGCCCACAAGCGCGCGGACGGCTTCCACGGCGATGATGGCCACCATTCCACGGCCCTCGGGATAACCACCGAGCTTTTCGGCGAGGTCGGTGGGCTTGACCTCAAGCGCCTCTTCGAGCGTTTTGCCTTCGATGAGGGTGCATATCATGCTCGCGCTGGCGATCATCGCCAGATTGCCGCGCACCTTGAATCCCACGCGTTCAATGACGTTCGTCTTAGGGTTAATGCGGGCGAAGAGGCGCACCGAAAGCTCGCTTTTCTTGGTCTTGCCTGCCATGCTCTGCGCGTTGAACCCCTCGGGCGCGCCGCTGTTGGTGAAATGCGCCGCCACCGCGAGCAGCTTGTCGGAATAGCCCGCGATGCCGTTGTCGGAATTGGTCTGATACACGTCTTTCGTTCGAATCAGGGGGCGCATCGTGCGCTCTCCTGAAACGGCGGTTGCATACTGATCCTGCATGCTTTCCTCCTTGCCGATGGGGCTGGCACCTTGCTCTAAGACCGGCGCCGCAAACTGGCGGCAATCGGCCATTCACGAGCGCTTTCTCTTGCCGCGACTATCTTCTCTCGTATACTGCCGGGCACCTCCCCTCTTTGGGGGTATTGATTGAATCGTTTTCCTAGGCCTTGCGATTCTCGTAGCCGCCTTTCTTTTTTTTCTTGGGAACGGCCGGTTTTGTTGCGCCCGGAGTTAGGCGTATCATGGTGAGAACACCGAAAGGATGGGGCTTGATGGATGGGAACGTGGCGCCTCGGCAGGCGTCTTCATCGAAGCGTTTCGACGCATGGGGAACCGTCGTAGCGCTGCTGCCGCTTATATTGGGGCTGGGTTTTGCCCGCGCTGCCCTTGTTGTGTCCGCGTACGACAACTACCGCTTTAGCGATGAAGGATTCTTCAACGACGGCTCCATGGTGCTGACGCTCGTGCTTCTGCTCGTGCCGTTCGCGGTCATAGCCAAATCGCACGAGGTCATTCCCAAGCGATGGGTGAACCGCATCGCTCGCGTTTGCATTGCGGGCGAAGCGCTCTCCGTTTTCGGTATCGGCGCGCTCGAACTTTTAGGCGTGAATGACTTTTCGCCGCATTTCGCTTTGAGCGTGGCCTGCTCCTTCTTCGCGTCGGGTGCCATGTTCTATTGGCTGCGACGCATGCGCGGCTGCGGTACCATCGTTGCGGTCGTGTTCGTCTTCTCGGCACTGATAGTAAGCGAGCTCGAAATGGCGCTGCTGCTGCTTGTGTCCAGCCCCTTCGACATTCTGATTTCAGGCGTGTTGGTGCTGGCGCAGCTGCCGTTCATGGTATGGGCGCGCGGACGCACGACACCGTTCAGCCGCGAGCAGCTTACGCACGACCACGCGTTCCCCGGATTCGATGAGAAGACGCTGCGCAGCCGAAACCTGCTTATTGCCATGGCCGCAGCCATCGGGCTCCTTGCTATCGTCTCGGGCTTTTTGCGCGGCTTTCCCGATGGCGAGCCCATTGAGCTACCAGGAATAACGCGACTGGCATACGCGGCTATCGTGGTGCTTGTGGCGCATCTCACCGTTGTTGTGACGGCGGGCGACCGGCGCTCCGTCATGCCGATGGCGCTTTTCGTGGTGCTCGAGATTATGGCCTGCGGGGCGCTCATGTGTTATGCGGCATGGCCAGACGCGCTGGAGGTAGGGGCGGTGTTCGCCACAGCGCTCAATTCCATTATGCTGGGGCTTGTGTGGTATATGATCCTGGCGTTTATGAGCTTCGGATGGCGCGACCCCTACTACTATGCGCTGGGCGGGTGGTTCGTGTGGCTCGGCGCTCGCGCCGTGACGCGCGTGATATTCATGGTCACCACCGGTCTTGTGGGCGAATCGTCCGAGATGCTCGCCGTGGCCATCGCCGCGACTATCGTGGTGGTTTCCACGCAAATAACGCTCGGCGTGCTCCTGTTCAACGGAAGGGCGACGAACGGGGCTGCTGATCAAGCCACGCAGGAGGAGAAGCCTGCAAGCACCATCGTGCGCATTATGGGCCTCGACGAAGGCGAGAGCCTGGTGGATGTGCGTCGCAAGAGCATGCGACATTCGGCTGAGATCATGGGCAAGCAGTTTTTGCTGTCCGACCGCGAGGTGGACGTGCTCGCGCTGTATGCGCTGGGCTACACGCAGAAGAAGGTGGCTGACGAGCTGTGCATCGCGCAGAACACCGCCCACGAGCACATCAAGCGCATCTACGTGAAAACAGGCCTTCATTCGCGCCAGGAAATTCTGGACTATATTGCGCAGTATGCCTCGTAGAGTCGGCGAATTGGGATTCCGCTACGCTTTCATCCATGCGTCGCCACGGGTGCGCAGCCCGTTGGCTATGGCGCGGCCGCCCATGAGCACGATGGAGAACGTGGCCCAGAGCGCTGCGGTGCGCAGGTTGTCGCTTAGCAGAAGGGGCGCCGCCAAAAACACGAGCGCGGCGAGGATCGCGATATGCGCTGCGGCCACGGCCGCCATGGTGGCGGAGAGATAGCGGAAATCTCCCGCGCCAATCAGGATGCCGTCGAGCGCCCACATCCAGCCCTGCAGTGGGAACGCCACGCCCACCACGAGCATGCCTACGGCGGCGAGCGCCTGGATTTCGGGATTGGGAGAGAATACCTGCCCCGCTACAAGTCCCGCAAGCGCGAAGCAAACGCCCACGATAACGCCCATGATCAGGCCGAATCGCGCAGTTGCGCGCGTGTGGGTGCGAGCGCTGTCTAAGCGGCCGGCGCCGCGCTCGGCGCCCACGAGCGTCTGCCCGGCAATGGCGGCAGCGTCGAGGATGTTGAGCGCGAACGACCATGCGGCATAGACGATTTGGTATCCCGCAAGCACGTTGGTGCCCATGGCGGTTGCCGCCATCACGGTTGCCACGAGCGCCGCGCGCAGGGCGAGCGTGCGCAGGAACAGCGGGAATCCGTCGCCTCCCGCCGATGCGATTCCGCTTATGCGGGGTCGGATGCTCGCGCCCTCGCGCTTGGCCTGGACGATAGCCACCGTCAAAAGCGAAAGCCCCATGAACCACTGCGCGATGCAGGTGGCCAGGCCCGATCCCGCGATGCCCCATCCGCATCCGATGACGAAGAACACGGCCAACACCGCGTTGAGCGCGGCCCCTCCTACGGCGACGGCAAGGGTGATGCCCACCTTCTGCAGCCCGCGGAAGATGCCGTTCGCGGCGTACACCAGAAGCATGCCCGGCACGCCCAGCGCCACCAGGCGTGTGTAGATGGCGGCCTGCTCCAGCACGTCGCCCCGCCCGCCGAGCGCTGCGCAAATGGGTTGGGCGCCCAGGAACAACACGAGCAAGAGCGCCACGCCGATGCACAGCGAGAGCCAGATGCTGCCGAACCCCGCCTGAAAGCCCTCGCGCCGCTTGCCCGCGCCAAAGAGGTGCGCCACCTGCGACGTGGTGGAATAGGCCAGAAACACGCACAGACCCACCGCGGTCAGAAGCACGGTGGAGCCGAGCGAGAGCCCCGCGAGCGACGCATCGCTCACGTGCCCGATGATGGCGGTGTCGATGAGCACGAACACGGGCTCGGCCACCAGCTGACCGAAGGTGGGAATAGCCAAGAGCAGGAGTTGCTTGGTGATGGAGGTGGGTTCGTCGGCGGCCTGAGGCGAGGTCGACTTTGGCGCAGTAGATTGCCGCGCGCCTTCGGGCGCAGTCGTATCAGCGGTGTTTTGGGTATGTGAATCGTTTCGTTGCATGGGCGGCATTGTATCCCGAATGGGGTGAGCTGCATGCGCGCACGGTGCGATTTGTCGATTCTCTGTCCAACTTGTTCCGGGTCGCGTCTTTCGGCAAAGGACGTCCATTTGACGGTGTTTTGGCGAAAAGAGCCTATTTCACCGTAAAAATGACGTCTTTTGTCCGGGGAAAGGCAGAGGCGCATGCGCCATTGCGCTCCGATGCTCACTCTTGCATCTTTCGGTGGTAAGATGGCCGCTAATAAATGTCACAGTGTCAGCGAGGTGTCGTCATGCCCAAGATTTCCAAGGAAGAATCGCTTGCGCGTCGCAACGAGATTATCGATGCATGCGAGGAGCTGTACCGTGCGGAAAGCTATCACGACATCACGATGACCCAGGTGGCATCCAAAGTTTCGTTCGGGCGCGCGAACGTGTACAACTACTTCCAGGGCAAAGACGAGATTCTTCTGGCGCTGCTGCAGCGCGAGCATGAGCTGTGGGCCGCATCGCTCGTTCGCCTCGAAGAGCGGGGCCCGCTTGCCGATGCCGACCTTGCAGAAGGGCTCGCGCAAAGCGTGGATGAACGCGTGCAGATGCTCAAGCTCCTCGCAATGAATCTCTACGACATCGAGCAGAACAGTCGCCTTGATAGCCTCGTGGAATTCAAACATACATACGGTGCTGCCATCCAGGCGCTTCGCAGCCTCATCGCCACGTCGAAGCCGCAATGGGATGAGGCGCGCATGGATCGTTTCGTGTTCGCATTCATGCCGTTTCTGCACGGCGTGTACCCGTATGCGTTCCATTCCGAGAAGCAGCTTGCGGCCATGAAGGAGGCCGGCATCACGCAGCCCGGCCTGACCATTCGTGAAATGGTACGCAGCATGACGCTCAAGCTGCTCCAGGAGGATTGGGGGTGCCGTCTGGACGCACCAGTGATTGAGTATCAGCAATAAGAATGGAAGCGGCCCGTTTGCTGAGGCAAGCGGGCCGCTTCACGTGGAATAGCAAGCATTACAGCAGCTGGATCCTCACGCCGCGGGGGTCGCAGTCCAGCACGTGCACGTCGAAGGTGGGAAAGCTCTGCGCGATGCGGGCGCGCAGGCTCTCGGCGATGAGCCCGTCGTTGGTCACAGCCATGAGCGTGGAGCCCGAGCCCGAGATCCACATGGTGAGCGCACCGCCTTCGAGGCAGATGCGTCGCACCTCGTCGTAATCAGGGATCAGCTCGCGGCGGTAAGGCTCCTGGATGCGGTCCTCGCATGCCGCTGCGATAAGCTCGGCATCGCCCGTCTCAAGGCCGCGCGTGAGGCCCGAGATACGCCCCATCTGCCATACGGCATCATGCAGCGACACCTCCTGCGGCACCACCTTGCGCGCTTCTTCGGTCTTGACCTCGTACGGCGGAATCACGGTGACAAAGTGCAGCCCGCGCTCCACCTCGTAGCGAATGCAACGCGGCAGCTGGCCCTCCGGTGTGAACGAGCACACGAGCGAGCCCATGATGGCGGGCGCCACGTTGTCGGGATGGCCCTCCATCATCGTGGCGATGCTCACGGCCTCCGCGCGCCCTACGATGCGTCCGGTGAGCGCCGCCGCGCCCATGATGCCCGCCACCGTGCAGGTGGACGACGACCCCAGGCCGCGCGCCACGGGAATGTGCGAGTCGATGTGGATGCTCACGGGGAAGGGCTTCTCGCCCCAGTGGTAGAGTGCCGCGCAAAACGACTGATACACCAGGTTGTCGGCGTTTTGGAACTCCTCCGGGCATCCGGTGATGGTGAGCTCGTCGGTGCGGTCAAAGGTGAAATCCGAGTACAGGGTCACTGCCATGCCAAGGCAGTCGTACCCGATGCCGATGTTTGCCGAGGTGGCCGGCACGGTGATCTTCACGCTCACAGCAGCTCACCCGTCTTTCGCTCAACGTAGTCGATCATCTGGCTCGCGTCCAGCACGTCGGTGAAGCGCACGGGGGCGCCTTCCAGCTCGGCCAGCGCGGCGGGCGCCTCCTCGAAGCGCGGCCCCACGCCGAGGCGGCGCATCTCGGCCTCAATCGCGCGCATGCACTCGAAATCGCTGCCCTGGGGCGTATCGATGGTTCCCACGGCATCGCACACGTCGCGGCAGAACTTGTACGGGCTCGCGGTGGAAAGCACCACGCGCGCCACGCCTTCTGCGCGCGGGACGCCCTGCGACACGTGCCAGGCTACGGCGGTGTGCGGGTCCATCAGATAATTGCGCTCGTGCAGCACGTTGTTGATGGCGTCGCGCGCCTCGTCGTCGGTCGCGCATCCGCAGGCGAACGTCTCCTGGATGCGGGCGAGCAGCTCGGGCGGCACCTGATAGCGGCCCGTCTCGGCCAGATCGGCCATGAGGCGCGCCACCAGCTCGCAATCGCCGTCGCTCTCGTAATACAGCAGGCGCTCCAGGTTGGACGAGATGAGAATGTCCATGCTGGGAGAGATGGTCTTGTGGAAGGGGCGGTTGCGGTCGTAGACGCCCGTGGTGAGGAAATCGGTCAGCACGTTGTTGGCGTTGCTCGCCACGATGAGCGTGCGCACCGGCAGCCCCATGCGCTTGGCGTAGTAGCCCGCCAGCACGTCGCCGAAATTGCCCGTGGGCACGCAGAAGTCCAGCTCATCGCCCATCTGGATGGAGCCCGCGATCACCAGCTGCGCGTAGGCGTCGAAGTAATACGCCACCTGCGGCGCCAGGCGCCCCACGTTGATGGAGTTGGCGCTGGAGAGCGTGATGCCGCGCGTGGCCAGGCGATCGGCCAGCTCGGCGTCGCCGAAGATGCGCTTCACGGTGCTCTGGGCATCGTCGAAGTTGCCGCGCACGGCGGCCACGGCCACGTTGCGGCCCTCCTGAGTGACCATCTGCAGGCGCTGAATCTCGCTCGTGCCGCCCTCGGGGTAGAACACGCAGATGCCGATGCCCGGCACGTCAGCGAAGCCGTCAAGCGCCGCCTTGCCCGTGTCGCCGCTCGTGGCGGTGAGGATCATGATGCGCTCGTCGCTGCCGGCGGCGGCGCAGCTCATCAGGCGGGGGAGCATCTGCAGCGCCACGTCCTTGAAGGCGCTCGTGGGGCCGCGGAAGAGCTCGAGCACCCACTCGCCTTCGCCAAGCCCCACCACGGGGGTCACATTCGCGGTGCCGTTCGGCCAGCTGCCGTAGGCCCCCTGCACGCAGGCGCGCATCTCTTCGGGCGTGTAGTCATCCAGAAGCGCGCCCAACACGGTGCACGCCACGTCCAGATAGGTGCCCTCGCGGCGCGCCGCAATCAGCTCGTCGAGGTCGATGCGCGCCTCGTCGAGCGCGTCGGTCACATACAGCCCTCCATCGGGCGCCAATCCGTCCAAAATCGCACGCTTCGCCGTAACGGTGTGCTCGCACGAGCGCGTGCTGTGATAGTTCGATGCCATTCGTCCACTCCTCGACGTTTAAGGCCGTTCGCGTTCCCTCTGAACGCTCCATTCTGCTAAAGTGTATCAAACTCTGCCCAGGGTGCCAGCCGCGTGCGGCTAACGGCGCTCAATGGTTACATATTCGGAAATTGGGCGGCGGTTCGGAGTGCGTGCGAACGGGGATGCGCTATCATGCGGCGCACCTGCACGGAGGCGCATCGGATCGCGATGCGGCCGGGCGTCTCACGCGAAGATGGAGAAGGAAACACGAGGCATGATCAAGATTACGAAATTCGGCGGCTCGAGCGTCAGCTCCGCCGTCCAGTTCCAGAAAGTCAAGTCCATCATCCAGGCGGACGAGTCGCGCCGCTTTGTGGTGGTGTCGGCGGTAGGCAAGCGCGACAAACGCGACAGCAAGATCACCGACCTGCTGTATCTGGTGAACGCGCACCTGCAGTACCATGTGAGTTGCGACGACCTGCTGGGCACCATCGGCCAGCGCTTCTGCGAGATCGGCAAGGAGCTGGGGCTCGAATATCCCATCGGCCAGGAGTTCGGCATCTTCCGCGAGAAGGCCAAGCGGGGCGATTTCACGCCTGAGTTCATCGTGAGCCGCGGCGAGTACTTCACCGCGCGCCTGATGGCGGAGTACCTGGGCTTTCCTTTCGTGGACGCGGCCGATGTGGTGGCGTTCAACTTCGACGGCACGCTTGACATGGAGCGCACCAACGCGCAGCTGCACGACGCCATCGAGCAGCACGAGCGCTTCGTGATGCCCGGGTTCTATGGCGCCACGGTTGACGGCCAGATCAAGCTGCTCGACCGCGGCGGCGGCGACATCTCCGGCGCCATCCTCGCGCAGTGCGTGGGTGCCGACCTCTACGAGAACTGGACCGATGTTTCGGGATTCCTCACGGCCGACCCGCGCATCGTGGACAACCCCAAGTCCATCGCGCGCATCACCTACGCCGAGCTGCGCGAGCTTTCCTACATGGGCGCGAGCGTGCTGCACGAGGAGGCCATCTTCCCCGTGCGCGATGCGGGCATTCCGCTGGTCATCAAGAACACCAACCGCCCGGACGACCCCGGAACCATCATCAGCGAGGAGACCGAGCCGGGTCTTGCCGAGCCCATCATCACCGGCATCGCAGGCAAGCGCGACTTCGTGTCCATCCATATCAAGCAGAACCACATGTCCAATGAGGTGGGCTACCTGCGCCGGGTGCTTTCCATCTTCGAGCGCTACCGTGTGAGCATCGAGCACATGCCTTCGGGCATCGATTCGTTCGCCGTGGTGGTGCAGGGATCCGACGTGAAGGATTGCCTGTATTCGGTGGTGGGCGATATCCAGCGCGAGCTCGAGCCCGATGAGATCAACGTGGTGGAGCACCTGGCGCTCATCGCCACCGTGGGCCGCAATATGGCGCGCCGCCCGGGTATTTCGGGCCGTCTGTTCGGCGAACTGGGCCGCGCGGGCATCAACATCCGCATGATTTCGCAGGGCTCCGAGGAGCTGGACATCATCGTGGGCGTGGAAGATAAGGACTTCGAGCACGCCATCCGCGTGATCTACGACGCGTTCGTGGATTCCGAGGACAACGTGATCACCATCGACGAGCTGGATGCCGGAAAGCCGAACGAAGAGCCCGTCGAGTAAAGGCCATTCGGCGGCGCGGACGCGACTCGCGCGTGCGCCGCGTGAAGGAGGAGAGCGGTATGAAGCAGTACAACGTAGCCATCCTGGGCGCCACGGGTGCCGTGGGCCAGCAGATGCTCCAGTGCCTGGAGGAGCAGGAGTTTCCCGTTGCCAACCTGAAGCTTCTGGCTTCGGCGCGCAGTGCCGGCAAGCTGGTGAAATTCGCGGGCGAGGATGTGGTCGTCGAAGAGGCGCGCGACGAGGCGTTCGACGGCGTTGACATCGTGCTGGGCGCGGCCGAGAACGACATCGCCAAGCGCTTCGTGCCGGTGGCGCGCGAGAAGGGCTGCGTGACCGTGGACAACTCCAGCGCGTATCGCCTCGACCCCGATGTGCCGCTCGTGGTGCCTGAGGTGAACCCCGAGGATATCGCCAAGCACAACGGCATCATCGCCAACCCCAACTGCGCCACCATCATCGCGCTCGTGGCGGTAAACCCGCTGCATAAGGTGGGCGGCATCAAGCGCATGATCGTGTCCACGTATCAGGCGGCGTCGGGCGCGGGCATCGGGGGCCTGCGCGAGCTCGAGGCGCAGATGGCAGCCATCGGCGCGGGTCAGCCCGTGGGCGACCCCAAGGCTTTTGCGTACCAGCTGGCATGCAACCTCATTCCGCAGATCGGCGGATTCGACGCGGCGGGCTACACCTCCGAGGAGATGAAGCTGCAGAACGAAGGCCGCAAAATCATGCATCTGCCTGGGCTGCGCGTGAACTGCACCTGCGTGCGCGTGCCGGTGATGCGCTCGCATTCCGAGAGCATCACGCTGGAATTCGAGCGCGAGGTGAGCGTGGAGGCGGCTCGTGAGGCGCTGGCCGCGGCGCCCGGCGTGAAGCTGGTGGACGACCCCGCCAACCTGGCGTATCCCATGCCGCTCGACACCACTGATCAGGATCTGATTTACGTGGGCCGCATCCGCGACGATATTTCCGCCGTCCCCGGCGAGCACGGACTGGCGCTGTGGTGTTGTGGCGATCAGATTCGCAAGGGCGCGGCCACCAATGCCGTGCAGATCGCCAAGCTGCTCACCGCGCAGGCGTAGGGGCGGATGCCGGTATTGGGCATCGTATAAGCACGATTTCGAATTGCTCTTTGAGGGGCGGGCGCTCAGGTGTTCGCCCTTTCGCTTGCTTCAACGCCTTCGGTTTTAAACCATGCCTTCCTTGTTTAATTCTCTGTAAGAGATTTCTGCTTTTCTTAATTGATGCCTGTTTAGTAACATAAATTCGTGATACCGTATACGCAACAGAATGCGAGCCTCTGGGGGAGTGTTCCGAGGCGCGCATCAAAGACGAATATGCAAAGGAGATCAGCATGAAATTCGTATGCCCCGTGTGCGGCTATGTGGAAGAGTTCGACGGCGACGAGCTGCCCGAGGGCTTCAAGTGCCCCCAGTGCGGCGTTGACGGCTCCCGCTTCATCAAGCAGTCCGAGACCGAGATGAGCTGGGCCTCCGAGCATGTCGTGGGCGTTGGCAAGCTGCCCGAGGTCCCCGAGGACATCGTTATGGACCTGCGCGCTAACTTCGAGGGCGAGTGCTCCGAGGTGGGCATGTACCTGGCCATGGCCCGCGTTGCTCATCGCGAGGGCTATCCTGAGATCGGCCTGTACTGGGAGAAGGCCGCTTACGAGGAAGCCGAGCATGCTGCTAAGTTCGCCGAGCTGCTGGGCGAGGTCGTGACCGATTCCACCAAGAAGAACCTCGAAATGCGCGTCGAGGCCGAGAACGGCGCCACCGCCGGCAAGACCGACCTTGCCAAGCGCGCCAAGGCCGCCGGTCTGGATGCCATCCATGACACCGTGCATGAGATGGCTCGCGACGAGGCTCGCCACGGCAAGGCCTTCGCTGGTCTGCTGAAGCGCTACTTCGGCTAAGCCGTACGACAAATCCGTTCCCAAGAAAAGCGCTCCGTGTTCCGCGGAGCGCTTTTTAGTGTAATGCTGCTTGTTCGCAAGTGAGTTTGTTCTGGGTACTATTCGCTTGCGACGGAATGCCCATATGGACGAAAACGCTTGTGACTAGTACTGGTGATGGATGGCATCATCTCCGGCCGACTGGCCATGGGAACATTGCTTCCGGTCGACCTTGGCCAGTATCGACTGTCTATGAACATGCCCTCCCGCCAATTGTGGGTCATTTTGTCGCGAGGAAAATATCGACCCATAAAAGCGCTAATCCGAAGAAAACGTCACGCCTCATGCCAAAATACGCAGATGAAAATGTCTCCCTGAGTGACAAAAAATGGCGGATTAGCATTCGGCCATATTGAGATATCGATTGCGTGAGAAGCAATCCAGCTCGCAGCTAAGGATGCTATTCAGGTGATTCGCTATACTTGATGGCAGTTCAAACTGCTAGGAGAAAACATGGAAGAATTGCCTATGTATACCTGGGTGCCAACGTATCGAGCAATTGCCGACGCAATTTATGATATGCGCAACAACAGGGATTGTCTTGCCAGAATTTGTGCAGAGATTTTCAACGGAAGACATGGTGTTAGCTTTCCGAAAAACTGCGGAGAATCCTTTGAGTCTTCCGGTATAGACCCTTTTACGTTTTTTGCTTCATTTAATCGGGGCCTGACCGATGTCAATCGTCAACGAATTATTGCCCTTGCGCTTGAGCATTTAGATATCAAGGGATGTCGAATTCCTGATGATTTTGCTGGCATTCCGGTAGTAAGCAATTTCAAAAGTTGGTTTTTCGGCGGTCCTGACGATCGGTCGGATAGCGATGTGGATGGACTTTGGAATCTCTTTTGCTGCGCAATGGAATATGCAGATGCGTCTTCTAAAAGCAACGCGCGCCTTTTTGTTGATGCGTATGATGCTGCGCTTAAGCAGTACATGGTGTCCTGGAATCTTACGATGGGATTGTATTGGGTGCGACCTGACGCGTTTATCAACCTTGATGCCGTAAACAGGCAGTTCCTCAAAAAGACATACGGTATAAATCTCTCTCACATTCCTACAGGATCGGAGTATCTCGCCCTGCTTTCTTGCTTGTCTAGTGCGACCGACGAAATGTATCCAGCCATCTCCATGCGAGCTTGGTGGGATTCCCGTCAGCCGGATGATTGTCTGGGAGACGAAGAGGCTGGTGACGGTGCCGAGGAATGGCTTCCCTCGAGAGAAGAATATGATCCGGGAATTTCGACGAAGCAATGGGCGGCATTGCTGGAAAACAGAAACGTATTTGCATCTCAAGCGCAGGCCCTTATGAAGCGCATGCTTGACTGTGGTGGGGCAGCAACGTGCAAGCAGCTCAGTGAGCTATACGGTGAAAGCATGAACTTCTATCTTGGCGCGGCAACCGGACTGGCGAAACGTGTTGCCAAAGCGACAAATTGCCCCTT
>CAUWMI010000054.1:0-13783 GCA_963559755.1 uncultured Slackia sp. | reverse complement strand
CGAAAGAAACCACGGAACAAGGCCCCGGTTCCAATCGCGAACATTTTGGTGGCATTGTGCGAGTGCGGCGCGGAGTCGCAGAGATCGGGCGCGGGGCCAACGCGGGGCCACAGTCGGTTAGAACCACGCTTGCGCGAGGCGGCGGATGCCTTCGTCTATGAGTTCGGTCTTGATGCTCGAAAATCCTACGAGCAGGTAATCGTCCATCGAGTGGGGCGCGCCCATCCAGTACTTCTCGGTCTTGTACACGCGTACGTCCTGCGCCTTCGCCGCCTCGATCAGCTCGTCCTGGCCACGTTCGTCGCGCGTGCGCATGAGCAGGTGCAACCCAGCGTGTCCGCCTAGCACGTCCACGCGTCCTCCCAGCTCGCGCTCGATGGCGCTCATCAGCGTGTCGCGTTTCTTGCGATACTCGGTTACGGTCTTGCGCGCGTAGCGATCCCAATGCCCCTCTTTCATGAACAGGCGCAGCGTTTCCTGCGAGAGCCAGGGAACGGGGCAGTAATGGTTCGCGAACACCTGCCGCCACCGCTCCAGCAAATCGGGCGGCAGCACCAGGTAGCTCATGCGCAACGCAGGCGAGAGCACTTTTGAAAACGTCCCCATATAAATGACGCGGTCGTTCTCGTCCAGCGACTGGAGGCTGGGGATGGGGCGCGTCTCGTAGCGAAACTCGCGGCAGTAATCGTCCTCGATGATGTAGGCGCCCGTTCGCCGTGCCCAGTCGAGCATTTTGATGCGCGACGAGAGCGGCATGGTCACGCCGGTGGGAAACTGGTTGGACGGCGTGCAAAACGCCAGCTTGGCTCCGCTCGCCTCGAGTGCATCGAAATACGTCTGCGAGCTATGCTCTTTATCTTCGAGAGGGCACACGGGAATGGGCATGCAGCGGAAGTCTCTGTTGCGAAATACCGTGGTCACGCCGTCGTAGCCAGGCTCCTCCATGGCCACGGCATCGCGAACGGGATCGAACAGCGTAAGCAGGTTGCCCAGCGCCACCTGGGTTCCCGGCTGAATCACCACCTGCTCGGCGGCGCAGTTCACGCCGCGCGACACGTGCACGCGCCGCGCGATCTGTTTGCGCAGGCTCGGCTCGCCCAGACCATCGCCGTAGCAGGCCGCCTTGTTGTTGGCGTTGAACAGCGCCTCATCGGTAAGCGCCCTCCACGTCTGAGCGGGAAAGCTTCCGGCGGGACGGTTGCCGTAGGTGAAATCGTAGGTGAACGTTCTGTGCTGGTTGAAGGGCTCATCGCCAAACCGGTCGCTTGACCGCACGCCTTCCTCGATGCGCCTCTGCGCGCGCCGAGCGGCCGATCCCGGCGTGCCGAGCGAATCGAAATCCAAATCCTCCACGATGTAGCCCGACCCGGGGCGGCTTGCCACGTACCCTTCGGCCGCCAGCTGGAGGTAGGCGCTCTCCACGGTGTTGCGCGCCACGTGAAGGTCGTCCGCGAGCCGGCGGATGGCGGTGAGCTTGCTGCCCGCCGGAATGGTGCGCGCCGTGATGTCGTCGCGAATGGAGCGATAGATCTGCTGGTACAGCGGCTCGGGCGATTCAAAATCCAAGGCGATCATAGCCTTGCTCCCTCCTGCGGCGCGTAAGGCCGCGAGAAGCGCGACGCTTGAGCGACGCGCGCAACCGCGCTTTCGGCCCGGGTAAAACGACCCCATAGAGAAGGGCCCCGCGCGAAAAGCGTCCCCATAAATCTGGCGAAAAGCATCCCTAAACACGGTAAAGCGCGTGCAATAAGATGCCGCTCAAGGGGAGACGGCCGGGACGCACGGCGGGCGCAAACGTCGGGCGACCTGCAAGATCTGAACAATCGCAGGTTCCCACCGCCTTCCCCTCATGTCAAGTTAACAAGTAAATACGCCAGGGGGTGTCGTATGGGTCTTTCGACTTTCGCGAAGGTGTGCGCGGGCGCAATAGTCGGCGCCGAAGCGCTGCTCGCCCTGACGCGCGACACCTCCGACACGCTCCGGCCTCCCGGTGCCGCCGACGAACGCGACTTTCTGGCGCGCTGCATCAAGTGCGGCCGCTGCATAGAGGCGTGCCCCTATAAGGCGCTCATCGCCGACAAATCCGTCGTGGGTCCCGCCGCAGGAGCGCCCATGCTCGACGTGCGCAGCCAGGCGTGCCGTCTGTGCGAAGACCTCCCGTGCATCACGGCGTGCCCCACCGAGGCGCTTCATCCAACTCCGTCGCGGCGCGACGTGCGGATGGGGCTGGCGGTGATCAACCGGGAGCTGTGCATCGCCGTCAAAGCCATGCGGTGCGAGGTGTGCTACCGCGCCTGCCCGCTCATCGACGAGGCGATCACCATCGATTACCGCATGCGCGAGGGCGACAGCATCCATTCGGTGTTCGAGCCCATCATCGATACCGAGAAATGCGTGGGCTGCGGGCTGTGCGTGGAGCGCTGCCCCGTAGGCGACCCCGAACCGGCCATCACAATCGTGCGCGACCGCGACGAGGCCGTTCGTCTCATCAAGGCGGAGCAGGCCAAGACGGTGGTATAGCGCAAGGGCCTTGTGCCCCTATAAGGCAGAATCCAATGCGAGACGAAGGAGAAGGGGAAGGATGGACGTTACAAGGCGCGATTTTGTAAAGGCGACCGCAATCGCCGCCGCCATGGCGGCGGCGGGCGGCAGCCTGGCAACGCTTTCGGGCTGCTCGCAGGGCAGCCAAGACGCTCAGACAGCATCGGGCGAAAGCCAGATTCACACCGCGGTGTGCCGTTTCTGCGGTTGCGGGTGCGGTGTGCTCGTGGAAACCCGCGACGGCAGGGTGGTTTCGGTCACGGGCGACCCGGACAACCAGTCAAACCGCGGTCTTAACTGCATCAAGGGCTACTACCTGGGCAACATTCTCTACGGGGCTGACCGCCTGACCAAGCCGCTCATCCGCGACGATGCCGGCACCAAGGGCACCGGAAGCGGCCTGCGCGAGGCCGAATGGGAAGAGGCGCTCGACCTGGTGGCCTCCAAGCTCAAGGAAACCTGGAAGGCCGATAAGAGCCGCCTGGCGTTCTGGGGCAGCGGCCAGCAGCCCATCACCGAAGGCTACCTGACCGCCAAGTTCTGGAAGGCGGGTCTGCTCTCCAACAACATCGATCCTAACGCGCGCATGTGTATGGCGAGCGCCGTGGTGGGCTTCATGAACGTGTTCCAGACCGACGAGCCCGCCGGCTGCTACGAGGATTTGGACAACGCCGACGTGTTCATCACCTGGGGCGCCAATATGGCTGAGGCGCACCCGATGCTGTACTCGCGCCTGACCGCCCACAAGCTCTCGGGCGAGAACGTGCGCCACTACGATCTGACCGCGTGCAAGACGCGTACGAGCGCATCAGCCGATAAGGTGCTGCTGTTCAAGCCCGGCACCGACCTTGCCATCGCCAACGCCATCGCCAACTACCTGATTCAGAACGACAAATACGATCACGAGTTCGTGGCCGATCACCTGCAGTTCAAGACGGGGTCGGAGAACATCGGCAACGCCTACGAGGACGGCTACGACCAAAGCGAGCAGGGCTCTACGGTGGATGCCACACAGCCGAGCACGTTCGAGGAGTACGCCGAGCGCCTGTCTGAGTACACGATGGAGTACGCTAGCGAGCTTTCCGGCGTGTCGGTGGAGGATCTGACCGAGTTGGCGGAGCTGTTCGCCGACCCGGACCTGCGCATCATGAGCCTGTGGACCATGGGCGTGAATCAGCACAACCGCGGAACCTGGATGAATCACAACATCCACAACCTGCATCTGATCTCGGGCAAATACGGCAAGCCGGGCTCCACGGCGTTCAGCCTCACGGGCCAGCCCAGCGCGTGCGGCACTGCACGCGAGGTGGGCACATTCTCCCACCGCCTGCCTGCCGACCTGCTGGTTGCCAACGAGGACCATCGTCGCTTCACCGAGGCCGTGTGGGATCTGCCGGAGGGCTACCTGGATGCCATCGCCAAGCCGGGCTTCCACACCATTAAGCTGTTCCGCGAGATGTCCAACGGCAACATCGACTTTCTGTGGAGCGCGCACAACAACTGGGCGCAGTCGCTGCCCAACCTCACGCGTTTTCTGGGGCTCGACGGCGAGCACGAGGGCATCTACGACACATTCATTGCGGTGAACGAGGTCTATCCCACCGTGACCACCGACTACGCCGACGTGGTGTTCCCCGTGGCCATGTGGGTCGAGCGCGAGGGCCAGTTCGGCAACGCCGAGCGCCGCACCTCGGTGTTCGAGAAGGCGGTGGACCCGCCGGGAGAGGCCAAGTGGGACGTGTGGGTGCTCATGCAGGTGGCGCGCCGCGTGCTTGAGGGCGAGACCATTAACGGCGAGGATGCCTTCACGCATCTGTTCGGCTTCATCTGGGACACCCAGGCCGAAGGCTTCAACGGTGACGACCGCGAGGTCAACCGCGCGATTTGGGAGGAGTACCGCATCTTCTCCAACCCGCAGCTCAAAGAGAGCGCGGCGGCCATCAACGAGGAGAAGAAGCTCAAGATGGAGGCCAAGCAGCTGGCACCCTACGACGAGTACCTGAACCAGCACGGCCTGTGCTGGCCGGTGCGCGAGGTGGACGGTCAGTGGATGTCTACCAAGTGGCGCTTCGCCAACGGCAGCCAGGCCGAGGGCTTCGACGAGGTGGGCATCGCCCAGTACGGCACACCGGGCCTCGCGGGCGATGTGAGCTGGTATAAATCGGCCGACCAAAAGCCTTCGGTGGTGTTCCGCCCCTACGAGCCGCCGGCCGAGACGCCCGATGAGGAGTTCCCGTTCTGGTTCTGCACGGGCCGTTTGCTGGAGCATTGGCACACCGGCTCCATGACGCGCCAGGTGGAGGAGCTCAACCGCGCGCTGCCCGAGGCCCTTCTCTATATGAATAGCGAAGACGCGGCCAACGCGGGCCTTGCCGACGGCGACATGGCGCGCGTGACCTCGCGCCACGGCACCTTCGAGATCAAGGTGTCCACGTCGGGACGTGTCGATCCGCCTGCGGGTCTGGTATTCGCGCCGTTCTTCGCTCGTGAGACGCTGGTCAATCTGGCGGTGCACGACTACTACTGCCCGCTGTCGAAGGAAACCGACTACAAAAAGACCTGCGTGGCAATCGCGAAGGCTTAACGGAAGGAGTGCGGCAATGCAGATGACCATGAAGTCCAAGGCGGGCCTTGGTGCCGTTGCGGCGGCGCTCGCCCTGTCGTGCGCGCTATTCGCGGGGTGCGGCACCCAGCAGGAAGCCCCCTCCGACGCGGTGGCCGGCACCGAGACCACTCCGCGCCTCATGCCCGCGTATCACGAGAAGTACGTCAACGACACCGCGTACGAGTGCTATGGCTGTCACGGCGCCACCGATCGCGGCAACCCCAACGCGCGCAACGCCGTGGCCATGCCCGACGGGCACTATGTGAACAACGATCCGTCTACGCAAGAGCTCGACCCCATTCGCTACGAGTGCCGCAGCTGCCATTCGGTTGATCCGAGCAAGGAGATGCACGATGACTCGTACTACGAAGAGGCCGAGGAGGAAACCGGCCAGCATGGCTCGCAGGAGGAGTAACTCCCATGACCATCTCTAGTCTCATAGTGGAAACGTTGCCGCAGCGCACGGCCGATGTGGCGCATGAGCTTGCGCGCCGCGAAGGGGTGGAGGTGCATGGAACCGACGAGGCTGCCGGCAAGGTGGTGATCACCATCGAGGCACCCGGCATCGATGCGAGCCATGCAATCGCGAGCGAGTTCATCGGCATCGAAGGGGTGCGCGGCATCGATCTGGTGTACGCCAATTTCGAGGACGAGAACCTGGAAGATGTCGGCGCGGCGGGTGGCGCGGTCGCGCCGGTCGCCGACACGCCGCATCCTCAGGACTCGCCGCGGGCGGCAGGAGGCGAGTGAGATGGCGAAGCGTGCGAACTGGACGATTGCCCGCCGTATCGTCCAGTTGCTCATGCTGTGCCTGTTCGCCGTGCCGCTCATCGCCACAGGGTGGGGGATAGCGGGGCAGTACGCAGGGGGCGAGGAACCCCAGGCGACGCCCGCCGACCTGCCCGTGTGGGGCAGCCTTTCCTCATCGCATCTGGTGGGTATCGATTTGCTCGACCCCTATGCGGCGTTGCAGGTGGTTGCCGCCGCCAAGGATGTCGCCTTCGCGGGGCTTGTATGGGCGGTTCCCGTGCTCGTGGCGTACGGAATCATTCGTGGTCGCGCGTTTTGCGGCTGGGTGTGCCCGGTGAACCTCATGCTCGAGGGCGTGGACTGGCTGCGCGAGAAGCTCGGCATCACGGTCAAGGAGGCCCCGGTGCCGCGCCATGCCAAGATTGGCGTGGCGGTTGCGGTGCTCGCGCTTTCGGCGCTCACCTCCATTCCGCTGTTCGAGGCACTCAGCCCTGTGGGGGCGTTCACGCGGGCGCTTCTGTTCGGCTCGTTTCTGGGCGTGTGGACGCTTGTCGCCATCGTGATAGCCGAACTCTTCTGGGCGAGGCGCGTGTGGTGCCGCGCGCTTTGCCCGCTCGGCGGCTTCTATCAGGCGGTAGGTGCCGTAGGGCTGCTGAGCGTCAAAATCAACCACGACGCATGCGTGGCGTGCGACGCGTGCAAGGCGCGTTGCTTGTGCGACCCTGCGATTCTCGAGCCCGCTATCGAGGGGCGGGAGGATCGCGTGGCGGCGGGCGATTGCATGTTGTGCGGCCGCTGTGTCGAGGCGTGCCCAACGCGGGCGCTTTCCATCGGCGCGGCGTTGCCCGCTCGTCCCCGGCTGTAAGAATCCGTAAGGCCTGGGTGGGCAAAAGCTCCGAGGCGGAAGGACGAGCTTTTCCGTCTGGTTGCGAGGCCCACCTGCCGAAAGATTTTTGTAACCCCTTTTGTATGAAAGAGGGGTAAAAATGCGCTAAACATTGCATCTGCACGTTTTTCATCTGCGTGAATACGAAATTCCCCCCAAATGGGTGAGAGATTTCTGGCAAAGGTATGGAGGATGTGTGTTAAAGTGCAGTGATGCATTTCGCATACGGCTTACCAAACCCGGTGCGCGGCTGCCGTCAGTGTCGTCGCGGCGCAGCGCTCCCCTCCAAGTCGCATGCGGAATACATGTTGAAGGAAGAGGAACGAACTACACGAAAGGGGGGTATCCATGGCTGACGAGATCAAGAACGAGGCCACTGAGGCGGTCGAAGAGACCACTGAGGCCACTGCCACGGATGCCAAGGCCAAGAAGGCCAAGGGCGGCAAGAAGAAGCTCCCGATCATCCTCGGTGTCGTTGTCGTTGTAATCGTTGCTGCTGGCGCCGGCTTCTGGGTCTGGCACGAGCAGCCTAGCTTCTGCAACGCCATCTGCCACACTCCCATGGACGCGTCCTATGAGACCTATGCCACCGGCAACCAGGACAAGTGGGGCAATGACATCACCGACGAGAACGCCAAGATGGCCATGATGGCCTACAACCACAAGGTCACCGACGGCACCACCTGCCTCGAGTGCCATGTGCCTGTTATCAGCCAGCAGATCAACGAGGGCATCCACTGGGTGACCGGATCTTACGAGGTCGAAGGCGTTAACAAGAAGGGCCAGACCATCCCCACCGAGCGCGACCTGGCCACCCTGGCTGAGGGCGCAGGTTATGAGGATGAGGAGCAGTTCTGCCTCAACGACAGCTGCCACCATGTGACCGATGACGGCACCGAGCTCAAGACCCGCGACGACCTGATCGCCGCTACCGCCGATCTGGCTGATGTACGCAACCCGCACAAGACCCAGCACGGCGACGTGTCCTGCTCTCAGTGCCACAAGGCTCACAGCCAGTCTGTGAACTACTGCACGCAGTGCCACAGCGACGCCCCCGTTCCCGAGGGTTGGCTGACCATGTCTGAGGCCAAGCAGCTGCACACCATCGACGCCGAATAGCGCGATGGTCGGGCGAGCGGCCTGATTCGAGCAAAACGGCGGGGTTTGCGCCCCGCCATGACGACACCGCATCCACCCCCGTACCGCAATAAGCGTATTTCCGGGGCGAAGATGTGAAACCTGAAAAGCCCGCCTTTTGGAGCGGGCTTTTCTTTTTATAATTTACGCTGCTGCTTTTGCGGCCATTTTACGTATGGGGGCATATGTGCCCAGATGAAATACCTTAGGAGCGAACATGAACACGAAGACCAAGCGCAGGCTCGTCGTGGTCACGGGCGTTATCATCGTGGTGCTTGCGGTGGCGCTCGCCGTGATCGGTTCAAGCGGCGCTGCCAAGACCATCTCTGTAGGCGACGCCCTGGGCGGGGCCAATGGTGGCCAACGCGTCCAGGTTTCAGGCAACGTGGTGGACAACTCGTTTACCACCCAGGACAACGTGCTGACCTTTTCCATCTACGATCCCGAAGGTGACCAGTCTCAGACTCTGAATGTGCGCTATGAAGGCGCCGCTTCTTCGACCTTCGGCAACGGCGTGACCGCCATCTGCACGGGCACGCTGCAGGATTCCGGATCGGACGGCGTTGTGTTGGTGGCAAGCGAATTGGTCACGAAGTGCCCGTCTAAGTACGAATCGGCCACGGATGCCCTTTCGGTCTCGCGCCTGCTTGAGTACGGCGACGATATCGTGGACACCACGGTGAAAGTGACCGGCACGGTGGCCGAAGGCACGCTCACCGCGGCGGGCCAGGGCGATGCGCGCTTCGTGGTGTGCGATGCCGACGACGCCTCCGTGCAGGTTCCTGTCGATTTCGACGGTGCGCTGCCCGAAACGATCACCGACGGCACCTCGGTCGTAATCACGGGCTCGATTTCGGCCGATGGCTCCTTTGTTGCCACCGACGTCGCGCAGGAAGGATAGGCGGGCCGCTCTTGTCCTGCCGGCCCCGGCTCATCCGGGGTGCGCCGCCTGCGGGTGGCGATAGAGTAAGTTAAGAAAGGATTTCCCCTCCATGTCTACATTCGGATTGATCGGGCTGGTCGTCGCCTTCGCGGGCGTGGCCGTGTCGATCGTGTGCCTGCTTGCGGGCCAGATTCTGCGCCGCACCGGGCGCGCTGATACCGCGGAGACCCTCTCATGGGGCGGCTGCGTGGCGTCGTTGCTCTCGTTTTTGGCGCTCACTGTGTGCTGCGGCATTCTGGTGTACTGTTTCCTCACGGGCGACATGTCTATCGAGTACGTGCTGGAGAATCACAGCAGCGCAGAGGGCGTTTTGGGTACGCTGTACCGCTTCAGCGGTCTGTGGGCCGGTCGTGAGGGCTCGCTTCTGTTCTGGGCGTGGCTCATCTCCGTGTTCAACGCGGTGGTTGCCGTGCGCGCCATGCGCAAGAACGACGCGATGGACTACATGGCCCTGTTCGTGTCGCAGCTGGTGCTGGCGGCGTTCGTGGGCGTGCTGCTGTTCTCTGAGGACAACATGCCCTTCATCACCACGCCTGAGTACTACTTCGGCTCCGATGGGCAGCTGACCCCCGAGGCTTCTGTCCTGGGCATGAACTCGCTGCTCGAGCACTGGGCGCAGGCGATTCATCCGCCTACGCTGTTCATCGGCTATGCGGGCCTTACCATCCCGTTCGCCTACGCCATCGCGGCGCTCATCGTCAACGATGCGAGCGCCAAGTGGGTGCGTCGTTCCAGCCGCTTCGCGATGTTCTCGTGGCTGTTCCTGGGTATCGGCATCGGCCTGGGTTCGGTGTGGGCCTACGTGGTGCTCGGCTGGGGCGGCTATTGGGGATGGGATCCCGTTGAGAACGCCAGCCTGCTTTCGTGGATGGTGGCGCTCGCCCTGGTGCACAGCCTGACCGTGTACCGCCAGCGTGGCGCGTTCAAGCGCTGGAGCATCATGTGCGCCTGCCTGGCATTCACCTTCGCCGTGGTAGGCACCTTCATCACGCGTTCCGGCATCGTGCAATCGGTGCATGCCTTTTCGGGCGACCCCGTTTCGCTGTACCTGTTCGGCACGCTGATCGTGGCATCGGTGCTCATGGGCATCGTTGGCCTGGTCATTCGCTGGAAATCCTTCGGCCAGGGCGATGCTATCGAGTCGCTCGTGTCCAAGGATGCCGCGTACTACTTCAACAACGTGATCATGATTGTGTTCACGCTGCTGCTTCTGTACCTGACGGTTTCGAGCGCGCTGCCGAGCTTCCTGCCCTTCGGCGGCCAGAGCCTCTCTGCCGGCACCTATAACGCCGTGGCGCGTCCGCTGGGCATCGTGTACTGCTTCATCATCGCGGTGTGCCCGCTGCTTGCCTGGGGCAAGACCGGCGGCCGTGCGTTCCTCAAGCAGGCCAAGATTCCCGCGATCTTTGCGCTCGTGCTGTTCATCGTGCTGATGGTGTACTTCGTGACCACGCTGTACCCGGCGTACCAGGCCACGCTCGCCGTGGGCGATGCCAATGCGCAGGGCCTGGCCAACGAGGGTCCCGTGTGGTACTACAACGGCCTTGCCGTGGTGGGCTTTGCGGTTGCGTCGCTGCTGTTCTTCAACACGCTGTTCATGATCGGCCGTGCCGTGCGCGCCCGTTCCAAGAACACGGGCAAGAACCCGGTAGCTTCGTTCTTCACGCTGCTGGTTAAGAATTCCTCGCGCTTCGGCGGCTACATTGCCCATCTTGCCATGGCCATCATTTTGGTGGGCCTGATCGGCTCTTCGATGTATGTCACCGAAACCGTGCAGTACGTCAACTTCGACGAGGAGGCGAATACCGCCGATTCGTTCACGGTGGACGACTACGAGTTGCGCTATACCGACAGCTCCGTCGAGGAGATTAACAACGGCGAGGATTACCTCTACACCGTGCAGTTCGACGTGTACGACGTGAACAGCGGGGCGTATCTGGGCCATGTGGCGCCTTCGGTGCAGCTCGATGCCATGACGCAGCAGACCAAGCTCAACGCGAGCGTGCTCGGCAGCCCGCTTGAGGACCTGTTCGTGGTGTATCGCGGCGTGAGCGAAGACGGCCAGCTTTCGATGGACGTGCGTGTGAATCCTCTCATCAGCTTCACGTGGGTGGGATTCGGCCTGCTCATGGTGGGCACGGCAATTGCGCTTCTCGGCCGCCGCAAGGATGCGGTTGACGCGTTCGCGAAAAGCGCGCCGGCCGAAAATAAGCCCGCTGGCGAAGACGTGGAGCTTGCCGTCAGCAAGGAGTAGCATATCCGTGGGCGGCGGATGGGCGTTGCCCGCATTCGGCGGGGCGCGAGTCGTTGGGCTTGCGCCTCGCTTTCGCATACGTAGGGGATGGTGACGCGATTGACCAACGCGCTTGAAATAAAAAAGCTCACCAAGGTGTTTGGCGACCGCAAGGCGCTCGACAGGGTGACGTTTGACTTGCCGGAGGGGACGTTTCTCTCCATCTTCGGGCCCAACGGCGCAGGCAAAACCACGCTTTTGCGCATTCTCTCTACGCTCTCGCGCCCCACGCAGGGTTCGGTGCGCGTGATGGGAATCGACGCCAAAGAGGAGCCCGACCAGGTGCGCGGCCACATCGGCCTCATCTCGCACAACTCCATGCTCTATCCCGATCTTACCGCTATGGAGAACCTCATGTTCGTGGCGCGGCTCTACGGCGTGGTCAACCCCGAGGAGCGCGTGCGCGAGCTGCTGCGTTCGGTGGAGCTCGACCATCGCCGATTCGACCTTGTGCGCACGTTTTCGCGCGGCATGACGCAGCGCCTGTCCATTGCGCGCGCCCTCATGAACGATCCCCAGGTGGTGTTTCTCGATGAGCCGTATGCGGGCCTCGACCCCCATGCGGTCGAGATTTTCGACGAGCTCATAGGGGGGCTGCGCGAAGGCCGCACCTTTGTCATGGTGAGCCACGATTTGCAAAAGGGCTTCGACACCTGCACTCATGCGCTCGTGATGGCGCGCGGTCGCGTGGTGACGTTCGCGCCTAAGGAGGAGCTCGATTTCGAGGAGTTTCGCAACCTTTACCGTCAGACCGTTGGAATGGGGGTGGCGTAATGGCCGTAGAGTGCAAAAAGCCCTCCACCTGGGCGCATTACGTCGCGCTCCTCAAGAAGGACCTCTCCCAAGAGCTGCACACCAAGGACATGATCACCTCGATGGGCCTCTATGCGCTGCTCGTTCTGGTGGTGTACGGCGCCGCTCTTGCCCAGGCGGGAACCGAGCTCGACATCCAGCAGATGGCGGGGGGTCTTCTGTGGGCGGTCATCCTGTTCACGAGCCTGCTGGGTCTCAACCGTTCGTTCTCGCACGAGAAAGAGCAGGGCTGTTTGGAGGGCATGCTGCTTGTGCCCATGGATCGCTCGGTCATCTTCTTGGCCAAAGCCACGGCTAATCTGCTGTTCCTAGTGGTGGTGGAAGTGGTGTGCGTGCCCCTGTTCTTCTTCTTTTTCCTGGGGCAGGTAGGCGCGGCTCCTTCGTGGCCGATGATGCTCATCCCGCTTGCGGTGGGCACGATCGGCATCGCGGGTGTGGGCACCATGCTCTCGACCATCACCATCAACACGCGCGGAAAAGACGTGATGCTGGCGGTGATGTTCATTCCGCTGCTGTTTCCGCTTCTGTGGTCGTGCGTGGCGGCAACCACGTGCGCTATGTGCGCACCGGAGGGCTGGATGAACACATTCGCTACCTCGCTTGCCATGGCGGGGGCGTATGACGTGGTGATGATTCTTGTTTCGTGGGTGCTGTACGACTTCGTGATTAGCGCATGAGGCAAGACGGCGTCATACGAATGTCGGCTCCATCTTGGGCCCAGGCCTGGTCTTGCGCGAAGCGTGCTTCTTGCGTTTGCCGGAGCAGCCTGAGTTGGGTCGCGGGGCAGTGCCGCATCAAGCACGCTCCCTGCGCCCGTCGGATTAATCCGGAGGGGGCGGCAAGAGGCGTTTGCTCGCTGCTCCTATCGAATCTGCAAGTTTTAAGAGAGAAGTTATAATAGGCTTACATACGAGAAAGGAAAGGAACGCGCACTATGGCTGATAAACCGGTCAAAGAGCCCGTAGTTGGCGGCGTGCTGGACAAGGCGGCGCCTGCGGTGCTCATCGTGGGCGCGCTGCTCGCGGTGGCGGGCTTCGTGCTCAACTTCACCGTCGCCGGCTTGGTGAACGGCGCGGAGGTAAGCGAGCCCGCTGTCATCAACGGCGTGGTGGTGGGCAACAAGCTGCTGCTGTCCCAGAAAATCTTCTACTGGCATATGCCGGTGGCGTTGGTGAGCTTCGTGGCCATCGCCTTCGCCGCATACTATGCCATCAGGTTCCTCATGACCAAACGCTCGTGCTTCGATACGCGCGCCCGCATCGCCATGGAGATCGGCCTGGTGTTCATCCTGTGCACCATGGTCACCGGCGAGATGTGGACCCGCTATGAGTGGGGCGTGTGGTGGACGTGGGAGCCGCGCTTGACCACCTATTTTATTCTGATGCTGCTGGTGATCGCGTATTTCATTCTGCGCAATGCGCTGGCCGATCCCGAGCGCCGCGCCACCTATGCGAGCGTGTTCGGCATTTTGATCTTCATCGACGTGCCCATCTGCTTCATGGTTACGCGCCTGATTCCGTCCAGCGTGCACCCGGTGGTGTTCCGCACCGATTCGGGGCTTTCGCCCGATATGCTGCTGCCGCTTTTGATTTCCCTGTTCGGCTTTTTGTGCATCGCTTTTGCACTGTATCGCCTGCGTTTGCGCGCGCAGGTCATGGAAGACAAACTCGCCCGCATTCAGGACGCATTGGAGGACTAACCTATGGATCCCATTCTTGCTGAAATCTATTCGACGGTGCTCACCGCCGCCCCGTTCGTGATTGCCGCCTATGCGCTGCTGTTCTTGATTCTGCTCGTGTATGTCGCTTTCATCCT
>CAUWMI010000053.1:0-13812 GCA_963559755.1 uncultured Slackia sp. | reverse complement strand
CCCCGCCCGGCCGTTAGCCGGCATCCTGCCTCTAGAAGCCCGGACTTTCCTCATGAGGGGCTTTGCCCTCCCGCGACCGTCCGGCCCGCATAGCCGGCATATTGTAGCACGTATTTTGCATGGCTCCAGCATATTTGGCATGATGCAGAGTCTTTTCGAAGAGACCAAAGCGAATGGCTAAAGCATTCTGCCGCTTCAATGATGCCGTGTGCGAGCTTGCTCGCGTTCTGTCCAGATGTGTTGTTGGGCGGGGCGGGTGCTTTGTTGCTCCCGATTGTTGCTCATGCTCTGCAATGAACGGTGATTTGCTGCAGTTTTCAGGCGTAACGCGAAGTATGCATGATTTAGCAGCCTTGTGACCAGGCATTATCGAAACTCCTTGTGGTGGGTATCTCGGGAGCCGCACAAAAACTGCAGCATATCGCCGTTCGTTGCATTTGGCGTGCCAGGCTGTATTATTGTGGGCGGATTGAAGCTTATCCGGGCGCAATGAGCGGACGTGTTTTGGAGGGACGCCATGGATTTTTTGAATTGCTGCGCGATCGTTGGGTCGGCGTCGTTCGATGCGGGGCATTTTTTGCACGAATACGAAGCAGGCTCTTTCGCGTGCGTGGTGGCGGCTGATGGCGGGTTCGCAAGCCTTGAAGCGGCTGGCATTGCGCCCGATGTGGCACTGGGCGATTTCGATTCGCTGGGGTACGTGCCACAAGCGCCGCGCGTGGAGCGCCATCCCGTGATGAAGGACGCGACCGACCTGGAGCTTGCGCTCGAATGGGCGCAGCGTGAGGGGTGTGCGTCGGCGGCGGTGTACGGGGCGCTTGGGGGCAGGCTCGACCAGACCATGGCCACGCTTCAGACGCTCGTTCATTTCGCGCGCCGCGGCTTGCAGGTGGCGGCCGTAGGCGAGGGGTATGTGATCGTGGTGCTTTCCTCTGCCGGGGCCAACGCGAAAGAGACCGCTGATTCGCTCTCCATTTCGACGGGATTATCGGGCATCGTTTCGGTGTGCGCCATGGGCGGCGATGCGCGGGTGACGGAGCGCGGGCTCCTGTACGAGATCGAAAACGCCACGTTGCCGTTCGATTCCTCTCTCGGCGTGTCCAACGAGTTCACGGGCCGCGCCGCGCACATCGAGGTGCTTGAGGGCGACGTGATCGTCTTTCTGCCCGCGGTATCCCTTAATGCCTTGAAGTGACTTTCGATTTCTGCCTTTGATGCATCGAGCTGCTTGCTTCTCAGGCCTGCTCTTGCGGAAGCGACTTAATGGAGATCGGTATAAAAACAGCGTTATTTGCTACGATTCGATCCTGTGGATATAAAAATCTCGTTATATGTGGGTTTCTTTCGTTGCAAAGCGTGCATGAGGGGTGAAGGAGGAAAACCATCAGCCTTCTGAACTGGGATTTTGCAAAACCCTCTTGGATTGATGGATGGGATCGTTCGGATTTCCGACTTGGGCGTAGTGCATATAAGGCGATTTTTATACCGAGTCCTGCCAAACGTAACAAATAACGCTGTTTTTATACCAAGATTTATACCGCAAGAATCATCGCGTATCGAACGGTGCTGGATTTACCCGGCAGGATATTTGCTCATTGGTGCGCTGGCAAGCCGGAAGGGCGCTCGCGGTAGGTGGTGCGGCTTTGCGCGAAATCTAAGAAAGCCACTTGTCCGTTCCTGGCGAGTTTTTACTTGCGGGCAAAACTGACGGTGCACGAAACGGCTATAATCGCTTACGCACATACGGGGAGCTCGCCGAAGCGGGCTGAGAGGGTGCTTCTTCGCACCGACCCGCGGAACCTGACATGGGTAATGCCAACGAAGGGAGAGAAGAACATGTCTACCAGTGCATCTATTTCCGCCTGCGCCCAGTCCGTGCGCGAAACCACCCCGCTCGTCCACTGCATCACGAACTACGTGACCGTCGAAGGCTGCGCGAACGCCGTGCTCGCTGTGGGCGGTAGCCCCATCATGAGCGACGAGCCCGCCGATGTGGAGGACATCACCTCCATCTGCGACGCGCTGGTGCTCAACATCGGCACGCTGAACGCGCGCAGCATCGAGGGCATGAAAGTGGCGGGCGCCCGCGCGGCGAGCTTGGGCCACGCGATTGTGCTCGATCCGGTGGGGGCGGGCGCCTCGGCGCTGCGCACCAAAACCGCCTGCGAGCTGCTTGATACGCTGCCGGTGACGCTCGTGCGCGGCAACATGAGCGAGGTCAAGGCTCTCGCTGGTGCTGCCGCTGCCACTCAGGGCGTTGATGTGAACCCCGAAGACGCCGTGACCGATATGGATGCCGCTCGCCGCGCTGCCGCCTTCGCGCGCGACTTCGCAGCCAAGGCGGGATGCGTGGTGGCCATCACCGGCCCCATCGACATCGTGGCGGATGCGAATCGCGCGTTTGCCGTGAGCAACGGCACCCCGCTGCAGGGGCGTATTACGGGGTCGGGCTGCATGCTTTCGGCCATTTCGGGCGCCTATGTGGCGCGCTTCGCTGAAGACACGCTTGAGGCGGCGCTTTCCGCCGTGGTTCACATGGGCGTCGCCGGTCAGCAGGCCGAATCTCGCATGACCGAGGCCGACGGCACGGGCACCTTCCGCACCTATCTCATGGATGCGCTTTCGCTGCTTTCCGGCGATGACTTGGCGCGTCTCGCTCAGGTCGAGGAGCTGTAACAATGAGCTCCGACGTGCGATTTAGCGGCGAGGCGAGCGGGGCGTTTGAGCTTCCATCGCGTGGCACGTGGACTCCGGATGCCATTCGGCGCGGCATGAAGCTCTATGCCGTTACGGACAGCGCATGGCTTCGCGGTCGCACGCTGGCCGAATGCGTGTGTCAGGCCATCGCGGGCGGGGCGACGTTTGTGCAGCTGCGCGAGAAGCATGCGTCTACTGATGAGCTCGTTGCCCTAGCGGCCGAGATCATTCCCGTGTGCCGCGCGGCGGGCGTGCCGTTCGTCATCGATGACGATGTGGAGGCGGCGCGCCTGTCGGGCGCCGATGGCGTGCACGTGGGCCAGTCCGATGCTGCGTGTGCCGATGCGCGCCGTGCGCTGGGGCCCAACGCGATCGTGGGCGTGTCGGCGCAGACGGTGGAGCAGGCCCGCGCCGCCCAGGTCGCCGGTGCCGACTATCTGGGCGTAGGGGCGCTCATCCCCACGCCCACCAAGCCCGATGCGGTCGACGTGACGCGCGAGCAGCTCATTGCGATATGCGATGCCGTGGATATTCCCGTGGTGGGCATCGGGGGACTCAACGCGCGCACCGTCGAGGTGCTCGATGGCACGGGTGCTGCGGGCGCGGCGGTGGTGTCGGCCCTGTTCGCGGCCGACGACGTGGAGGCTGCAGCGCATGAGCTGCGGGCGAAACTCGACGGGTTGCGCCTTGCATAACGAATGACGAGGAGGAGATATGTCCTACTCTTTGAAAAGCGTGCTCTCCATCGCCGGATCGGACAGCTCCGGCGGGGCGGGCATTCAGGCCGACATCAAGACCATCGAGGCGCTGGGGCTGTTCGCGCAGACCGCGATTACGGCGCTTACCGCCCAGAACACCACGGGCGTGACGGGCGTGTTCGAATCGACCCCTGAATTCGTGCGGGAGCAGATGGATGCCGTTTTCGCCGACATCCGCCCCGATGCGGTCAAGATTGGCATGGTGTCGTCGGGCGACCTCGTGCGTGCCATTGCCTGTGGGCTTCGCGCTCATGAGGCGCAAAACGTGGTGGTCGATCCGGTCATGGTGGCCACGAGCGGATCGGCGCTCATGGGCGAGGGCGTGAAGGACGTGCTCGCGTCCGAGCTGTTCCCGCTGGCGCGCGTGGTCACGCCCAACATCCCTGAGGCCGAGGCGTTAAGCGGCGTTTCGATTGCCTCCAAGGCCGATATGGAGCGCGCGGCGCGCGAGATTTCTTGCATGACGGCGGGGGCGGTCCTCGTCAAGGGCGGTCACGATATAGATGCCAAGAGGGCGGACGATTTGTTGTTCGTGGACGGGGAGTGCGTGTGGCTTCCCGGTGAGCGCATCGACACCGCCAACACCCACGGCACGGGTTGCACGCTCTCGAGCGCGATTGCCTGCGGGCTTGCCGAGGGCCGCGACGTGCGCGATGCCGTCGTGCGGGCGAAGCGCTACGTTGCAGGCACATTGGCTGCGGGGCTCGATATGGGGCGCGGATGCGGTCCTCTCGACCACCTGTGGGCGCTGCGAGGAGCTCTTGCAGAGCAGGAAGCGTAAGGTTTGGCATCGGATTTGAGAGAGCGCCTGCCGTTGGCGGCGGATGGCATGCCGCTTGCCGCCGATGAGAAGAAAAACTTGCCGGGCGATTTTCCGCAAGGGAAGTCGTCCGGTTTTTTGCGTAGTGGCGTTTCATGAGGGGATTCTTGCGGTAACGGGGCGCAAAAAGAGGCGCAAAAAACACGCCGCAATCCACCGGAGAATCCACGGCGTTTTCCACTGCGAAAAAAATTTTTCAAAAAAGTTGGGAAAAGTGCTTGACGGGAGAGGGAGGAATCCGTAATATACTCACTCGCGCTTGGGATTGCGAAACACGCAGGGCTTGCGAGGGACGCAGCAGGGTGCGAGTGTACTGGGGTGTAGTATAATGGTCAGTACAACGGATTCTGGTTCCGTCTGTGAGGGTTCGACTCCTTCCACCCCAGCCATTTTTCGCAAGCGCACATTAACATATGGCCTGGTCGTCTAGCGGTTTAGGACATCGCCCTCTCAAGGCGAAGATCGGGGGTTCGAATCCCCTCCAGGCTACCAAAACTTACAGCAGGTCATTTCGGTGGCCTGCTTTTTTGCGTAGCGGGGCTTGATGCCTCTCGGACCAGAGTGAGGGCCCTGGCCCAAACGTTGCACCCGAAGCCTCATTGGCCTGATTGGTGCAGGTCTGTTCACTGGGCGTCGATCTTCGCATTGGGCACGCACGCTCTCGCTCGCTTTCGCTCGTGTGCGACGCGCTGCGGGCAAACCATCCGACCTTGCCCGAATCTTGCCGAAAGCTTGCCGGATTCTTGCCAATTTGTGTACTGCGGAGGCTCGTTCTGGCAAGGTTTGTGTCTCACGTTCCAGCCCTTCCCGCGTGGTTCGCTTCTGACCCCATCCGTTCTCATGGTGGGATTTCGCTCTATTCGCGTTGTCTGGAGCAGAACACTGCCGCTTCATTTGCCTATACAATCGCGCTCGCACCGTCTTGCCGCCGCCGTTCGCGGCGTCGCTTTATGCGGAGGGGAAGGGAATGAGGAACTTTCTGACGAATTCGGCCTGCAACGGCTGCCGGCCCAAATCGCTCGGGCAGCGTAAACGCTACGACAGGCCGCGCTTGATGAAGAAGATGATGGGCGAGCGCCAGGTGGCGCGTTTTCTGGTCGCCCCGACGGGGTATGGCAAATCGTCGCTCGCCCTCGAATACGCCGATTCGATATTCGGCCTCCACAACGTGTACTGGATCGACTGCCAAAGCTCCTGTTTCCTGCGCGATTTGGATGCCGGCGTCATCGTGGAAACGCTTGTCCAGGCGGGCTCTTCTCAATCGCTCGTCGTGTTTGAGGACGTGCCCTACCTCGATGACGCGCGGGCTGATGCCTTTTCCGTCTGCATCGATGCGCTGCTGACCGCCGGTTGGGAGGTGGTGGTAAGCACATTGCCGCCCTACGACTCTTTTTCGGAGCGCCAATCCGACCGCGTGCTGCTCGAGGCCGACGATTTTCTTGCGGATGACACCGAGCTTGAGGCGCTGCGCGGCGCGTCGGACGGTGCGATGACGCGGCGGGTCGATCGTGTGTGCGCGCTTGCGTGGGGCGATGACAACGATCGCGACGTTTTCATAGGCGGCCTCAAGGCAATGGAGCTGCCCGCGGAGATGCGGCTCGCGATGCTGGTCATGCTCGTTCTTCAGGAGGGGTCGTTCGAGGATTTGAGCGCGCTCGTGCGCGGAATCAAGCGCGATACGCACCGTTTTCTGGCGCGTCATTATCCGCATCTGGGTATTGACTTGGTATCGGAAGGCTTCGACGCGGTGCGGGTGCCGGTGGAGCGCCTCGCGCACGCCTACGCGAACTCCATCGACTCGGCGATCGAGCGCGCGGGATACGTGGGGCGTGATGCTCTGGCGGCGCGTCTGGCTGATCTGCTCGTGGAGCGCGGGGCCTATCGGCGCGCGTGCGAGACGATGAAGGCTCTCTGTGCGCGCAAACGCCGCGTTTCCTGGATCGAGCGCTCGCATGAAGGATTCATGGCGGCCGGTCAGCTTGCGCCACTGCAGGATCTTTTCGAAAGTCTGGGTAAGCGTCCTGCGGGCTTGAGCCCTCGGGTGCTGGTGGATGCCGCGATGCGTCTCAAGCTTTTGGGCGATGCGCAGGCGGCGGCCGGGTTCGCCTCGCGCGCCATGTCGCATCCCGATTCGTCCGCGAATAACGTGTGCGAGGCGGCTCTTTTGTGCGAGGAGTGCGGCAGCGAAGACCAGCAGGCGCGAGCCCTGCGGGCGCTTAAGCGGCTTGCAGCGCGCTATGAATCGTTCGATGTGTCGGGGCACGGCGACCCGGAGGTGTTCCGGCGCCTTGCGGCATCGCGTTTGGCGATGCGCGACGATCCCGCGAAGGCGCTTTCGGTATTGGCGCCCGTCGCCCGTGAACTCGCGGGGGAGGAGGCGGCTTTGTCGCACGTCGCAATGCTTCTGGCGTGCGCGAACGGGCGCATCGTGCGCGCGGAATGGGCGCCTTGGACGCGTGCGCAGCGCGATGCGGCCGTGCACCTGGCGTTGAACCTCGTGCGCGGCGGCGATCGGCAGGCGACCGTGCTTGAAGCGGTGGTGGCAAGCGAGATAGCCGCCGTGTCGGGCTATGCGGTGGGCGACGAGGCGTGGCGTATGTCTGCCGACGAGCGTGTGGTGGGGCTTTCCACTCAGCGTGCGGAATGGGCGGCGCGCATGCGGCGCGATATGGCCGCGGCCATTCCCCGACGTCGTGCCGCTGCCGACGACGAGGAGATGCGCCGCCGTGTGCCTGAGATGCGCGTGCGGCTCTTCGGCGGCATGGAGGTGCGTGTGGGAGGGCGCATGGTGGACCCGGGTTCTTTCAGGAAGCAGAAGGCGAAGACGCTTTTGGCGGTCTTGGTACTCCATCGCGGGCGCGAGGTGCCGCGCCGGGATCTGGTGGACATCCTGTGGCCTTCGTCGCGCAGCGAGCGCGGCATATCCAATTTCTACTCGGTGTGGAGCGTGCTGCGCAAGGCGCTTTCTGACGAAGAGGGGCTGTGTCCGTATCTCGTGCGCCACCAGTCGAGCTGCATGGTAGATTCCCGCTTTGTGCACAGCGATGTCGAGGAGTTCGAGGACCTCTATCGCCGGCTTATGTTTGACCCGCCTGACCCGAGGGCGTGGATGGGCGTGTTCGAGCGGCTCTCGTCAGGGTTTTTCTGCGACCTTCTGCCTTCCGAGACCGACAATCTCTACATCGTGGGGATGCGGGAGCGGTTCCGGTCGCGTACGGTGGATGCATGCGCCACAGCGGCCGGGCGGCTGTGCGATGCGCGTGAGCCGCAGACGGCGCTCTGGTTCGCCAACGCCGCACTTGAGCTCGACCGCGGCCGCGAGGACGTGTATTACGCGCTCATGCGCGCCCAGATGATGGCGGGCAGACGCACCTCTGCGATGGAGACGTACTTCGCTTGCCTGCGGTTCATGGGCGACGAGCTGGGCATGAGCCCGTCGGAGCGCATCGTGCGCCTGTACGACGAGCTGCTGGTGTGCGCTGAGGGCGAGTGACGGGTGTGAGGCTGCGACACGAGCGCTCGCAGCGTGGCAAAAGCGGGGGAGGGTGCTATTGCTCGCGCGTTGAGACTTTGGGGAGGAGGCGCCATAACGAGGCGATACGCAGGCGGCATGTGATAAAGTAGCCAGCGCTCGCATTTTCATTACCACCACTGAAGACCTGCTCCGCCCATCCGACGACGAGCTCGGCTCGGGCGCGAGACGAAAGGGCATCATGGGATTTCTTTCAAAGCTTCTCACCATGGGCGAAGGCAAGCAGCTCAAGGGCTACCGCGCCTTGGTTGATAAGGTTAACGCGCTCGAGCCTTCCGTCCAGGAACTCTCCGACGAGGAGCTCCGCGCGCTGACCCCTGCGTTCAAAGAGCGTGTCGCCAACGGTGCATCGCTGGAATCGATTCTGCCTGAGGCGTTTGCCGCCGTGCGAGAGGCCAGCGTGCGCTCCACAGGCATGCGCCACTTCGACGTGCAGCTTATCGGCGCCATGGCGTTGAACGACGGCCAGATTGCCGAGATGAAGACTGGCGAAGGCAAGACGCTCGTATCCACGCTCGCGGGCTATCTCAACGCGCTCGCGGGCAAGGGCGTCCACATCGTCACGGTGAACGACTACCTGGCCCGTCGCGACAGCGAATGGATGGGCAGGATCTACCGCTTCATGGGCATGGAGGTGGGCCTCGTTCAGAACGGCATGCGCCCGAACGATCGCATCCCTGCCTACGCCGCCGACGTGACCTACGGCACCAACGCCGAGTTCGGCTTCGACTACCTGCGCGACAACATGGTCACGCGTGCGAGCCAGCGCGTGCAGCGCGGCCACTTCTTCGCCATCGTCGACGAGGTTGATTCCATCCTGATCGACGAGGCGCGTACGCCGCTCATCATATCGGGCGCGGGCGTGAAGGCGTCGGACACCTACCGCAAGTTCGCCCAGGCGATGTTCGGCCTGGTGCGCGACGAAGATTACGAGATGGATGAGGCCAAGCGCACCATCATGGCCACCGAATCGGGTCTGGCCAAGATCGAGGCGCGTCTGGGCATCGACGACATCTATGCCGATCCGTCGGGCCAGATGGCCAACCACCTGCAGCAGGCCCTGCGCGCCCATTTCCTGTTCAAGCGCGACGTGGACTACGTAAAGATCAACGGCGAGATCAAGATCGTCGATGAGAACACGGGCCGCATCATGGAAGGCCGCCGCTACTCCGAGGGCCTCCATCAGGCCCTCGAGGCCAAGGAAGGCGTGCGCATCCGCGAGGAGAACCAGACGCTCGCCACCATCACGCTGCAGAACTATTTCCGCCTTTACGAGAAGCTCTCCGGCATGACCGGTACGGCCATGACCGAGGATGCCGAGTTCCGCCAGATCTACAACATGCCGGTTGTGGCCATTCCGCCCAACAAGCCGGTCATCCGCAAGGATGAAAACGACCTGGTGTATCGCACCATCGAGGCGAAGTTCCGCGCCGTGGCCGACGACGTTGAAGAGCGTCATGCCGCAGGGCAGCCGTGCCTGGTGGGCACGGTTTCCATCGAGAGCTCCGAGAAGCTCTCGCGCCTGCTTGACAAGCGCGGCATTCCGCATGAGACGCTGAACGCGAAGAACCATGAACGCGAAGCCCACATCGTGGCCCAGGCGGGTCGTTTGGGCGCGGTCACCATCGCCACCAACATGGCAGGCCGCGGCACCGACATCCTGCTCGGCGGCAACCCCGAGGTGCTGATGGAGGACGTGCTGCGCGACCGTGGGTTCAACCCCGACCTCATGCCGGGCGAGACTCCCGAAGAGGGAGCCGAGAACACGCTGCCTGCGCCGAGCGAAGAGGACCGCAAGCGCGCCCTTGAGGAATCCAAGCGCGTGTGCGCCGAGGAGCACGAGAAGGTGCTTGCCGCGGGCGGCCTCGCCGTCATCGGCACCGAGCGCCATGAGTCCCGCCGTATCGACAACCAGCTGCGCGGTCGTGCTGGCCGTCAGGGCGATCCGGGCCTCACGCAGTTCTACCTATCGCTCGAAGACGACCTGATGCGTCTCTTCGGTGGCGATCGTATGGATTCGATCGGCCGCATGATGGAAAAGACCGGCGCCACCGACGATATGCCTATCCAGGCAGGCATGGTGTCCAAGGCCATCGAGGGCGCCCAGCGCCAGGTTGAGGCCATGCATTTCGCCGCCCGTAAGAACGTGCTCGAATACGACGATGTGATGAACCTACAGCGCAACGCCATCTACGGCGAGCGCAACGCCATCCTCGACGGCAAAGATCTTTCCGCCCGCATGGAGGACATCGTGCGCGACGAGGTGGAAAGCATCGTGGGCCAGAACTGTCCCGACCGCGTGGCGAGCGATGACTGGGATCTGCGCGCGGTGAACCTGTGGGTGGCCGATCTGTGCGGCCGAAACGATTTCGATGCTGCGAAGGTCGATCACGACGACGATCCCGCCCTGCTCGCCGATGCGGTGACCGAGTATCTTTTGGGCGTGTACCGCGAGAAAGAGGAACAGCTGGGCACCGACGCCATGCGTGCCCTCGAGTCGCAGGTGATGCTGCGCATCATCGACGTGCGCTGGATGAATCATCTGCAGGCGATGGATTATCTGCGTGTGGGCATCGGTCTGCGCGCTTTCGGCCAGCGCGATCCGCTCGTGGAGTACAAGGAGGAGGCGCACGCCGCCTTCGCCGAGCTCACGGCTTCGATGTACGAGGATTTCCTGCGTACGCTGCTGCGCCTGCAGCTGGCGGCGCCGGTGCAGGAGGAGCAGGCATCCCCGCTTTCCGGCAAGGTGAGCTACTCGTCGCCCGAGGCGGCGCTCAACGTGCGCATGGCCCCGCAGGCCGCCGCACAGCGCCAGGCGCAGCAGGGCCGGGCGCAAAGCCCCCAGAAGGCTCCGCAGCCGCAGCAGCCCGTGCAGCGCACGCCCTATCGCAAGGACGAGAGCAGCGACCCCTATGCCAACGTAGGACGCAACGATCCTTGCCCCTGCGGTAGCGGCCTGAAGTTCAAGAAGTGCCACGGCAAGGATAGATAGAGATTGCGACGGTTTGTCAGCCGTCGCAAGTGCTTATTGAGACGCCACGATGGCGCTTTGCGCCGTTGCGAAGCGGTGGGGCACCGAATCTTGCTGTTGAGGTTTGACCTGTACATTTTGGAAGGAACATGTCGGAGAAAGAGTTGAAGGATATTGCGGAGGTGGCTGAGCGGCTGGAGGCTGCTCGGGCGTACCTGCATATCGAGGATAAGGAAAAGCGGCTTGCCGAGCTTGACGAGGAGGCGGCGCGTCCGGGCTTCTGGGATAACGCGTCCCATGCCCAGGAGGTGTCGAAGGCCGCGAGCAACCTGCGCGACACGCTTGAGGCGTATGACAGTGCATGCGGCCTGCTCGACGATGCTCGTACGGCGGCCGATCTGTCGAGCGAGGACGAGGCCTTTGCTGTCGAGAAGGAGGAGGCGCTGCGCGCGCTTTCCGCGATGCTCGACCAGTTTGAGATAGATTCATGGTTCTCAGACGAGATGGACGGCAGCGATGCCATTGTGACCATCAACCCCGGCCAGGGCGGCCTTGAGGCGCAGGACTGGACCGAGATGCTCTATCGCATGTACACGCGCTATGCCGAGAAGCGCGGCTGGAAGGTCAAGGCGCTCGATGTGGTGCCCGGCGAGGTTATCGGGCTCGACAAAGCGCAGTTCCAGGTGGAGGGCAAGAACGCCTACGGCATGCTGCGCAGCGAGAACGGCGTGCATCGCCTGGTGCGCATCTCTCCGACCGACGACAAGAAGCGTCGCCAGACCACGTTCGCGAGCGTAGAGGTGCTTCCTGTGGTGTCCGACGACATCGAGGTGGAGCTCAACCCGGCCGATGTGCGCGTGGATGTGTACCGCTCCAGCGGCCCCGGCGGCCAGTGCGTGAACACCACCGACTCCGCCGTGCGTCTCACGCACGTTCCCACGGGCATCGTGGTCACCTGTCAGAATGAGAAGAGCCAGCTGCAGAACAAGGAGGCGGCGTTCAAGGTGCTGCGCGCCAAGCTCTACGAGCTCGAATGCCGCAAACGCGAGGAGGAGATGGATGCTCTGCGTGGCGAGAAGCGCGAGAACAGCTTCGGCAGTCAAATTCGCAATTACGTTCTGTATCCCTACCAGCTGGTGAAGGACCTTCGTAGTAATATTGAGACGGGCAACGTGGACGCGGTGCTCGACGGCGATATCGAGGATTTCGTCATCGGATACCACCGCTGGCGCGTGGCCGAGGCAGGTTGATGCCGGCGCGGGGCGGAGGCGTCCCGAGCGATGCGGCGTGCGTGCCCATCGCATAAGCCGGGCACGGCTTGATTGAGATGTTAGGCGCTTGCGGGCGCATGGCATACGGTGAAAAGGCGAGAAGGCAAGAAGAGAAAGGGCATTTCCTTGAACCTCGAAGAGCTCAAAGGCAAGGCCAGCGACATCCGCGTGGATATCGTCAAGATGGTGGCCGAGGCGGGAAGCGGGCATCCGGGCGGGTCGCTTTCGGCGGCAGATATCATGTGCGCCCTGTATTTCGGCGGCGTGCTGAAGCATGATCCTCAAAACCCGCAGGACCCCGCGCGCGACCGCTTCATTCTGTCCAAGGGGCATGCGGCCCCCGCGCTCTACGCGACGCTGGCGGAGGCGGGCTATTTCCCGGTTGAGGAAACGCTTACGCTTCGCAAGCTGCACAGCCGCCTTCAGGGACACCCCGATTGCCGCAAGCTTCCCGGCGTGGAGGCATCCACCGGCTCGCTGGGCCAGGGCCTTTCCATCGCGGCCGGCATGGCGTGCGGCTTGAAGCTCGATGGCTCCGACGTGAGCGTGTTCACTCTGCTGGGCGACGGCGAGTGCCAGGAAGGCCAGGTGTGGGAGGCGGCCATGTTCGCTGCGCACCGCGGGCTGGATAACCTGGTGGCTATCGTCGACCACAACCATCTGCAGATTGACGGCAACATCGAGGACGTGTGCTCGCCCGAGAGCCTGATCGCGAAGTTCGATGCCTTCGGCTGGGCCGTGTTCACCTGCGACGGCAACGACATGGAGGCGGTGCTCTCTACGCTTGAGGCCGCGAAGGGCTCTCGCAACGGCGCCCCCAAGGTGATTATCGCCGAGACCACAAAGGGCAAGGGCGTGTCGTTCATGGAGGGCCAGGCCGGCTGGCATGGCAAGGCTCCGAACGCCGAGCAGACCGCTCAGGCGCTTGAGGAGTTGGGCGCATAAGGCGCCTGTGACGGATTCGCCGCCGTACGAAAGCATTTTCGCGCGGCTTTGACGGGCGAGGGAAGTGCTCGCCCTTATGAAGGAGAAACATCCATGGCAGACAAAAAAGCGACGCGCGCCGCATACGGCGAGACGCTCGTGGAGCTCGCGAACGCCGGCGTGCCCGTAGTGGCCGTCGAGGCCGACCTGTCCGGCTCCACCACCACCAAAAAGCTCGGTGACGCCTATCCTGACCGCCTGTTCAACGTCGGTATTGCCGAGCAGGACATGGTGGGTGTGGCCGCCGGTTTGGCGCTGACGGGCCACGTTGCGTTCACCGGATCGTTCGCGGTGTTCGGCACGGGACGCGTGTACGACCAGATTCGCAATACCGTGTGCTACGCGAACCTCAATGTGAAAATCGCCCCCACGCATGCAGGTGTGAGCGTGGGCCCCGACGGCGGCAGCCATCAGATGGTGGAAGATATCGCCCTCATGCGCGTGCTTCCCAACATGCGCGTGCTGGTTCCCGCCGACTACGCCGCTGCCAAGGCCGCCATCAAACTTGCCGCCGAAACCCCCGGCCCGGTGTATGTGCGCATGGGCCGCGCCTCGGTGCCGTGCGTCTACGACGAGGGCGCGGAGTTCGAGATGGGCAAGGCGCATGTGCTGCGCGAAGGCGCCGACGTAACCATCGTGGCATGCGGCGTCGAGATCGATGAGGCGCTCAAGGCCGCCGAGGCCCTTGCGCAGGAGGGCATCTCCGCCGAGGTTATCGATGCGTTCTGCATCAAGCCTCTGGACGCGAAGACCATCCTGGCGTCGGTCGAGAAGACCGG
>CAUWMI010000052.1:0-13995 GCA_963559755.1 uncultured Slackia sp. | reverse complement strand
CGCCGTTCGGAAGAACGGCGGAACAGAATTAAGCCTTCACGTCCTCGTAGACGCCAGCGAGCTGCTCGCCCAGGCACTTGCCCTCGACCAGGCAGCGGCCGTGGCTGTTGCCCTGGATGTTGATCGGGTAGTCGTAGGCATAGATGTCGCCTGCGCAGTTGCCGATGGCGTACAGGCCGGGGATAGGCTGGTTCTCGGCGGTCAGCACCTCGAAGTTATCGGAGATGTGGATGCCACCGACGACAGCCAGCAGGCCGGGGCCCAGCTTGACGGCCGTGAAGGGGCCCTCCTCGACCGGGAAGAGGTAGTGGGATTCCTTGTAGAAGTCCACGTCCTCGCCGGCATGGCACAGCTCGTTGTAGCGCTCGATGGTGGCCTTGGCGGTGTCCACGTCAACGTCGAGCTGGGAAAGGAGCTCGTCGAGGGTGTCGGCGCGCTTGTAGTTGTCGGGGGTGTCGGTCAGGCCGGCCTCGATGGTCTCCTTGTGAGACGCGGTCGCGTCCTCGGGCTTCGTGCCCACGGCGCGGAAGCTATCCCAGAACATGCCGCCGCCGAACTCGAGGGATGCGGTGTTGTCCTTCTCCCAGTTGGCGTCGAAGATGGACCAGCAGTGGTCGTAGCCGCCATTGACCATGGTGCCCACGCACTTGCCCTGCACCCAGGTGGCCTCGTTCATGAAGCGCTTGCCATCGGGGTTGATGAACAGGAACGGGCCGGAGAACATGCCAGCGGCCTGGGGATGCATCATCGTGGGCCACGGGCCGTCCTGGAAGGCGCCGCCAACCCACGCAGCCATGTTGTGGCCGTCGCCGGTGTTGCCCTGATCGGAGCAGAGACGGGTCATAACCTTGTTGGCGATGGGGCAGAACTCGTTGATGTACTCATCGTTGTAGCTCACGTCGCCGGTGGCAAGCACGACGCCCTTGGAGGCGTTGTACTGCACGTAGCCGTTCTCGGTCTCGCAGATGGCGCCAGTCACAGCACCGGAATCGTCCTGCACCAGCTGGACGGCGGGGCTGTTGTACACGATCTGGAAGTTGCCGGTTTCCTCGGCCTTGGCCAGGAACAGGTACTCAACATAGGTGGCGACGGAAACGTTCTCGCCGGTGGTCTTGCCGCCGAAGATCATGTGGTAGCAGTCGACCTCAGGATGCACAACGCTGCTGGAGCCAACGGTGACCATGCAGGACGCGCCGTCGGACTCGGCGACATCGAGCAGCCAGTTCATGCAGCGCTCGGACTCGCGGAACCACTTGCCCACGAGGGACTCACGGCAACGGCCGCCGCAGGTGGCAACCCAGCGCTCCATCTCGATGGGCTTGTCGACCTTGATGCCCAGCTCGTCGAGCGCGCGGGAGCCCACAGCGCCCGTGCCGCCAACGCCGTGGCCGTTGGGCACGCTGTCCTTCTCAACCAGGATAACCTGGGTGCCGTTTTCGGCGGCGGAAAGCGCGCAGCAGGTTCCGGAGTAGCCAGCGCCGATCACCAGGACCTCGGTGTCAACCGTCTCGGCGATGTCGGTGATGGGCTCAGGCTTGACCTCCCAGGTGTGCTGGCTGGACGCGGCCTCGCCGGTTGCGGAGCTGGAACCGGACTCGCTGCTGCCGCTCGACGCGGGAGCGCAGCCGAACAGGCCCAGAGCGGCCACACCAGCGGCGCCAAGCGTTGCGCCCTTGAGCAGGTTACGGCGGGAGATGCCCTTCTTAAGCTCTTCCATTTTCCCTCCTACAGATTATGCGCACCGGGTTTCCCGCCCGACGCGCAACGAGGCACGCGAATGCGCGAGCCTCAGAACGTGGTCGACCGCCACGCGGCCGATCCCGCACCCTCCCTTTGGATGCGACGAGCACACCATACCCCCCACGGGTCCAAGCGCACACCCCATGAAGTATGTCGTTTTTATATAAGGCCAGGTCAAAATTGGGTTATTTTTACCCAAGGAGATCGATGAGTTCCTGTTTCGAATGAACGCCAAGCTTGCGATAGATGGCTTTAGTATGGCCGCGAACGGTGTTTTCGGAGATGAACAATTTGCGCGCGATGGCAGGGACCGTGTTGCCGCGCAGCATAAGCGACACCACTTCCGTCTCGCGCGGGCTCAACGGCTCAACGAGGTTCAGGGCGGCAAGGCGCTCCGCGAGGTTCGACTCAAACACATCGCTCAGGTGTGCTTCGTCGGTTGGGGCAGCGGAACCATGTGCGCTCGCACTCCCCTGCCGCACATCGCCTTTTTGCGCTGCGGCACGACGAGAACGCTTCTTCGGTTTCGGCGAAGCCGCGCCCGTAGAGTTAGCATCCTCTCCCTCGATGCGCTCGGCCCACTCGACGCTCTCCTCCTTTTCGGAAGCGACGGGTTCGTGCGCATGGGCGGCATTCGCGATGAGCGACGCCTCGGTGTGCGTGTCGGCACCAATCGCCTCGCGCTCCTCATGGACGGAAGCATCCACACCCTGGACATCTCTCCTTCTTCCCCTGCCTACCGAAATCACGAACATGGCCACGGCGAGCACATAGATGCATACGAAAAGGATGTCCACGACGAACGTCAGGTCGTACAGCATGCTTCGGTCGAGCCATTGCCCCACAAGGTCGCCAATCAACAGCGAAAGCAGCGTGGGGCCCACGCAGGCGGCATAAAGCAGAGAGGAATGCATGGCGAACCGGCTTGCGTATACGGCACAGGTGATGAGCAGCAGGAGGTTCACCACCTCGAAACCGAACATCGTGAAGGCCGAGGCTACGGGAAGCCATGTCGGCCCCAGAAACGTCGGCAGCAGAAAGGCACCCGTGACCACAGGAAAGAGCACTTGGTACACGCGAAGCACGTCGAAGCCCTTGTCCGAGAAGAGCTCGATAGCAGACACCGTAAGTGTCGCCACGCTCATGCCCGCCATAATGGCGACGAAGGCAGTTTCGCTCGAATCGCCCGAGAGATGCCCCACCAGACGCCACACGAAACCGATCGCGCACACACAGAACACGGGCTTCCACATGTCGCGTGCGAGCATGCGCGAGCGAGCCGGCGTCATGGGCTCGGTCTCGTAAGGCTCGACCTCTCGCAGACTCACGTAGAGCGTGTACACCGCGCAGGACGGCAGCACGACAACCGCGCATAGCACGGTCCATTCGAACGGGATGACGGTGACGAGCACGCATAAAACCACCGAGACGGCGGCGGAAAGCGGAATGTACACCGTGGTGCGCGACGAGCCTTCGGACGCGTAGAAGCTTTGCCACATGACATAAAATGCACCAACCGCCCCGCCCACGAGCACGCCCGAGACGAGCGCCGACATAAGCGAGTATGATCCGTAGAAAAACGCGAGATAGTACAGGAGGGAGCCAGCCGAAAGGACCACACCTGCACCGATTGCGGCGTGAGGCGGAAACACCGGATGGCGGCGCGACCATGCCGCAGCGACGCAGAGAGCAACCAGCGTAGTTACCTGTTTGATAGTTGAATAAGCCTCGTATCCACCGCCGAATTGCCCCGATGGATTCGAAAGCGCCGTAAAGGTAATCGCCCAGAAGAAGCAGAAGCCGAGGTGATACCACCTGAGACTCCGAACGATTCCTTTTGCTTGCGCGATGGACAAGGTTCCCCTCCTTGTTTGTGTATTGTCGCAGTATAGACCACCTGGGCAGGCGCGGCGCCCCACAAGCCAATTGGCATGGGAGGCTTATTGCGAAACGCAGCGTAAAATGCAGCAAATCGAACAAAACAAGGAACGAACTTTCGAGCCTCATCCGGTTCGAGGCTCAAAAAACCACGCTACGTTACAGTTTGCATCGGGGGTTGCAAAGTAGCTCGAATTTGATGCATGCATTTTCCCAGTTCATGAAGGTGCGCGATTTAGACTATTTAGCTGGCATTTGAAAAACTGTAATGTAGAGAGGATGTTTTGCCCCCCTTCGCGCAATCAGGCACGCTCAATGTCTTGGTTTTGAGCCCGAACACACGCTGATCGGCGGCGGCGCCTTGCCACTCAGGTACAATACGCGCATGATTCACGCAGACAAACATATTCAGCGAGCGAACGCGCCTCGCAACGGGGCCGGCCGCATCACCGCGCGCGTTTCCGTTATTGCGATTCTGATAATCGCCTGCGTCCTCATCGTGCTGGGCGTTCTGGGCGGGGCGCCGCACGACGTGTGGCAGCGCGCCGCCATGGTGTGCTACGAGTGCATAGGAATCGGCTGATGAAACGCAGCGCCACTCACACCGCCGGAAAACCTGGACTCCTTTTGCGCGCAAAGCGACACCTTGTGCAGCTTTTTGCGGCCCTGCTCTACAACCTGGACTTTCAGGGCATCGCGACCCTCTCAGTGGGACGCACCCCGTCGAAGGGCGTGTGCGCGCCCGGCCTGCATTGCTACTCGTGCCCAGGCGCCGTGGCTGCCTGCCCCATCGGATCGTTGCAGCAGGCGCTCTCCGCTTCATCGCTTCCCATGGGATTCTACGTGGGCGGCACGATTCTCGCGTTCGGAGCACTGGCGGGCCGCACCATCTGCGGATGGGCGTGCCCCTTCGGGTTCCTGCAAGACATCATCGACAAAATCGGGCGCGCCGCGAGACTTCCCGAGGTGCGCAAAGGCGCATGGAGCCGACGGCTTTCCTGGATCAAATATGCCATGCTCGCGCTTGCCATCGCCGGCCCCCTCGTCACACTTGCGGCAGACGGCCTGGGCAAACCCTTGTTCTGTTCGTTCGTCTGCCCCGCCGGTACGCTGCCCGGCATCGCGCTGGTGGCATCGAGCCCTTCGCTTCAGAGCATGGTGGGCGTTCTGTTCTCGTGGAAGGTGAGCCTGCTGTTCGCGCTGATTGCGGCGGCTCTGTTCATCTACCGGCCGTTTTGCCGTTTTTTGTGCCCGCTGGGCGCGCTGTATGGATTCTTCAATCGCTTCTGTGTGCTGAGATATACCGTTGACCCCAACACCTGCACCAACTGCGGAGCATGCGTCGAAATGTGTCGCATGGACGTGAAACGCGTGGGAGATCGCGAATGCATCCAGTGCGGCGCGTGCAAATCCGCCTGCGAGTTCGGTGCGATTCGCTTCAGCGTGAGCGCGCTTAAGCGAAACCCGTCGCCGATCAAGCCTCGTCCTACAGCCGATGCGGCCGTTCCCCATCGCCAAACCGATACGTCCGAAAGGATCTCTGATGACCGATAGCAACACCCCTCAAACTCCGAAGCCCGAAAACCTCGCCCCTACTAACTCCAAGCAGTCGGGCGGTGCCAACCCTAAAATCATCCTGGCGATTGTTGCCGTTGTGTTGGTGGCGGCGTTTGTCGTGATTTCGCTGATCACCGGCGGCAACGCGAATGAGTCGGACGATTACGCCGGCATGGGATCGCGCACGCAGAGCGCGCAGAAGCCGGCTTCGAACGGTGCCAGTTCTTCCGAAGCACCCGATGTGACGCTGAATCTGACGGATGGCACCCAGCGTCAGCTTTCCGATTCCCGCGGCCACGTGGTCATTTTGAGCTTCTGGGCAACGTGGTGTCCCTACTGCATCGAAGAGATGCCTGATATCGCGCAGGTGGTTCAGGATTATGAGGACGTGGAGGCCATCCTGGTGAATTGCGGCGAGAATGCCGCGACGGTCGAGGATTTCGTGGCTGAGAATTCTTACGATTTCACCTGGGTGCTTGATGAGGATTACGCCGTGCAGAGTGCCTACCCCACCAGCGGAATCCCCTACACCCTGGTCATCGATGCCGAGGGCAACGTGGTCAAGGCCTTCAGCGGCTCCAAAGTAGGCGGCATGTACAACGATTTCGCCGCCGCTGTGGAAGAAGCGATGCAATAAAAAGCGCCGCCCTTTCGGGCGGCGCAACCAAAACTAGTGGCGGAAGTGACGATGCCCAGTGAACACCATGGCGATGCCGTACTCGTCGCACGCCTGGATGCTCTCCTCATCGCGCACGCTGCCGCCGGGCTGGATGATGGCGGTCACGCCGTAGCTCGCCAGCGTGTCGATGTTATCGCGGAACGGGAAGAACGCATCGGATGCAGCAACAAGGCCGGTGGCTTCGACGCCCATACGCTCGCACGCCTCATGCGCGCGCTCGCAGGCCAGACGCGCGGAATCCACGCGGTTGGGCTGGCCGGGGCCCATGCCAATGCCTGCATGATCCTTGGACACGAGGATGGCGTTGGACTTCACGCCCTTGCACACCTTCCACGCAAACAAAAGCTCATGCATCTCGTCGTCAGTGGGCTTGCGCTTGGTGGGCACGGTGAACTCGGCGGGGTCCTCGTTCACGCGGTCCACGCACTGGGCCAGCATGCCGCCGTCCACGCTGCGGAACTCGATGGCAGCAGGCGCATCCACGCCGCCGGTGCGCAGCACGCGCAGGTTCTTCTTCTGCTGCAGCAGCTCGAGCGCGGCGGGCTCGTACGAAGGCGCGATGAGCACCTCGACGAACTGCTTGTTAGCGTTCATGTGCTCGATCATCTCGAGCGACACCTCCACGTTGGCCGCGATGATGCCGCCGAATGCGCTCTTGGGATCGCATGCGAACGCCTTGTCGTAGGCCTCGGCCACGGTGGCGGCCACGGCGCTGCCGCAGGGATTCTGATGCTTCAGGATGACCACGGCGGGCTCGTCGAACTCGCGCACGAGCGACCAGCAGGCATCGGTGTCGAGAATGTTGTTGTACGAGAGTTCCTTGCCGTTGAGCTGCTCGGCATTCACCAAGCTGTGCGGCGTGGCGAAATCGTCCAGGCGATAGAATGCCGCGGTCTGATGCGGGTTCTCGCCGTAGCGCAGGCCCTGCTGCTTGACCAGGTGCAGGTCGCATTCCGCAGGAGGTTCGGTGGGCCATGCCGCCCCTTCGCCGAGCTGCCCCTCAAGCCAGCGTGCGATGGCACCGTCGTAGGCGTTGGTGGTCTGGAACACGCGGAGCGCCAGCTTGCGGCGGGTTTCCAGCGTGGTGCAGCCGTCGTTGGCGCGCATCTCTTCAAGGATGGCGTCATAGCTGGCGGGATCGGTGACCACCGCGACGGAGGCGTGGTTCTTCGCCGCGGAACGCAGCATGGAGGGACCTCCGATGTCGATGTTCTCGATGCAGGTGTCGAAGTCGGCGCCGGACTCCACCGTCTTCTCGAACGCGTAGAGGTTCACCACCACCATGTCGATCATGCCGATGCCGTGCTCCTCGGCCTGGCGCATGTGCTCAGGGTTGTCGCGCTTGGCGAGCAGGCCGCCGTGCACCTTGGGATGAAGCGTCTTGACGCGGCCATCCATCATCTCGGGGAAGCCGGTCAGATCGTCGATGGGACGAACGGGCACGCCCGCCGCCTCAATCGCCTTTGCCGTGCCGCCCGTGGACACGATTTCAACGCCGAACTCATCATGGAGCGCTTTCGCGAACTCAGCCACGCCGGTTTTGTCCGTGACCGAAACGAGCGCTCGCTTGACTTGGGGATTTCCCATGCCGCCGCCTTCCCTTCTTGATTGTGGTTGTTCTGACCTCACGATTATACGCGGCGTATGCGCAGACGAGAGCCGCAACGTAATCATGCGCGAAAAAGTCGGATGTTCGGAAGGCCATTGCCGCGTGCCCTCTAAAACGGCCCGTTAGACCCAATAGGTCGGGTGGCGCAGAACGCGCAACCCGACCCATGTCTGGTACTGAAGCGCCCGCCGTCAGCGCCCAAGATCAGCCTCGTGCTTGGCGCGCGCCTCTGCGCTGTAACGCTGGCGATAGCGCACGTCTACGAGCTCCGCCACGATGGCGATGGCGAGCTCGGCGGGCGTCTTGGCGCCGAACTTGAGACCGATGGGTCGTTTGACACTCTCCCATTGCTCCTCGGTCATACCGCCCTCGATGCACAGATCGTGCACGCGGTTATTCTTGCCCTTGCACCCCATCATGCCCACGTAATGCACGCCATGGCGCACCGCCCACAGGCAGCTTTCAGGGTCGTGCATGTGGCCGCGCGTGAGCACGCATACGTAGTCGGATGGCGCGGGCACATGCGAATCAAGCTCCTCGAACGAGGCCAGCAGCGTGCGCGCAGCATCGGGGAATCGTGCCTCGGTGAGGTAGCTCGCGTCGTCGTCGAGTACTTCGACCTCAAAGCCCACATGGCGAGCAAGCGCCGCCACCTCCACGGCCACGTCGCTCGCACCGGCAAGCCACACCTTCACGGAGTCGAAGAGCGGAACCGATGTCCACGTGAGCCCGTCGAACTGGTCGTTGTGCATTGAGGGGCCGCGCGTGACATCCTTCATCTGGAACAGATCACGCGGTGAATACGGGCGGCCCGTAACGACCTCCTTGGCATCGTTGCAGAAAAACACCAGGTCGCGACCATCGGCGCTGCCCACATCGCCGTATTTCTTAGTGACTTCGTTGTCCACGTTGGCCTGCGCCGCCGCGGCATCGGTGACCACCTTGAAGCCGAGCCAGGCTATATCGCCTTCGTCGATCGCACGGGCGGCACGCTCGAACACGCAAGCATCTTCCGACCCGAGCGATGCGGCAATGCGCGCCAACGCCTCGGGCGACGTGCGCGGATCCTCAATCGCAGCCTCGGCGGAAAAGCACGGGAAATCCTCCGGACGCAGTTGTACCGCGGTTCCCTCTCTCAGGGCTTTTGCGATTCCTAGCAGTATCTCTTTGCGCATAGACATCCCCCTCAAGCTGAGGCAAACTATCGTTTCCGTTCAATACGCTGACGCAACCATCGTTGCCGGGTTCAAAACTTCCATTATTTGCAAGCAATCTGCAATTTTAAGAAGTTTTGAACCCATTGCTTCTCATGCGGAAAATATGCAATGGGTTCAGATTCTTATAATGCCTGGTCACAAATTCTCGGCTCTTCCAAGCTCTGCGCTTTTTGAAGTCAAAGGGTTCAAAACTTCACCCATTTGATTAATGCGTTGCAAATTTGATGGGTTTTGAACCCCTGGCCGATGCTTCTATGAAATGTACACCTTGCGGTCATCGCCCACGGTCACGCGACCGGCGGCAATCCAGCGCAGAACCTCGGGGTACAGCTCGTGCTCGACCTCGTGAATCTTGGCTTCCAGCGTGTCAAGCGTGTCGTCCTCGGCAACGTCCACCGCGCGCTGTGCCACAATGGGGCCCTTGTCATACTCGGCGTTGGCGAAGTGCACGGTCACGCCCGTCACCTTCACGCCCGCATCGTACGCATCGCGGATGGCGTGCGCCCCCTTGAACGAAGGAAGCAGCGCGGGATGCAAGTTGAGCACGCGGTCGGGGAACGCCACCAGCACCGCCTCGCCCAGCATGCGCATATAGCCCGCCATCACCACGTAGTCGCAGCCCGCATGCACAAGCTCCGTCGCAATGGCCTCGTTAGCGATGTCGGGGTCGGCATAGACGTCCTTGGACAGCGCGATGGTCTGGATGCCCGCTTCCTTGGCGCGCACCAGGCCATATGCGTCGGGGCGGCTGGAGATGACCACACGAATCTCCGCGTCGAGCGAGCCTTCCGCAATCGCATCGATAATCGCCTGCAGATTGGTTCCCGAACCCGAAATGAGAACGCCGAGTTTAACCGTCATGAGCACATCTCCCATCAACTAATGCCGCACGTATGACACATATCCATCAGCTGCCCATTATCACCCAAAATCGCTCAAGAAACCAAACGCATCCGCCATCAAACGAAAAGCATCGTCGAATACCCAGGAATGCACCGAGGGCACTGCGCAAGAGGCGGGACAAAAAAGAGGGCGAACATCAATGCTCGCCTTCTTCAATGAACGCCCTTTCGAGCGGTTATTCCTCGTAACGAACCTCGCCCGAGCCCGGTACGATCTTGCCGATGACCAGCGGGTCCTCGCCGTCTTCGCGCAGCTGCGCCATAACGGTATCCACCTGGGACGCATCCACGATGAGAGCCATGCCAATACCCAGGTTGAAGGTCTTGAGCGCCTCCTCGCGCGTGAGGCCCGCGGCCTCCACCGCCATCTGCACGATGGGCGGCACCGGCCAGGACTTGTCATCCACCAGGGCATCCAGCGTGCTCGGCAGCGCGCGGTTGAGGTTCTCGGTCATGCCGCCACCCGTAATGTGCGCGAGCGCATGCACGGCGCCCGGCAGCGCGCGCAGGCAGGAAAGCACGGGCTTCACGTAGATGCGCGTGGGGGCCAGCATCGCCTCGCCCAGGCTCACGCCACCCAGTTCGGGCGGGCACGCGGCCAGATCCTCAGCCGTCTTGCCCTCCACCATGACCTTGCGCACGAGCGAATAGCCATTGGAGTGGAAGCCGCTGGACTTGAGGCCAATCACCACGTCGCCCTCGCACACCTTCTCGGGCCCAATCATCTTGGGGCGGTCCACCACGCCCACGGTGAAACCGGAAAGGTCGTAATCATCGGGATCCATAACACCGGGATGCTCAGCCATCTCGCCGCCGATGAGCGCGCAACCCGCCTGACGGCAGCCCTCGGCAATGCCGCCCACCACGGTCGCAACGTGTTCACGGCGCAGCTTGCCAATGGCGATGTAGTCCAGGAAGAACAGCGGCTCGGCGCCGGCGGCCAGAATGTCGTTCACGCACATGGCAACCAGGTCGATGCCCACGGTGTCATGCTTGCCCAGAAGCTGCGCCAGCTTGAGCTTGGTGCCTACGCCGTCGGTACCGGAGATGAGGATGGGGTCTTCCATGTCTTTGCAGGCCGCAGCACTGAACAGGCCGCCGAACCCGCCGATGTCGCCGATGACCTCGGGACGATAGGTGGAATGCACCGCTTCTTTGATGGCGTCTACCGCAGCGGCGCCCTCTTCGATATCCACACCGGCATCGGCGTACGTGATCTGGCTCATGACTTATTCCCCTTTCGTCAGAAACGCGGTCTTGGTGATGGATTCGGGCAGCGCCACGGGGTACTCGCCCGTGAAGCACGCCTCGCAGAACGTCTTATGCTGAGCGTTCCCGCACGCCTCGCGCAGGCCCGCAAGCGAGATGAACGCCAGCGAATCGCACCCGATGAACGCGCACATTTCCTCATTGGTCATATTAGCAGCTATCAGCTGATCTTGCGTGGCGGTGTCGATGCCGTAGAAGCACGGCCACATGACCTCGGGGCTCACGATGCGCAGATGCACCTCGATCGCGCCCGCCGCACGCAGCATATCCACCAGCTTCTTGGAGGTGTTGCCGCGCACGATGCTGTCGTCAATCACCACGATGCGCTTGCCGCGCAGCACGCTGGGCAGCGGATTGAGTTTGATGCGGATGCCCATCTGGCGCATTTCCTGCGTGGGCTGAATAAATGTGCGGCCCACATAGCGGTTCTTCACGATGCCGTCGGTGAACTCAAGGCCGCTTGCCTCGGCGTAGCCCAACGCACCCGGCACGCCGGAGTCGGGCACGCCCAGCACTAGGTCGGCATCCACCGGGGCCTCGCGCGCCAGAACGCGGCCCATTGCGCGGCGCGCCTGATACACGCTCTGCCCGTCAATCACGGAGTCGGGGCGGGCAAAGTACACGTACTCAAAGATGCAGCCGCGCGGCTCGCGGGGCTGGACGGCCTGCAGCGTGGAGATGCCCGTCTCGTTGATGCGAATGATCTCGCCGGGGTTCACGTCGCGCACGAATTCAGCGCCCACGATGTCGAGGCCGCAGGTTTCGGACGATACCACCCAGCCGCGGTCATCGGGCAGTTTGCCCAGGCACAGCGGGCGAATGCCGTGCGGGTCGCGGAACGCATAGAGCGCCGTGGGGCTGGCGAGCACCATGGCGTAGGCGCCCTCGATGGTTTCCATGGCGCGCTGGATGCCGTCGGTCAGATGATGCGTCTCGCGCGTCACGTAGCCGATGACCTGGCAGGCCACCTCGCTATCGGTGTTGGAACGGAACTGGATTCCCTTGGCGATGAGATCGGCACGGATGCTGTTGGTGTTCACGAGCGTGCCGTTGTGCGCGAGCGCGATGAGCACCTCGTCGATGGCAGACATGTGGGGCTGCGCGCTCATCCACGAGGCGCCGCCGCTCGTGGCGTAGCGGCAATGGCCCACCGCAACGCGCCCCTTGAGCGCCGCGAGCGCACTCTCGTCGAACACCTGCGTGACCAGACCCAAATCCTTGGTGACGGTCACGGTCTCGCCGTCGCCCACCGCGATGCCGGCGCTCTCCTGGCCGCGATGTTGCAGCGCCTGCAGGCCGAAGCACGTGAGCCTTGCAACGTCGTCGGTCTGGGAATACACGCCGAATACCGCGCATTCCTCCTCGGGACGATCCGGCGCCTCGCCGGGAAAGATGGACGTTGCCACAGGTGTCTACCCTCTTTCTCTCTCGAATGTCTCAGGCGCGCTATGCCGCCTGTTGGTCTTCCTCGCTGCCGTCCGACGCATTGTCGGACGCAGCATCTGTGCCTTCGCCCGAAGCATCGTCGGCCTGGCCGCCCTCCTGCTGGCTGGCCTGATCGCCTTGATCGCCCGCATCTTGGGCATTGGCCGCCTGGGCGTTCGAAGGCACCGCGGTTTCCACCACGCCGCCAAACAGCACCGCGCGCGTAGTCGCGTAATCATCGCCGCAGGTGATGAGCGTGAACAGCTTTGAGATACTGCCCAGGTCGACATCGGTCGCCTTGGCGCTCGCCGCATCCATGCGCTCCTGGGCGTAGGCGGCGAGGGCCGATGAATCGGCGAACGTCGGTTGGATGATGGACGTCTCGGTGTTGGCCACCACATCCAGCGCGAGCGTGGTGCAGCGATAGTTGCAGGTAGGCGTGAACACGTAGAACGTGCGCGCGGCATCAAAAGTCGCCTGATCCTCCATGGCCACGAGGTGCGCGAACATCGTGTCGTCGTTCATGTTGTGACCGTAGATGAAGTTGTTGTCATCGGAGAAATCCGGCGTGTTCACTACGGAGAGGAAGATGGCACCCTTGCTCACGATGCCGCCCTGATTGCCCGCGAAATCTTTACGCAGGTACTCCTCATCGGAATCGCCCCGCACCACGGGGTAGTCGATGGAGGTGCCCGGCATGTAGATCCACGCGACGGTATCAGGGTTCTGGGCCAGAAGCGCATCCCAATCGACCGTCATGTCGGCGAGCGCGTTGGCTTCGGTGGCGACGTTGGCGCTCTGGGCGATTTCGTCATAGGTCTTGGTGCCGCTGTAGTAGCCCCACGCGATAACGCCCAAAATTGCAAGGCACGCCACCAGTACGAGCGAAGCGACCACCAAGACAACCGTCCATACGCGACGCTTGCCCCGGTTGCGCGAATCCATCATCTGGCGGCCATAGTTGGCGCGCGAGTAGGAGCTGAAATTTTGCGAGGCATCGGCGGAAACGCCGCCCATATCCCACTGGTCAGCGGGAGGATTGACGGGAGGTAAAACGCCACGCGAGGCGGGTCGGCCCTGCGATGCACCACCAGAGGGCATCTGCGAGAAGCGCCCCTGCGACGCGCGCGTGCCGTTTGCCACACGTGCCTGACGCGCAGAGCCAGCCACGGGAGAAGCTCCGCTCGCTTGCCGGGTGGAGCCGGTTGCAGGCTGCGCTTGTCGGCCAGCCACACGCCCGGACTGCTGAGAGCGAGCGTGCGCGGATGATGCCTGGAAAGGCATCCGTCCGCCTTGCTGACCCTGGCGCGCACCGAAATCCGCCGAGCCAGAGGCGCTTGACGCGGGCGGCACACGGCGGCCATTGCTCGGAGCGCCGGTGGGCATGCCGTGGCGGGCATCTTGAGGCGCGCCCGAAGCGGGGCGTGCGTGTCTGCCGCGATAAGGTTGTTCGTCACGTGAGTTCATAATGGCTCCCATGATAGATAACGCAAAGGCGGGACATGCCCCTAAAAGGACATATCCCGCCCGAATACATCGCTTTGTCAAACCTCCGCGTCATTTTTTCGTCAAATGAGCGGGGCCGTGCACTATTTCTTCTTCATCTCGTCGATGAAGCCCTTTGCGATAAACGCAACGATGATGATGACGATGATAGCGGCAATAATCCAAATTGCCTCCATAGGCAGAAAGCTCATTGTTCTCCTCCTTGGGTAAACG